>CAYMTP010000007.1:17619-34667 GCA_964393435.1 uncultured Lachnobacterium sp. | reverse complement strand
AAAGAAGCCAGTTCTTTTTTATAAAGTCAAATAATTTGTTCATGTTATTCTCCTATCGCTTGCTCGCAATTATAAATTTTCTACCATACTTTTCTTTTTATTATATCATAAGTATAAGTGGATTTACCACTTGAATCGAAATATCATTCATGATACACTTCATGCATCGACATTTCTAAGTTAGAATCTTTCGGTTCTCTTGTTAAGTGTGTTATATTAAGTCTTTATTATGTTTTTCAATTAATTTTTATTTTTTTCAAAAAAGTTGTTGACATTTGTTTTAAGACAAGTTATACTAACAAAGTCGCTGACAACCAGCGACGAACATGGGATCATAGCTCAGCTGGGAGAGCACCTGCCTTACAAGCAGGGGGTCACAGGTTCGAGCCCTGTTGGTCCCATCAAAATTAAATATGGCGAGATAGCTCAGTTGGCTAGAGCATACGGTTCATACCCGTAGTGTCGAGGGTTCGAATCCCCCTCTCGCTACTCCGAAACCCTTGATTTTTCAAGGGTTTCGTTTTTTTATCTTTGTTACACTCTGTTACACTAAAGTTTTATGCAAGTTTTATGTAAATTTTTATGCAGAGTTTATGCAACCTTTTGGAATGTGTCATACATTCCTTTAAGACAGGATAACTTTGTTTCATATGATGTAACATCATAGTTGTAGTATTTTTCGTTGGTTTCTTCCAAGTGTCCGAGCATATTTGCAACAGTTGCCTTTGGAAGAACAGTTCTCAAATGTGAAGATACTGTACGTCTAATATCGTGAATACTACTTGTTTCAATATTAGCGTCTTCACATCTTCTACTCATTGTACAAGAGATAGTATGGCTATTTACTCTGCCCTCTTTGTTGGCAAAGATAAATTCACTTGTAATGCCATACTTGGTATGTACTGCTTTGACCTTTTCCAAAAGAGTTTTGATTTCCTTTGACATTGGGAACTTTCTGTGTTTACCGCTTTTTGGCTCTCCAATGTAGTATTCACAGGATTTGTCTGCATAATCAAGTCTGTGTTCGGAAAAGTCAATATTCAAGTATTCATCAGTTACGCACTCCCATTTTAATGCGGCTAGTTCTCCGACCCTCATTCCTGTTAAGGTAGCAAGTTCAATCGCATAGTTCTGAATGTAGAGGTCATCGGATTTCTGCTTTTGATGTAAAGTGTCAATGAGTTTTGTCATTTCTTCGGTAGATAGTATTCTGTCTTCATCAGCCTTGACGATTACCTTGCAAAATCCTTTGATTGGTGCAATGTCTACAAGGTCATATGGATTTTTCTCAAGGATTTCCTTTTTACGAGCATAGAAGAATGCTCCCTTGATGTATCCTGTGATGTTGGTTAAGCAACTCTTGGTTAGATTGTGTTTCTGTACCATTGATTTTAAAAAGGTTTCAATGTCAACAGGAGTAATGTCTACTACAAGCATTTCATCAAAAGAAGTTCCCTTGATATAACGTTCATAGTCTCTTTGGTATCTGCGGAATGTACTAGGATTTAACTGCCCTTTCTTAATTCCAACAAATTCCTCTTTGTAATCCAACCAAGCAGAGTACAAGTCTCCAAAGGTCATTTTGTTTTTCTGTTCCCCCAGGTAGTTCTCTTTGGTGTATTCCATAAAGAACTCCTTGAGTTTTTCTTCACTTGCTTTGGCTACGATTGAGCCATCAGCCTTTCGAAATTTCCAACGCTGGTCTTTTCCCTCTCCTTTCCAAACTTTGCGTTGTTCCTTTGCTTCGGTGTATAAGTTTTCTAATTTAGTACGGTTCATTTGTTCTACCAAATCCCGTATCTCGTTAATGTCAATAATACCATGTGTAAGTGTTTCATCAAGTAATTTTTTATCTATATATAAATTCATCTATCAGTTATCCTTTCGCAATAGGCAGATAGGAATAATACCGACTTTTGTCTTAAGTCCTATCTTGGGTCTTCAAGTTGCTTGGATAACTATTGGCCAATAGAATCCCCATAATACCAGTATACAAAATTCAACAAAAAATTGCTGTAATATGGCGGTTCTATTTGCCCCTGTATTCAATTTTCGTAAAATCATCACAATGCCTATTGGATTTGTGATGAAAATTTTCTGTAAAAATCATTATGGCAATTTGGCAAAAAATATGATAGTTCATCAAAAAACATAAGACCCCCGAACAATCAAAAAAATTGTTCAGGGGTCTTTGATAAAACGAGTTTCCTACCTTACCGACTTGTACGGTTTTCATACTAAATACATTATTATGATAGTAGGAGATAGAAAGTATTATTCAAAAAAGGTGTCTAATGAAATCTGCTCAAGTAATTGGAGTAGACTACATCAATGCGGTTATGTCCCAAAGATTGAGAAACACATGCAAGGCATTGTGTATCATAGCATTTTACTGTTACCCCGTTTCCTTGGATAGCGTGTTCAAATTTACTTTCATTGATGAATGTACTACGATAGCCATCATAGTAGTCTTGACCGCTATTTTTTGCGTTCAGCAGCTCCTCATACAAGGAATTTGCATATTGACCCCTGTACCAATGCGTATTGAGATTTTTACTTGGAACACTCCAAAATGGAGCATTACCATTTTTAGAAATGCTTTCATTTACAAATTTTGTGATTTCTGCCTGTTTGCTTTTGAGCACACAAGCATTCCTTGATTTACCGCCTTTTTCTACAACGTGAAAGCCTATCACAGTTCCATCATTATCCCTTATAGCATTTGATGGACAGATGGTAGCAACAGATTGTCTTCGTATGCCAGTTGCTGAAATGAAATCTGTAAGTGCTTGATTTTTCTTGTAGATGGAATTGCGGTAATTGTTTCCAAAACCTCTGTTGTTCTTAATGTCTGCATTTTTGCGAGACTTCAAGCCTGCTTGTTTCTTTGTGATTGACCTACCAAAAATCTTGTTGAGAGCAGATAGGTCTCTTGAAATAGTCCAAGCGGATTTTTCTGCGGTCTGCCTTTCGGATAGATACTCAATGATGTGAGTGTCCTTTACTTCGGAAAGAGAGTGAAAGCGGTAGCCCTTGGACTTGCTCCAAGAGTTGAACTCATTTCCAACAGTTTTGTAAATCTTCATAGTTTGTTTACTGTAAATCCCTTGGACTTTACCTTGGTTTCCCTGTTGGTAAGATTGTTGTTTGGCTTGGTATTTGGATTGTCCGAAACAGGAAAGAGAGTTTAACTGTCGGTGTATTAGTTCCTTGAATGAGGTCTTTCTACTGATAGTGCTCACCTACCTTTTGGGAGAGGTCAAGCAACAATTCAAAACTCTCAAGTTTGAGTTGTTCCTGTCGCAACTGATAATCCAGATGTTGTTTAAGGTCATCAGTGAAACAGTTGTTTCTTTGGTTTTGGTATTTCTTTATTCTGCTTTTGCAGTCTTGGATTTCTTGTTTGATATTCATATAAAATCCCTCCTTTGTTCAGTCTGCAAAAAGCAGATTTCTACACCATCTTTTGTAGGAAAGAATGGCTAAACCTTTTTAAGTCCGTTAGGGGAATAACCGCAACCAAACAAGTTTGTTGCTCTGTTTATTCCCCATATTTTTCAATAAAAAATAAATGCCTCCTTTTCTTCGATTTCCTCCTCTTTTTATTTGTTGCCTATGGCTTATAATCGCAATATCATAGGTCTTTTTATAGGGTTACTATATGATATTGCTTTTTCAAAGAGGTTATTCTGTCACAAGGCTTTAGCCTGTCACAGAGTTGGCACAACCTCTGTTCCATCTGTAAAGCCTTATAATCTGCGGTCTAGGATTAAAGTTGACACAAGGCACAACTACCCCTTAAAAGGTAATACTAGGCTTTTAAGGGGTAGTTGTGTCTTCCCCAAATGGTAAAAATTCTTCATCATCAACATAGTAAACACTCATATCATGATTGATTTCTGTATTGGTATCTTTGCAGTAAGTGATACTGTTGATTTTGTCTAGGAATAAATGAGAATACCCATTAAAATTGACTTGTTCATTTTGATACTGTTTCTGCACAGGAATATTCGAAACAATGTATACCTTGGTATAACAGGCAGTTTTCTTGTTCGGATTGCTGCCTACTTTGATTGGATATTTCTGCAAGTAATGATTTAAGGACAAAAATGGAAGACTCTCTTGGTATTCTTCAAAAATAATTACTTCTTGGCTTGAATAATCATCAAATGGTTTTTCATAGTCAGAAATACTGTAAACATTCTCCAATCCGTAAGTGTTTCGGATTTCTTCAATTTTCTTCCATCTGTTTGCACCATAGACATAATGGATTTCCAAGTTCCTGTATTGATAAGAACAACTTCCCTCATTGATTGCATTGCGGATAAGTTGAAATTGTTTCAAATGAGGTATGTAATTAGGGTTATATGCAATGATTTCCCCATCAGTTAAACCATCACTAATGAGTTGGTACAATGTACCATAGAATTGCTGATTGCTTGCAAAAGTAAACTCATTTTTTGGTAGTTCTCCGCTTTCTTCAAAAGTTCCCTCAATAGAGGTTTCATTTTTTGCAGTATCTTTCCATTTTCCATCTTTTCGAATGTAGTCTCTGTTATGAGCAGAGGTATCAACTGCATTTTCAATATGAGCCTTTGGAAATTTCTTTTGTAGAGTTGTAAAGCGAATACCATTTTTTAAACAAAAGTAAATATGGGTATGAGGTGTATTTTCTTTTAAGCCTTTTTCATCTGCCATACACCAATAAATGAGTGATGGTAGGGTGTTGAGAATTTTCTTAATTTCATTATGAGACATATTGTGTTCCAATGGATTGTTGATTGTGATTTGCCATTTTCTTGATTTGGCTATGATTTTCTTTTCTGACATAAAAATAACTCCTTTCATTCTTTACGAAGAAAAGAGTTAGGCTAGTTATGGTTATATTATTTCTTTCGAAGTGTATAATATTAGTATAAATGAATGAAAGAAGTCCTCACAATCTCTTTTCTTCAATTCCGCAGTTGGTAATTCCAACTGCTTTTTTTATTGTTACAATAGTCTTATACGAAATCGAAAAAGAAAAAACAACAGTAAAGGTGTTTGACCCCCCTTAAAACTTTTATGAATGTCCCAGTATAATGTGAACATTATAATGAGAGCATTTTACAGGGACATTCATAAAAGCCTTTGTTTTATTCTTTCAAAAAGGTAGATTGGAAAAGTTTTGATGGCTTGTTTTCTGTACCATCTGTCTAGGTCTTGATACATTTCATATTTACTCATTTTGATACACCCCCTTTTTAGATTATATGCAGACAAAAGAAAAGCACTCCTCGAAAGGAGTGCTAGGAAGTTTATTAACTGTATCTTCTCAAGAGTTCTGTGTTGTAAGCAGTACATTGAGTGTTGTAAGCAGTTAAAGCAGCATTTGAAGCAGTAATAGCGGTGTTAGTCTCAATAGTGTTTAATGAATGACAAACATTTGTTAATAATACATTTGAGTAATCAATAGAACTTGCAACATATGACATCGTTCTATTTAATTGGTCTAATTTTTCAATAATGGTATCTATTTTTTCAATAATAAGATTTTGTCTTAGTTCACTTTCGAATAAATTATATGCTCCATTTGGTCCTTCTAATTCTGTACAACGACCTGTATCAATGTATTCATAGATTTGAGATACTGCAACAAAATCTCTGTATTTTGGGTGTATGATGTTTTTGGAATATACCTTTTTCAATGTATTTTCTGTTTCGATGATAGATGGAAGAAGTTCCTCTTTGTATTTTTCGGAGATGTAGACACATCTTTCATTAGTCCATGTGTATTTCTTTTTCATATCATCTTTATAATATTTATCCAATAATGTAGCAAAATTGGTTCTTGCTTTGCTAAGTCCGAAATCTCGAGAATTGAGGCGTCCACTTAAAATTTTCAGTATTACAAAAATTATTACAGTAGGAATAGCAGGAACTATAATACTAGCACCACCTAGAAGAGATAAATTCCACCATAAAATTGCAAATATAACTGCACAAACTAAAACTATAATAATACCATTTGCACCATAATCATCATGATTGGAATTATATTTTTTCTGTGCGTTTTCGCCATCTCTTACAATTCTTTTAAACTCCGATGTTTTTTCCCATTTTTCAGGCCAAAGACCAGTTATTGACCATCCTTTATAGGTCTCAATAGAATTGATTGCAGACTTCAAGGTTTCGCCTTTTACTGAATCACTTTTGATACCACGATTATAACGAGTTGGCCCATTTGGCCAGCAATATGATGAAGAATAGCCAAGATAGTATTCATTACCTTTAAGTTCAGAATCTCTTGCGTATTGATATTCTTCTAACTGATTTTCTAATTTGGTTTTTACAGTATTTAAACTAAAGAGTTGACTTTCTAATTCATAGGCGTCTTTCAAATATTGTTTCAGTTCATTTGTTTCCATAAAATTCTTCTCCTTTGATAAGTGTTTTGTCTTTTCATCACATAATCTTTGTGTATGAATATTCGTACATAATTATACTCGGATATTCATACATAGTCAAGAAATGACTTTGCAAATAATATTAAGATATCAAGCAAAAGGAGATATGAATTTTGATTAGTTTTGCCCCCTTGTTTAAGACAATGAAAGAAAAGAAAATATCTTCATACAGACTTGAAAAACTTGGCTTTTCAAGAGCAACATATTATTCCATTCAACAAGGGAATAGTATTTCTACAAATACTGTTAATCAGTTGTGCAAGTTGTTAAAATGTGAAGTTTCCGATATTATGGAATTCATTGATGAAGATGAAAATGAAGTAAAGCAATGATTATAAATTCGTAAAAAAGAGCATACTATACTAGAATGAAAAATCATTTGACAAAATAGTTTTTTTGTCATACTATAATTATACAAAGATAAGTTGCGTTTGATATAATGGTTATGTTAAAGGCAATTTTATTTGGAGAGTCACTACCGTTAAGTGTGAAATGAAAATATTTGGAGAGTCACTGCCGTTAAGTGTGAGACGAAAATATTTGGAGAGTCACTGCCGTTAAGTGTGAGACGAAAAGGCAAAGTTTTCTTTGCCTTTTTTGTATACTATGGAGAAATATGGAATTATACGAAGTTACAGTAGACTATGTAAAGTATTTGAGAACATTTGAACCGAAAAAGATTTTGTCAAATGCGGACGAAAAAAACAAAAGAAAATTCTTAGGAGTTATTACACAGAAAAATGGATATAACTATGTAATTCCTTTGAGTTCCCCTAAGTATCTAAAGGATTACAAAATTAAAGATTATTCGGGAGACACACTTCCAAGTGATTTTTCATTTGTTTCATACAAAGATAGAATAGAATTGCTCAAGGATACAACAGTTCCTGTTGTATATATGTATGAGAAGGATTCTAAAGGTGAGATTGATTTCTTTGGAAAGTTACAATGTAATAATATGATACCCGTACCTAATTCGGAATTGGTATCATTTGATATAAATAGTGTGTCAGATGTTGCATATAAAACATTGTTGCAAAAGCAAGTACAGTTCTTAAGAAAAAATGAACCAGACATAGTTAAAAAACACATAAATCCAGTTTATGTCAATCAAAAAAAGAAGAGAATGGATATCGGTTACATAAAAAATGCAACTCCCGACTTTGAACTTTTAGAAAATAAATGTACAGAATGGGAGAATATCCATAGATAGTAGAATGAAAAAAGACAATTCTTTTTGATGAGAATTGTCTTTCAATATATAGGTTACATTTTAGTTACACTTTTGTTACACTTTATAAATACGAGATACGGAAAGCCCTTTCTTTCAGCATTTTTTGAATATGAAAATTTGCAAGATTGAGTTCGAATCCCCCTCTCGCTACTAAAACCTCTAGGTATTGCCTAGAGGTTTTAATTTTATATTTTATATAGATTTGCAATATTCTCACAATTCACATTGCTTTGTTTGTTGTATTCCTTTAACACAGTATTCTCTTCTACATTTAATAACTGCTCTTTTATTTTATCAATCAGACTTTCTTGATATTTCAATGCTGACACCATACTATGCATCGTCCCGCTTAATTTCTCCAACTGATAAATACTCAAATCCAAATCCGTAGTGATTATATTTTGACGCAGTTCTTCTTCGTATAAGTTATATGCACCTTCAATTCCTTCTAGTCCCGTACAACGACCATCTCTTATGTATTCATACAACTGCGTTGTGGCTACGAAGTTTCTGTATTCTGGATGCAAGATATCCATTGCATACATCTCTTCCAATAACAATCTTGTATTTTCCAATTTAGGAACCACTAGCGTTTTGTACTCATTTTCTACATATTCAAATTGTGGAGTATACTCTGCTCTCTTCTTTTTTAGATCTGCATTATATTTTTTCTCATAAACAGCCATGAATTTCTCGAAAAATGGATCACCTGGAAGATATTCTTTTTGTTTTTCATTTCCTACATAATAACATACGATGCCACCAAGAACTGCCGCTACCAGAAATGGAGCTATATTTTGAATAAAAACACTTCCAACCCCACCTGTTGCGAATGCAATGAGCATTACAATGGTATGAAACCAACGATACTTATTGTGCTCCTGTTTCTCCAATCGATACATTTCCTCGTCCCACCAACGTTCTGGAATATTTCGAAACATATCTCGTACTCCTGAAAAACCATATACATATTCTTTATGACCACGTCTATCTCTTCTTTCCCCCAGATATTTTGGTTTATATTCTGGAATTGTTATCACATGATTTGTTCGATAAGCTCCCTTGCCTGATCTTTCTTCCCATTCATATAAAAAGACTGTATTTTTCTCTCTTTCTAGTTTTTGCATGCTTTTTTCATATTGATGAGCAATTTCTTTATATATGTGTAATTGCTTTTCCAAGGTTTGTACATCTTTTAAATATTGTTTTAGTTCTTCATAATTCATTTTAAAATCCTCTCTCATTTGTTATTTGCATATTATAACAACAATTGCATTCTCGTGCAATTATTTTTCTTATATGCCACATAAAATAATTGCAAACAGTATTGCCGAGAGGTGCAATTATGAAAAATGAAAAAAGTATTGACAGAGTAATTCAAGTAAATAATATTAATATTGGGAAGAATATTGCAGAGCTTCGCAAGCAAAAGAATATCAAACAAAATGAAATGGTTGCAAAGCTACAGGTTATGGAGGTGGACATTTCCATCTATTCCTATAACCGCGTGGAAAAAGGAACACAAAACCCAACCGTTTCCTTCCTTTTTGCGTGTTGTGAAATCCTCGAATGTGATATGAATCAGATTTTTGGCTTCCCAAATTTTTTGGAGAGGTAAATTTATGGACAAAATAAAGTTAATTGCCCTAGATTTAGACGGCACCTTATTTAACCATGAGGGAAGAATCACTGCAATGACAAAAGCGGAATTAAACCGTGCCGCTAGTCAGGGAGTTAAAATAGTCATTTCCACAGGTCGCCCTTTTAACGGACTGCCTTTTGAACAAATAACAGATACCGCTATCGAATATGCTCTTACTACAAATGGTGCTTCTATTTATCGAATTGATGGAAAAGAATGTCTCTATGAAAACGGCATGGATATCGAAACTGTTATGCCTATTTTAGATTGGATACTTAGCAAAGAAATCCACATTGATATCTATATGGATGGGGTCGGCTTTACGCCAATTCGCTGTAGAGAAAATATCGGGCGATTGGACGTACCAGAATCTTTGAGAAACTATATGATTGCCACTCGAACTCCTGTAGCAGATTTAATGACGTATGTAAGTGACTGTGGCAAAAAGATTCAAAAAATCAATTTGAATTTCTATCCACAGCCAGATGGAACCTTCCTCCATCGTGATGAAACCCTAAAGTTTCTTAAGGCTAATGCTGCTACTACAGTTGTTTGCGGCGGTTTCAACAACTTTGAAATCAGTAAAGCTGGCGTAACCAAAAAAGAAGGATTAGAATTCCTTGCCTCCTATCTTGGTACCACATTGGAACAGACCATGGCGATGGGGGATTCCGAAAATGATTTTTCTATGATAAACGCCGCTGGCATTGGGGTTGCTATGGGAAATGCTTCTGATGACATTAAGGCAATCGCCGATTACATTACCACCTCTAATGAAGAGGATGGTGTTGGGAACGCCATACGAAACTTTATCCCTGCTATATAATATGCGTTTTATCCTTCTTGTCGAAGGATTTGCACAGATTTTTTCAAAACGCTTATGGTTTTATCCAGCTCTTCCTGTGTGGTTTCACGCCCCAGAGTAAAGCGGATAGTTCCATAGGCGTATTCTTTTGGCACTTCTAACGCCTTTATCACATGAGACAGACTGGTTGAGCCTGCACTACAGGCTGAGCCTGCCGATGCATATATCCGCTCTTCCTCCAGCAAAACGAGCAATGCTGTCCCTGATACTCCTTGAAACGAAAAATTTGCATTTCCAGGAAGTCGTTTTTTGCTATGTCCATTCAATCTGCTGTCTGGAATTTCCTGAAGGACCCTTTTTATGAAATAATTCCGCAAGTTTGTAATTTCCTTAGTTTTTCGCTCCATTTCTTTGGTCGCTATGGACAATGCTTTTGCCATACCTACAATTCCTGCCACGTTCTCAGTCCCAGCTCTTTTGCCACTTTCCTGCCCACCTCCATGAATAAAAGAGGATAGTTTCACGCCTTCTCTTATATACAAAAATCCTACGCCCTTTGGACCATGAAATTTGTGTGCACTGGAGCTTAACATATCCACTGGTAAACGTTTCACCGAAATCGGTATCTGTCCTATCGCCTGTACAGCATCCGTATGAAACGGAATATTGTGTTTTCGTGCCAAAAAGCCTATCTCATCCACAGGCTGTAAGGTTCCGATTTCATTATTCCCATACATAATGGAAATCAAGGCGGTTTTATCTTGTAAACGACTTGATTTTTCGCCTTCCTTGATCAGCTGTTCCAAATCGGCAACCTTTACAATACCATCTTTATTGACATTCAGGTACGTCACATTGTAGCCTTGATTTTCCAGATGTTCGCAGGAATGCAAAATGGCATGATGCTCAATTTGGGACGTAATGACATGTCGCCCTTGCATTTTTCGTGCTTCTGCCATTCCTTTTATCGCCCAATTATCCGCCTCACTTCCGCCAGATGTGAAATAAATCTCATTCGGTTTTGCATGAATACTTGCAGAAATCGACTCTCTCGCAAGTTCGATTGCGTGTTTCGCCTCTGCCCCTAGCTCATATGTGGCGGATGCATTTCCATATTTTTTTATATAATATGGCTCCATGGCATAGGCGACCTCTGGTAACATATCTGTCGTTGCTGCATGATCCAGATAGATTTGATTGTTCATACAATTCACCTCTCCACATATACTATTTACAAAGCCCCTTTTGGAGGTATCCATTATTCTTTCCCAAATAAAAAAACACCCCTTAATTCTCGGCACCGTGCTTCTCACAGGTGCTGGTATCATAAGCAGAATACTGGGCTTCTTTTATAGAATATTCCTGTCGCGAATCATTGGTGCTAGCGGACTAGGTTTATATCAGTTGATTTTTCCAGTATTTACTCTTTGCTTAGCGGTATCAGCAAGCGGCATCCAAACTGCAATTTCACATTATGTAGCCTCCGAAAAAGCTTCCCATCGATATCTTGGCGTTGGCGTGCTGCTATCTGTGGTATTATCTGGCGTATTGGCTGTATTTGTCTATTTTCTGGCACCATGGATTGCTTCGGATGTTTTAAAAGAGACGCGTACCACAGAATTGCTCCAGCTTATGAGCTACTCGCTGGTCCCTGCCGCGATTCATGCCTGTTTTAATGGCTATTACTATGGCAAAAAAAATTCGATTCCGCCTGCAATCTGTCAGATTGTAGAACAATTGGCTCGTGTATTTGGCACATTGATTATTTATCAGGTTTTACAGGAACAAGGGCGTCCTTTTGAGCCAATTCATGCAGTCTTGGGATTAGTTATAAGTGAATTAGCAGGGCTTTTGGTAAATGTGACAGCATATATGTTTTCAGGTGATGTACATAAAAATGATAGCAAATCTGCTATGTCGTTTAACCCATCATCCATAGCAATCCACAAACTAGTACCCCCTTTAAAGGCTCTCGGCATTATGGCAATCCCACTAACCTTAAACCATGTTCTAATGACCTTAAGCCACAGTTTGGAAAACCTATTGCTTCCACAACAACTGGTTGCTTTTGGTTATAGCTCAGATGAAGCACTTAGTCACTTTGGAATACTGACTGGTATGGCACTTTCCGTAATCTTTTTTCCTTCTGCCATTACCAATTCCCTTTCTGTGCTACTGCTCCCTCGCATCTCGGAAACAAAATCCAGAGGCGACATATGTGCAGTTTTAGACACAATAAAAGGAGCCCTTTGTTGCGGTATCACTCTAGGCTCCCTATGTACCTTTATTTTTCTACTATCCGCCGATTGGTTCGGCACCTACATATTTGATAATACATTAGCTGGATTTTATATCCGTACTTTAAGTATTCTTTGTCCTTTTATGTATACTTCCGGCCTCCTCAGCAGTATTGTAAATGGATTAGGCTATGCCTCTCTAACATTGGCATGTAACCTGTCAGGCTGTGCAATTCGCATCCTTGCCATTTGGTTTCTTGTGCCTTTGTATGGTATGTATGCTTATATTATCTCGATGATTGTTGCAGCAGTGCTGGTGACAGTGGAACTTGTGGTGGTAGTGAAAAGAAAATGTGTATAGTCAAGCAAAGATAAAAAAAGAGCGATATCGCAAGTAAACTTGCATATCGCTCATTTTCATCTTTGCTTGACTATACGCGGGATAAATACTCACCTGTACGTGTATCAATTTTGATTACGTTTCCAATTTCAACGAATAAAGGAACCATAACCTTTGCTCCTGTTTCAACGATCGCTGGTTTTGTAGCACCTGTAGCTGTATCGCCTTTGAAACCTGGTTCTGTATCTGTGATTTCTAATTCTACGAACAATGGTGGTTCAACTGCAAAAACATTGCCATTGTGTGAACATACTTTACACATTTCGTTTTCTTTTACGAATTTAAGAGCATCGCCTACAGATTCTCTTGTTAAGCTAATCTGGTCATATGTCTCTACATCCATGAAGTTGTAGAAATCATCATCACCATATAAGTACTGCATATCTTTTCTATCGATACGAGCCTGTGGGAATTTTTCTGTTGGACGGAAACTTGTTTCTACGATACCACCACTGATGATGTTACGTAATTTTGTTCTAACAAATGCTGCACCTTTACCAGGTTTAACATGCTGAAATTCGATAACCTGACAGATATTTCCATCATATTCGATAGTCATACCATTTCTAAAATCGCCTGCTGTAATCATTACGACCTTCCTCCTTAAAATATGTGTTTACACAATTCTCCGAATATTTTACTATAAAACAGCCTATATTTCAACTTGTTTTTCCTTGAAAACAAGCAAATATCAAGAAATTTTGATTATTTCTCCAAATCTGAAATCATATCCACACGCATCTGATGTCTTCCACCCATAAATTCTGCTTCTAAATATGCTTTTACGATATCTTTTGCAAGCTCGCTGCCTACAATACGAGCACCAAAAGCAAGGATATTTGCGTTGTTGTGTTCTTTAACAAGATGTGCTGTAGTTACATCAGAGCACACTGCTGCACGAACACCTTTTACTTTATTTGCTGCAATAGAGATACCTACACCTGTACCACAAATAAGGATACCGCAGTCAAAACCTTCTTCCACTACTGCATGTCCAACACGTGCACCAATTTCTGGATAGTTGCAGCTGTCGTTTGTATCAGTCCCAAAGTTTACTACTTCGTGTCCTAATTCTTTTAGATACTCCACAATTTCAAATTTAAGAGCTGTAGCTGCGTGATCATTACCGATTGCAATTCTCATAATTATTCTCCTTTTCTTGAGCTTTCATACTTCTCACCAAATACTTTACGAGTAATTTTGTAGAAAAACAATATTAATTTTTCAGGTATTCGTTTTAATACAATCTGAATCTCTTCCTTTGGATGAATTGGTTTTACTAAAATAGTACGAATACCTGCGATATTCGCACCCATTACATCCGTAAAAATCTGGTCTCCCACAAAAAGTGTATTTTCTGTGGTGGTCCCCATAATTTCCATCGCCTTCTTATAGTTTCCTGGCATTGGTTTATTTGCTTTAAAAATGTAGTTTACCTGAACTACATCATTAAACATCTTTACGCGAGGCTCCTTATTGTTAGATAACAACATGCAAGAATATCCTAGTTCTTTCAGATGTGCAAACAACTCTTTCGCTCTTTCGTCTGCTGGTTCACCATGTGGTACCAATGTATTGTCCACATCAAAAATCACAGCACGATAGCCATCTTTATATAATTTATCAAAATCGATCACATAGGTGGAGTCTAAATATTCTCCCGGAAAAAATATACTCATATTATGTCCTCATCTTAAAAAAGGAAAGAATCTCGACGGGAGATTCTTCCCCTAATTAGTTCCTATAATGCAAAATTTCTACCAGTTCGAAAAACAATATCATCATTTTTCTTATCGTTTTTCCCAACAAAATACTGATACTGCTGCAAAGAAAAATCTTTCGCCATATCCGCTAGTGCTTTTTTCATATCCAGCTTCTGATTACAGCGGTCTGCCTCTACCATTTCTTTACGAAGCACATTTAGACGTATGGAATTGTAACTATATATTACATCGCTATGGCGAACCTCAGAAACAAACATCTGCAATCCTCTCATTAACCTAACATTTTCTTTAATTCGTTCATAAATGTGTTTACGTCCTTGAATTCACGATATACAGACGCAAAACGAACATAAGCAACAGAATCCAAGTCTTTTAACTTATCCATAAGGATTTCACCGATAACAGTACTTGGAATTTCTTTCTCTTCTCTGTTGAACACTTCTACTTCTACTTCGTCAACCAATTTTGTAATCTGGTCTGCTGAAATAGGACGTTTGTGACAAGCACGAAGTACACCAGCCTCAATCTTGGAACGGTCATACTGTTCACGAATGTTATCTTTCTTGATGACAATGAGTGGAATAGTCTCTACTTTTTCATAAGTGGTAAAACGTTTTCCACAATCATCACAAAGTCTACGGCGTCTGATAGAATTATTATCATCCGCTGGACGTGAGTCAATTACTCTCGTATTTTCACTGCTACAAAATGGACACTTCATAGGGTACCTCCGCTTCTGCCTATTAATGCATAATAATATAGTGTAAGTATACCCTTATATTGCGGTTTTTGTCAACAACGAGCACTAAATTTTGTGTCTCATTTCATCATTCAAGTTCACAAGCACAATATCTGGTCCAATTCGCACAATATTACACCACGGAATTATAAATTCCTCTTCTCTACAGAAGCATCCCATGTACTTTCCTGGACCAGGAACAATAATTGCACAGATACAACCACTGCACTCGTCAAACTCCATATCCCGAACATGTCCTAAATAACAGCAATTATTGATATTGATTACTTCCTTGTCACACAAATCTAAAAAACGCATAGCATAAACCTCCTCTGGTTTATACTATGCGTTTTAATTTTAATCGTTACTATACGTTGAATAAGAAAAGCATTACATCGCCATCTTTTACAACGTATTCTTTTCCTTCGGTTCCTACAACACCCTTTGTTTTTGCTGCTGCAAGGCTGCCGTATTCTAATAAATCCTGATAATTTACTACTTCTGCACGGATAAATCCACGCTCGAAGTCACTATGAATTTTACCAGCCGCCTGAGGTGCTTTCGTACCCTTCTTGATAGTCCAAGCTCTACATTCATCTTCACCTGCGGTCAAGTAGCTAATCAAACCAAGTAAGCTATAGCTTGCTTTGATAAGTTTTTCAAGACCTGACTCTTTTAATCCAAGGTCTTCTAAGAACATTGCCTTTTCATCATCGTCTAATTCAGCGATTTCCTGTTCAATCTGTGCACAGATAACAAATACTTCACTGTTCTCTTCTGCTGCCAATTTACGAACAGCTTCTACGTGTGGATTGTTTGCTCCATCATCTGCCAAATCGTCTTCTTCTACGTTTGCTGCATAAATAGTGGATTTTGCAGTAAGAAGATTGTAGCCTGCAAACCAAGCCTGCATATCTTCATCCTCTGGTACTTCAAAAGTACGAGCCATCTTGCTCTCTTCCAAATGAGCTTTGATTGCTTCGAGAAGTTCTAATTCTTTTGCAAGTGTCTTATCCATACGGGCCTGTTTCGCAACCTTTGCAATACGTCGCTCTAAGATTTCCAGGTCAGAGAAAATAAGTTCCAGGTTGATTGTCTCAATATCACGTACAGGATTAATACTTCCGTCAACATGAACGATGTTCGAGTTCTCAAAACAACGTACAACATGCACAATTGCATCTACTTCTCGGATATTTGCAAGGAACTGGTTACCAAGACCTTCTCCTTTGCTAGCACCTTTAACCAAACCTGCGATATCCACGAATTCGATAATCGCTGGAGTTACTTTTCTTGTCTTATATAATTCTCCAAGAAGTTTTAATCTTTCATCTGGAACTGGTACAATCCCTACGTTTGGATCGATGGTACAGAATGGATAGTTTGCGGATTCTGCTCCTGCTTTTGTTAATGCGTTGAATAATGTACTTTTACCTACGTTAGGTAAACCTACGATACCTAGTTTCATTTTCTATATTTCCTCCTTAAAAAACCTTGAATTTACTTAGGTTTTGTGATTTTTAAAGTTTGTATGGTTCAAATTACCAGTACTTAATATACCACGAAGGAGGCAAAAAGTAAATTCTTATATTTTTATACATCTTCTTTCTGTTTCATTCGCGAGTCACTTTTAAATACACCCATTAATACAAGCAATATACCCAACGTCAAGAGCCATACACTGACCATTGGAGCATCCCCTGTATTTGGAACCTCTACTGGCTCTTTCTCTTCTTCTACACGTTCTACACCTTCTACGGTTACTTTGATATTCTCTGTTACATTTGTAACTGTATAGATACCATCTGCTCCGACTTCTAC
>CAYMTP010000007.1:0-17519 GCA_964393435.1 uncultured Lachnobacterium sp. | reverse complement strand
TGATTTGTTGGCAGAGTTACCGTGTATTCATTTGGTACAATTACTTCTTTTTCTACACCTTCTACGGTTACTGTGATATTCTCTGTTACATTTGTAACTGTATAGATACCATCTGCTCCGACTTCTACTGCTGCTCCATTGGCTTTTACAGCAAACTCTTCACCTGCCACGTATCCATCTGCAAGCTCTACCTTAAACTGGAAGGTTCCTCCCTCTGTTACAGTTGAGCTTGTAACTGCTGTTACTGTGTAGCCTTCCTGATTTGTTGGCAGAGTTACCGTGTATTCATTTGGTACAATTACTTCTTTTTCTATACCTTCTACTGTAATAGTAATATTTTCAAAAATATCTGTAACCGCATACATACCATTTTCTTTTTGCTCTAGAACTGTTTCATTTGCTTTCACTGCAAAATTACTTGAAGCCACATAGCCTTCTGCAATTTCCACCTTGAATAGGAAACTTCCGCCATATGTAACCGTTGTATCCGTTAAGGCTGTTAATGTGTAGCTTTCATCTTCTACCGGAAGATTTACAATGCGTTCCATATTTCTTGTCATCTTGTTTCCACCAAGAATTGTCGCAACATCGTAATCTTCAAACTGAACCTTAAGCATACCATTCACATCACTATCTGTTGAAAGATACATACCATTAAGCGATGCATTACCTTCTGCAATAAACAAATCCCATTCTGCCTGATCTCCAAGTAAGCTATTCTCAGGAATTGCCAAGCTCTGATCCTCTGTTACCACGCGAAGTTCTACTTTTCCAGAAGTTCCAGCTGGAACTATCTGATTCGTATAATTCTTTCCACCAATATAAATAGCAAGAGAAACATCAGCATCACTTACTATCTCATTTATTAATGTAAGATCATACTGCGTGCCGCGTGTTCCAAGTTCATTTTCTGCATACACAGAGATTGTCTGACTATATTTTGTCATATCCATTGCTACTGCAATATCAAATTCGCTGTTGTCATCCACTATAGCACTGCCTACAGCAACACCATCTACCAAAACAAAAATGGTTGATCCAGGATCACCAAGTCCTGTAACATGAACGGTTTCTCCAAAGAACTCACCTGCAAATGGTGCACTTAACTGTAGACGAGGAGTGGTTGATTTTACATAGAAACGATAAACAGTCGTAAATGAATCACCGTTTTCATTGGTTCCTGTTAAAGTAATACTATGTTCTCCATCCTCCAAAGCATTTTCTTCCTCTGCTCCTAATGTGATTGTAGTACTGTCGCCTGTAGCAAATGTTCCTTTCTGTGCACCTGCATCCAGACTCCACTGTCCACGAATCATCATATCGGATGTAATAAGCAAATCTACTTTTCCAGATGTTACATAATCAATTTTTTCTGTAATGCCTGTAGTATCCTCAAGACTTATCGCCTCTTCTGCCTTAATTGAAACATTTGGCTTAACAGGAGCTTTCATAATAATTTCATCACTGTACACTTCTGCAGAAAATAATTCATTTCCTTCTTCATCCTGATTGTATGCAACGATTCCAATACGATATGTTTTATCTGCTTCAAGACCTACAAGAAGAGTTGTTTCGGTCACATCATCTCTACTCGCTGCATCCTCCGCAGATACAACATTTCCCTCTGCATCCACATAAGCAACCTTACTGTATTGTCCGCCAACCGTAACTGTTGATGGTAAAGTACCATCCGCCTCCGCTTCGATCCACTGACTTCCCAGGGAAGAGCCTACCCACTGTGTCACACCGTTGCTTACCTGCTTTTCATAAATGGTAACTACATAACCATCACTTATCGTATCAGATGCTGTTACATCTGCGTCAATACTATAATCTCCACCTAAAGCAACATTATTAATTACTGGAGCCTGTGGCTGATTTTCATTCACATATGTAAAGCTTGTGTCTCCATCTACAATACTGCAAATATTCTCCACTTCACTACTTGCAACAAGCTGAATCGTATAGTTTCCGCTTGGGAGTGAACCTGGCACTTCAAAAATAACTCTTCCACTAGTAGCATTTGCCACACCGCCGGAAATAATTCCATAATATTCGGTCTGATACAATACATAGCTATTTCCTTCTTCATCAACTGCTACAAGAGAAAGCGATTCAAAATCTTCTAGCTGATAGCCGTTCCAATCCACTGTGATTCTATCATTACTCTCATTATATGTGTAAGAAATCTGGTCCACTGATGCCATCTTTGCCATCTCATACAATGCAACCTCTGTGCTTGCAGAAGAAGTAAGCATCCAATCGTGGTCATAATATTCCTGTTCGGTAATTGAAATGGTCACTGTCGCCTGTTTTGATTCCTCATCATAAAAGAATATTGCATTGCTATCTGCCTGCTCATCTGCATTTATTGAGTTATCTAACCAATTTAAGGTATACGCAATAGTGTCATCATCTGCTGCAACCAAGCGTATTCCTTCATTGCCATAAACATCACCCTTTGCAATCGCCTCAGCCTCTTCGAGTGTTTCTGCATTAAATTTCATATTCAATACAATATCTCTATAAGCTTTATATCCACCCAGAACGATTGTATGATTCATACGGTCCACACTACTTGTAATGGAAGCCTCACTGGAAGTACTTGTTTCAGATGCCAGCAATACTGCATTTGTACCAAGGCACATATATATGTTTTCCCCGGTTTCCTCATCCACACCAACTTGTGCTGTCAATAATGCAATCGGATATGTAGGTTCTGGCGCATCATATTTTCCAAAGCCGAAATCTACATCGCCGCCCCAATAATAGGTAACACCCATATCTATTTTAATAACCTGTAATGCTCCCCATATTTTATCCGCATTCAAGCCGAGGGACGCACTACCTATTTTGACAGAACCAATCACAGGTATATCCGGTGTTTGTATGGATGCTGTTATAAAACCTTCCCAGAAATATTTATTTGTTTTCGAGTTTTTTTCAATAGCAAAATATCCTCCACCTTCTATAATATCCAAAATATTCACTGCCACAGATGCACGAAGTTTTAAATCCGGATACCAATATGTCGACAAACCTAATTTATCAATCAAAGAAATTCCGTTAAATCCAATTTCTGAAAGCGAAACAGAAAATCCTCTTAATCCCAGTTCCAAATCAGCTCTTGATTCCAACGTAGCAAACAATGCAAATTTACCCGAAAGCAACAATGTAATTGGAGGCACATTGCTTACACAATAAATTGTGTCATAGACATTATCCATACCTCCACCAAGTCCTTGAATCCAGAAAACTCCATATCCATCCACGTTAATACCAGGGGTAGAACCCTCTACGTAGAAATACATCTTATCCACACCAGGCACACCGCCATAAGCTTTCATCAAGGTGAGGGCTACTTCCACCTTAAGTGCAGTCAAATCTGCTGTTCCTTCTACGCCAACTTCCCAATAATCTAATGCCGGAAGAATCTTTAAATCCAGAAGACCTGATACAGCAGGCATACCACTTGTATAGGAAGGAATTCCTACCTCTACAGAAGCAGCAAAACCAACAAATCCTTTGCTGCCAAAAATAATATTATCTACATAGAGATTAAGCGATCCTCTTTGCGCTTCTCTCCATGCCTGTTGATCTGCTGCATACTTTCCTTCCAGTTCCCAAAGCTGTCTTGCTGTATAATTCTGTTTTGCAAGCTTCAGCTGTGCTGCTTCCTTCGTGGAAAGCTCTCTTTCGCCCCAATTAAAATTCTTTGGAAGCAAGAAATCTGGTGACATTTGTGCAGCAAAAGAAATGATTCTCTCCTTATCCGTAGAATCTGTTACAGTTCCCGGTTCAGTTGCAATCATACCAAACTCACAATATCTAAATTCAAACACGATACCAGCCAGCGTCTGAGCACCACTCGCCGCACCAGGCCATATTAAAGTAATCGCATTGGTATTCGCGGTGCTGTTTTCTACGTCCGTTACCTCGGAACCGTCCTGTTTATACTGATTTAGTACGTTCAATTCTCCATTTTCAAATGGTGTAATCGCACAGACACCATCCCAAATCTTTGTATTTGCTTTTGCAGTATATAATTTTCCATCTATTTCGATATTAATGCATTGCGAATCTTTACCATAATCATCTATCGCAATAGTAACAATTCCTTCTTTTACATCAATACAGTTGCTGATGGTAATCGAACCTGTAATATTACCTAATGCATCCTTTATAGAAGCACTCTTTACTTCTTTAATATTTCCTTCTTCATCATACTCAACGCCAAAGTTTCCACGGAATTCAAGATAAACCGTATTATTAGGATCTGTTACCTTTTCCTTGTACTCCTTTTCTGTTTGATAGATGCCAACCTGATACTTTGGATCCTTCTCTGTAAAGTCCTTTGCTTTCTCAATCGTTACAACTCCATAGGTTGGTTGAACGTATTTTGGTTTGCTGGATACCTGGAACTGAAGTGCTGTCGCTGTTGTATCTTCTTTTCCTGGATCAATCCAGTCAAAAATCACCTGATATGCACCTGAAACCATCTCTGTTTCTACAATCAGATGCATCGAATTACGAGCTTTGTCTACAATAACATTCTTCGAAGGAAGAATTACATCTTCTCCGCCTGCAACTGGACGAAGAATGGTTGTATACGCCGTTGTATCCTGTAAAAGATTAATATTCTGTCCAGAAATATATATACGACGTGTTCCCTCATAATAAATTACCTGTGGCGAAATCGTGTTAAACACTACAACTTCCCCTAATTTTCCTGGGCAAAACAGATAAAATTCTCTGCTTCCCAATAAATTTGCTTCGTTAATAGAAGTTCCCTTATAACACAATACTTCAAAACGTCTATATTCACTAGCTGGAAGCTGTGTCACGTTGAAGTAAATATCAAACGTAGTCTCCTCACCCGTCATAATATCAGATCTAACTTCGATATAATCAGAATCTATCTCTGCAAGCTTATCAAATTTCCAATCATCATATGGTGTAACTCCGGTCATGGTTTTCACCACAAGTGTCATATCACTTAATGTCTCTGCCCCTAAGTTTTCTACCTGAAGCTGAAGCTTGATATCACCCTCTCTGCCATTTTCCACCTGTGAAATATATGCACTCTTATCTTCATTAAAAGTCATAGTTGTAGGAAGCGAGGTAAAATTAATTGCAACATCTTCATCCTCACTTACTGTAGAATTGGAGAAAACGCCGTAATATGTACTCATATTTACCGTCGTATCCTTTTCTATTGCACCCAAGTCATAATATAACGCATATGCACTATCTGCTGTCATATACTGCGTATTATACGGATTTGTAAAATTAATTTCTGGATTTGGAACAAAGTCAAATACACTAGATGCCAGACTATTCCAATGTGCGAATGCCACCTGATATGGTTTTACAATCTCTCCATCAACAGCAACATCTACGGTATATGCATTTACTCCAGGAGATTTTGGATTATCAATGGCAAAAAATGTACCATTATATGCATTCTCTCCTGTGTTATCAAGAAGCGTCTCTGTCGAGATAGAAGCATATTCGTTCAAAATATTTGGAACCTGATAATATCCATAATCCTGTTCGCCCAATGCGGTATCTAACATAATACGGACTTTTACATCTTCTACATCGTCACTACTTGTTGTAATTCCGTACCCAATAGACACCATGCCGTGTTGAGACGCACTTTCATCCAGAAGCCCCAATGTCTGTGTAACTGTAATATCCTTTACACTCCATTTAGCAATAATGGAATTTCCTGACCTGCTAATTTCTACATCCGAACTATTCAATCCTAAAAATCCATATTTGCGTCCAAAGATATAATCTTCCACACTGCCGTCCGTACGAGTAACACGGATGGAGGTGTACGAAGTATCATAATCGGCAGATGGATATAAAAGGTCCTTGTTATCGTCTGATTTTTCCAACTTGTTTCCATCAACGGTGGCTATTAAAAAGCCACCGTTTTCTGTAGAAACCGTTATACTCATATATTCATCTGACAGCTTTACCTTTTCTGCTCCAGGTTCTACTTCATTCTCACTGCTAGTCTCTGTTTCAGCCGCATAAACTGAGGATGGAACAAGGGAAAGTAGTGTGACTGCCACTAAAACCATTGCCAGTACTTGTTTGAATATTTTTTTCATTGTTACCTCCTAAAATAGTGCATCATTCTTCCACGTAGATTACAAAACGATACATATCTCTGCCCTGAGTTGTTACCAAAATTGTATAGTATCCCTCATCTGTAAGTTCAAGTGTCATTTCCTTCTCTATCTCTTCTGTGTATTCCGTAAGAACATATGCATTATTTTTCATCTGGCCAAGGGATTTTAGTCCTTTTCTCCACTCAACCTTATATGGCTCACCATTGTGAACAACCGTAATTGTCTGAGTTCCTGCTGAAACTATGATAGTTTCATCTCTTTCTACTCTTACTCCGTTAACTTCAACCAAAATTTCTTCTCCATTATATAAACGAATCCATCCTTTCGCTGAAGCAACGTTACCAGCTTCATCTTCCACATAATATGTTACCGTATATGTACCCGCTGTCTGTACATTTGGAATTTCGTATCTAAATATCAAATCTTCCGCTGCGGTCTCATTATCTGATGCAACATAATTATTACGAAGCAATTCTTCCAATTCTTCCGGAGATGCATCTAAAGAAGCCGATACCTGACTCTTATTCAACAAAATGCTAGGGGCTGTTCTATCCTTAATTGGAATCTGTAACAACTGTACCATAGCAATGTTTCCGTATTCGTCCACAGCCTGAATAGTAGGGTACAATCCTTCTGCATCTGCTTCAATTGTAATCTCTGCCCATGCACCCGCATTTACACTCATGCCTGTAGTATTGCTGTTTAAGGTAACTACAGCCGCACGGTTGGTCTTAATATAAAGCTTATCACCAATATCAATCTGATGCGTTTCTGGATTAATCACAGTTTCATCACTGCCACCTGTACTAAGTAGAATTGATAAATTCTCTGTAATAACATCTGTTACGCTTACAGAAGCTGTACTAATGTTTCCAGCTTTATCACTGACACGAATATCAAAATCGCCATTCTTTGCAGTTGTAAACTTATATTCTGTACCAACTGTTCCATCTGGCCATGTCACTGCTTCCTCAGAAGTAATTGTTACATACAATTTTCTATGATTACTGCTAAATTCTGTCTGAACAGAAAGTTGTGCTTTCGTCTTGTCTATTGTCGTAATTTCCGGTAAATCAAATGTATTAGACAAGGTCTTTCGAACAGCGTCTGTCATCTTTAAGCAGATTGCAGGTGCATTTCCCTCATAGATTACTGTTATTCTGTCTTCTAAGAAAGAAATGGTAACTCCCTCTGGGTTCAAAATGCGATTGCCTTGTTCATCTACCAGATATACTTCTCCTACTGGTTTAGACACAGCAAGCTGTACCGTAATATTCTGATTCGTATACTTATTATTACCATAGTTTGCAGACCATTTCCAATCTGTAACCATTGGCATAGTATCGTCAATCTCTGTAATATACACAATCACAGATCCCTCTATTTTTAGCTCACCATACATATAGGAATAACCCACCATCACTCCGTCTGGATAATTCTGTGTAAATGCCACATATGGCATACCATAGAAGTTGGAATTTTCATCTGTTTCCAACTTGGCATCTGCATTTGTAATTGTCAAATCCGTTACGCCATCCAAACTTGGATTTGTAAGATATACTCTTACTTCCTCTCCACCTTTGACTAGTGTCTGTGTAACGATAGGCTTTGGTGCCTCATCGCCAATGTTTGTAACATTGAAATACAGAGATGTCGAGTTGTTTTTACTATCTACCAGATGTAGCGCAAATTCTGCATTTTTCGAAATCTGGAGCGTGCGTCCCACAAGACTTACTCCTTCAATTGTATCACTCTTACCAGTACTATATTTAGGAACATCGGCAAGCTTATCCTCTACAATAAAGGCTTTTACATCATTTTCATCTCCGATTTCCAATGTAAAAATATATCTCTCCACATAAGCAGCCTGACTCAGTAACTCATCCACACTGTCATAAATATAATCCGCTCCATAAACTGCTTCATAATCTGGCAAGAATGAAATACCTTCTGATGATGAATCTGCACGAAGCTCATCTTCACACACGAAAGCACCATTCAAAATAATCGTTTCATTTTGGAATTTTGCATAACCTGTAATGGCAACATCCGGATGATAGGTATCTTCTACTACTATTTCTGGATTCTTCAATGTAATCGGCAGAACAACCTCATAATCTGCACCTACCACTCCAACTATATTCACATAATTGGTAAATGTATAACTAGTCTCTCCACCTGGAACAAATGTAACCGATGGCGTAAGTCCTGTTGCAAGATCTGTAAGTGGTGATCCGTTTTTGTCTATAAGTGTTGCTGTAACCTCGCCTATATAGGAATTATCTGTTTTATCAACCGCATATTCACTGTAGCTCCACTGAATCTCTGGAACAATTGGATCATTATGAATATTATTTACATTAATGATAATTTTCTTGGTTGAACCATCCTCATAGCTACATAACACTTCAAAATATCCATTATCATTCATCACAATCTTAAGATCAGAGGAATCAATTCCGGTCACCTCTGCCACAGAAGGAAGCTCTGTATCTGGGCTAATGCTAAAGCTACCACCATCGCTCTTAACCGTAATCTCTACTGGATTTGCAGTCATCTCTGTCGTAGAAATCTCTACGGTTGGATCTGCTGGCATATCTGTAATCTCTACTTCAAGTTCATGATATCCACCAAAGATATCAAAGAAGCCTTTTTTATAGGTTCCATTTGCATATACCTGCAAATCAAATTCATATTCATACCCATCCGTTATACCATCTGCAAAAAGATATGTATTTGCCTGAACCGGTGCTGCTCCAACCTCTGGTGTGTCGTTCTGTACAAGCGCCGGTTTTACATTTGGTGCTTTTATGGTAAGTATCTGAACTGCTTGATTACCGTCTGCATCCTTAGCAATTTCGTCACCAATGTAACCGGTTAGAACTATCGTATGAGTAATCTCCTCACCATCTTCCTTCGTAGAATCGTATGGGAATACCATCTCTATTTGATTCCATCCATTATATGCTACGATCCCTGCCTGGTTCACAACAGATTCCCATTCATCTATTAGTTCCTCTAGTACAACCTCTTGTTGGTCATCTACCTTTACAGAAAGTTTTTCATAGCTCAAAGGTGGAGCCCACTCACCAAAGCTAATGGAATAACTTACTCCTGTATAGGATTTATCTATTTCCGCCTCCAACTTACCAATATCTCTATTGGTTGTAAAATATGTCATCAATGGTTCACTGTCTTCTGCTATTCCAATTACCCAGCCATCTTCATTGTAAATAACGTTATTATTTTCATCCCGAATTGCATCCGCAGTACTAGGATCGCTATTGATAATTGGATAGTAACTATACGAATTACCTACTTCATCCATTACAATAAAGAATTCTCTAACACCATTAGAGATATTATACTCACCCGATTCGACAACTGGTCTTGTTCCTGAAAGGCCCTTATATCCATAAATCTCTTCTTCTTCAATTAGAATAGGATTGCTTGCATCATCAACTTCATAGTACTTCCAGCCCGTCTCAGATTTATAAATTGCATGGTAAACAGTAATATCTCCTGCATCTGAATATGCACTATCTATCTTGAAATAATAGGACTGTGCATAAGTTCTTAGATACTCTGTACCCACAATTGAACAATCGTAATAATTGTCTCGAATATAATTCTTCGTTTCAAAGCTATTCTCCATAGCATAAGATACTTCTATTTCTGGTGCCTCATCATATAGATTAATCTCAAAGGTGTATACTGGAGAAATTCTGCCGTTTTCCATACGGAACTGATAACAGATTACATTATGTCCCATTTTAACTTTAAATTCATTCCAATCCAGTGCTGCAAGTGTTTCTGCATCAACAACATTATACTCCTCTGCATAGCTTTCCAATAGAACCAATTCCAATGTTGCTTCGGTATAGTTTTCTCCTAATGTCACTTTAGATATTGCTCCTGTATTCCATGCTACTTCTTCCTCACCTGCTTTGCTCGCCTGATTCCATACACGAACACCTGATACCTTACCAAGTACTTCTCCAAGATGGCTAGTGCCGTTTGTCTCAGCTCTTAAGGTAATTGTTACGCCCTTACCTCCTCCTATTGCATTTGAAGATGTTCTCGTAAATGCAGGTTTTCCATCCACATAAATTATCTCCGCAGCATCTGTCTGTGATGCCAAACCTACATCAACAGAAGTAAGGTACTCTCCTTCTACTGCCTTTTCGCTTATATCTATTACCTCTCGATTATTAATTCCTTCTGCAGCCTTCACCTTACGATCATATTTTGTTACACCAAACTGCTTTGGTAACGCATCATTGTCCACAAGGAATAACGTATCCACCACAAATTCCTGCATTCCACCGTCCTTCTGTGCAATATAAACCTTCAGGGCATAGACACCTGTCTCATATCCACCCTCTTTATATGGCACCACAACAGACTGGTCTGCTGCACTCATAAGAGAAATCTTATCACTTGCAGTTTCTTCTGTAAGATTTCCATTCGCGTCTGCTTTCATCAAAATCGCATAGGAATTTGCAAAATCCACATCTGCCACACCCAAAGACTCTAATAATTTATTTTCAATCGTAAATCCGCATTTTACTCCTGCTAAATCCAGATTAAATTTATAATATTTTACTCCAGCCTCCGATGTTCCGCTGCTGCTAAGCACATTGCCGCCTTTATCCTTTACATTATTAAAAGTAATACTATGTACGTCATCCCTCTTACATGTATATATCATTTCCAAGCTTATGCTTTTTTCAAAGGTTGTATCGTCAGAAGGAGTTACAGCCGCATTTGCCACTGGGGTTAAATCCAATGCTGATGCAGCAAAATCAACCGTTAAATTGCCATAGTAATCTGATAAAGGCAATGCACACTTCGCACTTGAAACGGAACTATAAATTCCTGTAGCATCAATCTCTACTTCATGCCATTCCTCTGCAGTTGTATCAAATAACATATAATATCCTGCTTCTGGAAAGTCCACACTATTAAATATCCTCACGTAAGTAGCATCTCCAAGTGTCACCATTACTCTGGTATATCCACTCTCACTACCATTCGTGGCTACAGGCTTGTATATTTTGATATCACGGATACCGCCAGCTTTAATATCATCATATACGATTTCGTATCTTACATTTACTCGCTCTACATTCGCAGCAAATACACCTTCTTCTGATTGGTACGTAGTAATATTTCCTGCAGCGTCAATCGCCCTAACATGAAGCACCTTGCTTATCTCTGTTTCAACAGAATTTCCCAACGAAAAATCAACAGAACTCTTATACTTCACAGTTGCTCCGGACTCAATCTCCTGCCAATTATTATCCGTAGCAGTTGCTCCATCATCCACCCACTGATAATACAATTTCATGTCATTTAAGTCACTTGCCACTATACTTGCAGCAAATTTGACATTATTTACATTTTCATTCGTTTCATCTTTCGAAACTTCTACCGCCTGTGGCGTTACAACCAAAAGTGGTTTTTTCCCATCAAAGCCAATGCCTGTTAAACTTTTTGCTGTTGTCGACGTCTGATTACCTTTCGCATCAGTTGCTATCACATCCAAATCAAAGACAATGTCATCCGCAATCTCTACATTCGCATCTGCACATAAATATAAATGCACGAAGGAGTTGTTCGAAGGGATAATCTCAAACTCCTCATACTGTTTTGCACTAGTAACTATATTGGCTTCTGACTCAAATGCAACCGCATCCGTACTTGTTGTGACCTTAATCTGCCATTTTAAATCTGCCACATCCACATTAGAAGATAACGCTATCTTCTGTACTACATTCTGCCCGTCTACTCCGACAAGTCCAGCACCTTCTCCATCTGAGACATTAATTTGGAAAATATAGTACTTTTCGGTATTTGTATCTCTCTTTGTAACAACATTTTCTCCAATGCTAACCGTTGGCCCCACTGCATCAATCGCAAGCTGCTTTTCCGGATTTGCTGATTCAACGTTTGCATCCAACGGATTATTACTTGCGTCCACAAGGCTCTCACTTCCAATTAATTCTCGTGCCGTAAGCGTGCCCTGCATGCCGTCTTCTATAACGATGGATTCAAACACTAATATGGATACTCTTTCTGTGTTCACCTCTTCTGATGTCTGAATAGATTGAAGCTTTGTAGTAACATAATTACCATCTTTATCCTTCACGTTCCATGTTAAAGAAACAGCATCCAGACTAGCTCCATCCGCAAGATAGACTCTTTCTGAAAGCTTTAAGCTAAGACCAATCTGCTCTCCCACTCCAACGAAGCTACTTGCAGATGAAATTTCCGTTCCATCGCCAGTCTCGTCCATAAAACCATTTACAATCGTTGATTTTGCAACTGGTGATACTGCATCCAGATAGAGTTTTGTCTGCCCTGTATAATCCTGCTGTTTTGCAAGTTTTACCGGATTGCCTGCCATATCTGTAATTGGAGAAGAAACTGTAAGTTCTGTTTCACCTAAGCTTGTTACCAATGGATAGGATTCTTCTACAGAATCATCCTCTATCGTAATGATACGCCATTCTTCATCCATAAGTTCTTCCGCTGATTTCATATTTTCAGGAATATCACCCTCTGAACCATACGTCTCTATAAGCTCAGCTTGGTTCATTGCCGTAAAACCAATTTTTCCACTGGAATTATCTATTTCGGTTGCCACAAAAATAGCAGATACTGTATTTTCCTCTGACTGATTTAACTTTGGAACCAATGCAACCTTCATCTTCAGGTTTGCCAAATTACTCTTAGTAATCGAATAGTTTGCAGGTCGAATCATTTCACCACAATCCATCCAAATAACCGGAGTTTCATTCAAAACCCCCGCACTAAAATTATCGTTATCTGGCATATCACGATCCGCTAATACCAGCATCACATCATAAATTTGGTATATACTTTCACTTGAAATGCTTATTCTCTTAGCCCCCATCGATACCCAATCGGTTTTAAAAAAGCCTGCACTTTCACTCGTTCGATATGTAACACCTTCATAAACACGGAGTTTTTTCGTATATGCTAATCTCATACTCAGCTGTTCCTTCTGGGTATAATCCTTAAACACACTGTATTCGTACGGCGTTCCCAATTCTATTGTAACTTTAAACGATGGGTTATTTGAAACATATCTCCCCGACGTATAGTTATTCCCTATAACACTATATGTACCTCTATACACTCTCTCTGAAGTAAGGGACCCCGTTCTATAAGCACTTGAAGCTCCTTTCCCTTCCACTTTATTCGAACATCGATTTCCTAGATTATATGCCTGATAATAGGTAGCATCATCCGCAATCTGTGCAGGAAGTATATTAAAATACTGAAAACTTGGCATCTCTAATGTTTCTTCACCTGCTAGTGTACGTTCCATTCCGTCCCAACACACACACCCAATCAGCATTGCAAAAATCAGTGCGAAGCTAACTCCTCTTTTTCCACAAGTTTTCCATTTTTTCATTAGCCTTGTTGTGAATTCCTTTCTCATCTTTCTACTCCTTTATATATTCTTTTCCACCTTGGTTTTAAGCAAATCATAAAATTCTTGTTGCATTGTATACTCTATGTACTCTTTAAACTCTTTTAATACACGTTTTCCGATTTTTCTATAATTCATCGCAAGTACTCTTTCGAGTTTCTTATTTATCATCTCTTCGGGAACATTGTAAGTTTTCAAAATCGTCTTCACTGCACCTGCAATACGTACATCAAGAGGTGCAGAATCACTTGTCGTCATCAGAGTTGCATACTCAATGCCGGATACCAAAGTCTCCGCCTCTACAAATTGTTCATCTGTCCAATCAGAACAATACTCTGCAAAAACTTTTTTGGCTCGTTCCATATCATTCTTACGGATAATCTCCAATGATATTGGACTCGTATATGCCGAGATGTACAAATCCTTGGCAATTTCATCCTCTTCACACATCGCAGCCATAGCAATCAATTCCAAACAAAGCGCCATTATAGAACTGTTACCCTCTTCTGTTTCATTCTCCATCATCTTCCACTGAAAATCGCAGAGCATATCAATCAATTCCGCTAGCAGATGTTCCTTGGACGGAAAATAAAAAGTAAGATTTCCCGTACTCATATGTAGTTCATCGCTAATTGCCTTAATAGAAGTATTCGAAAATCCCTTCTCAATAAACTTGTGTGTTGCGACTTGAATAATCTCTAATTTTGTTAATTTTGACTTGTCAATTCGAGCCACTACTAATCCTCCTTGCGTCCTATTTACAAGAACACACTTTTCCAATATTTTCTATTGTTTAATTTTAGCACGCGTGCTAATATTCGTCAATACGCTACACTTGTATACATTGTTTGCTGAATCATTTCCTTAGGCAAACAAAAAAGAGTCCTGCTTTTCGCAAGACCCATTATTTTTTATACTCTTTCTTCTCTTCTTTTATAAAAATTTAATCCTGTGACTCAATTACCAGCAAAGTTCCTTCTTTCACAGAAATCTTCGCTGTTTCACCTACAATTTCATTACTCACACCCAAAGAAGAAAAACATGCCACATCCACATTTACCAAAGGATATTTCATCCCTTCCAAGGTGACACCTTTCGCATCTCCTTTGATTGGAAGAATGGATATAAAGCAACCAAATTGCTCCTCTTTTCTAATTTCTAATGATTCATTTATCATGCGAATACGATTGTGTGTATCTACCAACTCTATGGCAACGCTTTCCTCTAATCCAACCCCCAGCAAATGCACATTCGCCAGCACATGATCCAACCTTGTTCCAGTCGCACCAAGCACTGTAATAAAAGTCGCACCGCGGCGAATCGCTTCACGAATCACAAACTCTGTATCTGTGTCATCTTTAATAGGATTTAGGCGAAGCATTTCCACTTCTGGCATGCTTGAAAACTCATCTAAACTTTCATCCTCCACCGAATCAAAATCCCCTGCAATCACATCTGGTACAATACCATTTCTGTGCAGAAAATTCATTCCAGAGTCTGCTGCAATCATACAATCATATTTATTTTCTCTCAAGTAATTCAAAGCGAACACATCATCGATGTGTCCGCCTGAAATGATTACATATCTCATTTTTTTAAATCCTCGTACAATTCACGAATATTTTTATAAATAAATTCTGGTTTTGTTTCACTGGCTTCTACGTCTTCCATCGTTCCCTCGCCACTTAAGACAAAAATAGAATGAATACCTGCATTTACACCGCATGCAATATCTGTATAAAGTCTGTCACCGATAACTGCTGTTTCTTCTGGTGCAAAGCCTGCCTTTTCCATTGCAAGAATAGCCATGGTTGGTTCTGGCTTGCCAATGAATTTTGGCATACGCTTTGTGGCGTTATAGAGCATCTGGCTTACAGAGCCACAGTCTGGCACATAACCATACCAGGTTGGGCATACCCAATCTGGATTTGTCGCAATGTAATCTACACCATTATTTAAAAGAATGCAGGCATCCTCTAACTTCTGAAAGGTGAGTTCTGTATCAAAACCCATGCAAAGACAATCAATATCATCTTCCAATTTGTCTGTAATTAGAAGACCACCCTCTTTTAACTGTTCTTTAAACGAAGCAGTTCCAAAGGCATAAATCTTGTGGTAATTCTTCTCCTGCAAATACAACACGGTTGCATTCGTAGATGTAAGAAAATCATCTGCGGTTGATGCAATTCCCAATTTATCTAATTTCTCAATGTATTTATCCACACTCTTAGATGAATTATTAGTTAAAAAGAAATACTTACCACCGATACTTTTTACATACTCTAAAAAGTCTAATGTCCCATCAAACAAGTCATCATCCAAATAGATAGTACCATCCATATCTAATAAATATAACTTCACACCTTTTAACATAAACATCCCCGTCGCTTTCCCTTGTTCTATTAGTTCAATTTATCCAGGAAGCATTTTACATTTTCTTCAATGTCCCCGTTAAATACAGAACTGCCTGCTACGATAATATTTGCACCTGCATCTAAGAATTTCTCTACATTTTCTAAGGTGATACCGCCATCTACTTCGATGTCCACTTTAATACCTTTTTCATTTACAATTTTCTTAAGTTCACGCACCTTTTCGATGGTGTATGGAATCATCTTCTGCCCTCCAAAACCTGGGTTTACAGACATGATGAGTACCATATCTACTTTTTCCAGAATAGGAAGAATCTGACATACTGGAGTTGCTGGATTAATCGCTACACCTGCTAATACGCCCTTTTCCTTAATTGCTTCAATGGTTCTATCTAAATGTACACATGCCTCTGCATGAACCGTAATAATGTCAGCTCCTACCTTTACGAATTCATCGATATAACGGTCTGGATCTTCAATCATAAGGTGCACATCAAACATACGCTCTGTACATGGGCGGATACATTTGATGACTGGCATTCCGTAGGAAATACTTGGTACAAATTTGCCATCCATAACGTCAATGTGTACATACTGTGCACCAGCCTCATCAATCAGACGAATCTGTTCGCCTAAGTTGCTAAAATCGGATGCTAAAATAGATGGTGATAAACAATTCATTTTCTTCCTCCTACTGTTTCAAACACAGTGCTTAGTATTTTTTTATTTGCTTCATCTCGTTATAAAGCAATATATAATTTTCGTATCGTTCTCGGCTGATTTTGCCTTCTGCCAAGGCATCCTTTACGCCACAGTTTGGTTCATTAATGTGGCTGCAGCCTTGAAACTTACAATATGGCTCATACTCCAAAAACTCTGGGTAGCATGTCCACAAATCTTCTTTTTCAAACCCCGGAACATCCATGGAACTAAATCCTGGCGTATCCATGATATAGGCATCTTCGCCAAGTGGAATAATTTCCGAATGGCGGGTCGTATGTTTTCCTCGCTCAATCTTTTCGCTAATGGAACCAGTTTCCATATATACCGTATCCTGAAGCTGATTAATCAAAGATGATTTACCTACACCAGAAGGCCCCGCTACTGTAGTGGTTTTTCCCTTCAAAAGTGCCTTTAATCCATCCAAATTGATGCCAGCCTTCGCACTGGTAAAAATAACATCGTATCCGGCCGGCTTATAGATCGCCTCCAGCTCCTGTTTCTGCTCTTCGGTCACCAAATCACATTTGTTGAAACAAATTGTAACTGGAACCTTCTGATATTCCATCATACACAAAAATCGATCCAGCAGGTTGAAATTAGGGTCTGGCTTCGCTGCTGCAAAAATAACCAATGCCATATCTATATTGGAAACCGCAGGACGAATCAATTCATTCTTTCTAGGAAAGATAACTTCCACATTTCCTTTTTTATTCTCTTCATCAATCACCGCAATCTCTACATTGTCCCCTACAAGAGGTTTGATTTTCTGATTACGGAAGGCACCTTTTGCCTTACATTCATAAATTCCGGTTCCTACTA
>CAYMTP010000006.1:0-35406 GCA_964393435.1 uncultured Lachnobacterium sp. | reverse complement strand
ATAGGCAATCTTATTTTAAGCCTATATGGTGGCAAAATGTAAGTCGCGAAATGCGACGGTCACGATTCGCGACCTTTTTCACACAAATGAGTGGAAATATGGTATGATATAAAATTTTATGAAGAATCATTCTTCTTTTAGATTCCTACTACCTGCTCTCAATAAGCCCGATATATCTTTCCACCTCGTTTACTTCGATTTCAAGTTCATCGGCAATCTGTTCCACAGACTTATTCTTTTCAAGCTTTCTAGTTATCATACGAATCAGCTCTTGTTCTATTCCTTGTTCTATTCCAATTTCAATTCCCTTCTGAATTCCTTTCTGCTCTACACCATCACTTAAATTACACATATGCTCTACCTCCTCTTCCATCTTTTCCGTCATCGGAATACGAAATTCACTCTCTAATATTTCTTTCTCCTGAATTTCTCCAAACACATCCTCTTCCTGAATTGCATACTTGGCAATCGTATTGTTTCGTTCTTTCGGCGGATTCATACAAATCCACACCGAATACACCTTTTGAATCTTCTCATAATGCGAGTTCGTGAATACGATGCCATACTGTGAAGAAATCATACGTGCACAGTAATAGATTCCACGCTTAATAATCGGATATCCTGGGTAAAAATCATTCTGTGCTTCCACGTTGATAATCATCTGCACGACTTCATCCGTAACTGGTACTATCGCACGGAACTGGATATCGTATGTAATAGTCCCTTCGGTTACTGTGCTATCTTCTACCCCTGTACCAGCAATCTTCGGTGCATTCGTTTCGTCTGGCAAAACTCGTGTTTTCGCCACCTTCGGCTCACCCACGATAAATCGTTCTACTATTTCCCGCACATCATAGTTCACATACTCTTTCATCGTATGCTTCATAATCCATGCTAAGATAATTTTCTCTGCAAGAACCTTCTTGCAGGCCGCATCGTACTGAGCTTTCTGCTCTGTCGTATCGATACTTTTTGACAATGTTGTTTTTTGTTCCATAGGCCTCCTTCTGCAAGCAATATGAAACTCCTTCTGTAAGAATTATACGAAAAAAACACGTAACAGACAATGATTTGCATTATTTTTCTTACTTTTTACCAAATTTTATATCATACCACTTTTCCTCTCATTTATGTAAAACGCACAGCGTACGAGTTCATAGTTTGTAAGAAAGAATTACTCTAGTCATAAAAATGGTGCTGAGCAACTAACTCAGCACCACAACTTGTCTATCGCTTTTCACTCAACACACTTAATTGTGTTATCCAGAACGGAACCATTATTACACTACAAAAGTATTCATCTACCTCTCATCCCTCGATTCTACAATCGCCTCCTCAAATTCCTCTGTATCGAAAAATTCCTTCATCGTCATCCCAAATCCATCACAGATTTTCATAATAGTGAATATACCTGGATTTTTTGTCGTACGATCCATAATGTGAATCAGCGTACTTAAAGGAATCGTAGATTTATATGACAAATTGTAATATGTCATTCTTTTTTCCTTACAAAGCTGTTCAATTCGTGCCAACAAGATTTCCTGGACCTGTTTTTTATTAAATGTCTTATTGGTTTCTTCTGCCATATTCCTATCCCTTTTCTTTCGTGTTTTAGCCATTACGCCAGTACCATAAAAGATAGTACTACCGTATCTGGTACTATCAATGTAATATAACTAACCTACTCGAACCATAGGACAAGTTTGTCAAACTACCTCTTATTTGTGAAAAACAAATAATTTTAGCAAAACCTCCCAATTTTAGTCCATTCATTTTTTGCAGTTTCCACGATATTTTTTCAACTTTTATCAATTGTATATTGCATAATACAAAAAAAGGCCCCACAGTATACTGTGAGACCTTTTACTATCTTTTTTACATCGATCCATCTCTACCTAATACAACCAACACTGTCTTAAGCAAAATCTTCAAATCCATTGCCATGGACCAGTTGGTAATGTATTGTGTATCTAATTTTACGACTTCTTCGAAATCTGTAATCTTACTTCTACCGCTTACCTGCCACATGCCAGTGATACCTGGCTTAGTCGCAAGGCGGACTCTGTGATGCAGCTCGTATTTTTCCCATTCGTCTAGTGTTGGAGGACGGGTGCCTACGAGACTCATATCTCCTTTGAGCACATTAAAGAACTGTGGGAATTCATCCAGCGAGAAGTCTCGGATAATATTTCCGATACCCTTTTTCTGTGTACCATCCTCTAGTATCTTGCTTCCGATGATACGTGGGTCAAAGTCCATCTTGAACATCATACCGTCCTTGACGCGGTTCTGCTTCATCAGTTCTTTTTTACGTTCTTCCGCATCCATATACATGCTGCGGAACTTATATATCTTGAATACTTTTCCATTCTTTCCTACTCTATACTGCGAGAAAAAGATTGGACCAGGTGATGATATGTAGATGATTGGTGCGAGGATAATGAATAGTATTACTGTAATCATACATCCCGCCAAGCCTCCGAGGATATCTAAACCTCGCTTCAAAAGTGCCTGAAATGGTGTAGCATAGTTGATGGTAGATGTGAGCACATGATAACCACCCATTTTTTCCATCAAAACTTTGTTTCCATTGACTGTTTCACGAAGCGATACCCCTACGTGAACTACGACCCCCATTTCAATAAACTTATTGGCCAATTCCATTGGATTATCCTTTAGACTATCGGTACTGATGAACACTTCGTCGATCCAATTTCTGCAGGTATAGTCAATTACATTTTCCCTATTTGCCACTACATCCACTCCCAGTACCTGAGTGCCTACTACATCTTCATTGATAATGGCAATACCTGCAATCTTGATATCCTCATAGTTATCTTTCTTTAAATTTAAGATAACTTCCTGTGCCATGCTGTCTGTCGTCACAATAAGCATAGAACGCTTTGGTATCGTTTTACGAACCTTAGTAATGTAGTGCTTCCACAACAATCTCGTCACATAGCTCAGCACGAAATACACCGCAAACATGAGGAAAATGAAAATTCTGGAATAATTATGTCCCTCTTTCATACCAAACAAGTAGAACATGACCACTGCCGCTAAAAGGAATGTATGCTTCGTCGTGGCTGCAAATTCCAAATAGTATCCTCTTTTAAGTACGTTTTTAAATGTATTGAATAAATAGGCCCCTGCTAAGTCTGCCAGCAGGAGAATAAGTGCCATATTTAAGTAATTATCCATTTTATAAGGATTCACCCAGCCAAATCGCAGTAGACTCGCAATCAAGAACGCAATCTGCAGACAAGCGATATCCCATAGGATGAAATCCAAGTGTTTCAATAAACCATTTTTCCCTTTGGTATACACTGTTTTTCCCTTTCGAATCAAACTAGTTTTTTATAAAATTACATAAAAACCCAATTTTTTGTATTATATTAATCATATTATACATGATTTTGTTGGAAAAACAATAGTTGTTTGCTGGAAATTGCACGAGAATGCAAGTTACGTTTTCTATCCTGCCTTATGGATCAAAAAATTCGCATCGTGCACGTTATTCCTCGCGAAGGATCTCAACTAGTTGATAAAGGTTCCTTTGTCATCATGGACATCCTCGTCCAGACTGAAGATGGTAGCTATATCAATGTGGAAATGCAAAAACACGGCTATGAATTCACTGGCGAACGCAGCACATGCTATATGTCTGATTTGGTCATGCGTCAATATTCACAAGTAAAGGCAGAAAAGAAAACGAAATTCTCTTTTAAAGACTTAAAACCTGTTTATCTGATTGTATTGATGGAAAACAGCACCAAAAACTTCAAAAAAGTAGCACCTGAATATATTCATCGCGTTCACTATACTTGTGACACTGGTGCAAATGTCAATTTTCTTGCAAATTACACCTATATCTCACTTGACACTTTTCGCTCTGTCAGTCAAAATATAACTAGCTACTTAGATGCATGGTTTACATTTTTGAGTTCAGATGCTCCAGAAGATATTTTGAAGCTCATTGAATCCTATCCTGAATTTGAAGAATATTATCATGACATCGCTTTATTTCGCAAGAATCCGAAGGAGTTGATGAATATGTACTCAGAAGCACTGATACAAATGGACAAAAACACCGCAAACTATATGATTGAGGAAATGCAAAAAGAAGTTGATGAATTAGCTGCAGAGGTAGCTGAAAAGCAGCGTGAACTAGCCGAGCGCAAACACGAACTAGCCGAAAGCAAACACGAACTAGCCGAGAAAAATAATGAACTTGCTAAACAGGCTGCATACATCAAAGAACTTGAAGCAAAATTAGGAATACAGAATAAGTAAAGACATTTAGCCCCAGTGCAAATACACTGGGGCTAAACTTTGCCTTATTCATTTGTCTCTTTTAGCATCGCTTCGAATTCCTCTGTGTCAAAGAACTCTTTTAATGATACGTCAAGTCCATCACATATTTTGGTAATTGTGAATATACCAGGATTTTTACTTTCTCCACTCAAAATATGTGACAAGGTGGTCAATGGCACGGATGATTTATAAGATAAGGTATAGTATGTGATACCTTTCTCTTTGCATAAATCATTAATTCGTTTAATAAGTATCTTTTGTTCTTTCTTCATAAATGATTTACTTTCGAAGTGCCTTGAATTCATCAGTTGCAAAGAATTCGTCCAAAGACATCCCTAATCCATTGCAGAGCTGCATCATAACAAATACACCTGGATTGGATGTACCGCCGCATGCCATGCGATAAATTCGTCTTACTGGCAATCCGCTCTTTTCTGCGAGTGCATTGTAACTCAAGTTCTTTTCCTCACATAACTCCTTTAATCTGTTTGCTAATAGAATGTTGGTTTCCATAATTATACCTCCTGATTAGATTTGCCTATCGTAACCTATTTGTATTTTATATTTCTTTGCGTCTATTTTCTTTTAGTTTTTGTTACAACTTTTGACATAAAATGTTACTTTTTGTTAGCATTATTTGTAAATTCTTATATAATAGTCTATAATTTTGTATATAAATGGGAGGGGAAACTATGAAAAATAAATTGACTGTTTTATTAATTGAAGATGATCCTGTTGCTTGTACAGAACTACAAGATTATTTTGATACATGTGACGATATGGCACTGGTGGAGACCACAAACGATTCCAATATCGGTTTAAAATTGGTTTGCTCGTATTTGCCAAACGTCGTTTTACTTGATTTAGAACTACATCATGGTGGGGGCAATGGACTTATGTTTCTCAATGAACTTAAGAAGCTGCAGATGAGCCACACACCTTATATTATCGTCACTACTCACAATATGAGTGAGGTAACCTTAGAACAAGCGAGAACTCTGGGTGCAGATTTTATCATTACCAAATATGAGTCCAACTATTCTCCAGAATACATCGTAAACACAATCCGCCTTATGCATGGTGCAATTCTACGCAAAAACACCTCTGTGTCACAAGTACCGAATATCTCACCTGCACAGATAGATAACCTGGTAGAAAAGAGAATTCAACGCGAAATGGACCTCATCGGCATCAACCCTAAGAACAAGGGCTACAACTACCTCGTAGACTCCATTTTTAAATATATGGAGGACCCTAGCATTAACCTCGCCCGCTCCCTTGTCGGCAAATACGGAAAAAGTGAAAAGAGCATAGAACGCGCGATGCAGAATGCAATTAAACGTGCTTGGGATACCAATGATATCGATGATTTACTGAAATACTATACTGCTCGCATCCGCCCTGACAAAGGCTTCCCTACTTTGATGGAATTCATCTGTTACTACTCCACCAAAATCAAGAGTGACGTAGCAGCGGAGAAGCTTGGGAATAAGAGTTGGTAGGAAATATGTGTTAGAAAAGATAATGGACCATGCGATGCATGGTCCGTTGGGTATCTTATAAAAATACAAGTTCATAAAGATTATCTACAACCCATACAATCCAATCAACCACTTTACCATTCCTCCTTTTTATTAGGAGGTTACTCTCTTTATGATTCCAAAACTGTTATAGATTGTTGTTTATTAATGTTTTTACGTAAGGAGTTCTAATGATAACAGATATTATTAATTTCTTTTTTATTTACTTTTACACCTCCATTATTTCACAGAGAATATTAAATCTTACTAATATAACTAGATTTAGGAAGATAACATATCTATTACTCTCACTTCTACTTACTTGTATAACTTCCTTTATTAATTTACATAACATGACTTTAGCATATACTGTCCCTATACTTATATACTGGATATTTCTATCTATATATTCACAAAAGCCTCAATCTTCATTCATAGCGACAATTGTTTCATATTCTATTAGTTATGCACTAACTATTATTTCAGGTTTCTTCTCGATAGTTTTTATGAGCATATTCTATTATGAAAACGACTCATTATCACTTGTCGTTGTTGCATTTATATCAGGGATTTTACAAGGATTATTAGTGAAAGGCTTATTTTCCATTAAAAGATTTCATAAAGGCATGCCATTTTTGTTTTCAACACCTTTCATAAATGTCTCAACTCTTATTTGTTTATTGTTAATAGGCTATTTGTCATTTACTAATTCTGAAAAAGCTACTACTGAAACTAAAATATTTTCTCTTTTAGTATTTATCTTCGCTCTCGCCTTCCTCATCTACTGGTGGCAGGCACAAATTACCAAGTCCTATCGGAGAAGTTTAGAGCTGAGAGAATTGGAGTCCTTGCGTACGGAAATGGCAGAGTTGAATCTTTTGGTACAGAAATTATCCGATGAGAATGAGAAACTTGCACGAATTACACATAGAGATAATACCTTGATATCCACACTTAAGAATTCCACCGTGAAATATCTGGTGACGGATTTCAAGAATCCAGCGGAGGCGATAGCCGCTCGCGACAAATTGATTTCCAATATCAATGCATTGAGTGACGGACGCACTAGTCTTCCAGATGATTATAACGAGAAGAAAGCAAGAGATTTCGATACAGACATTCCGCTGCTAGATGAATTGTTAAACCATATGGACAGTGAAGCGATTAATAATAAGATTACATTTGCTGTGCATTTTGGTACGGTTTTAAAAGACTTTGTTCCAAGGGATATTTCCGAAAGTGATTTAGTTCATACGGTAGATGATTTGCTAAAGAATGCATTCAAATCCACCTTAGGTTGTGAGAAACGTGTGGTTCAGCTTCAGTTTTACAAACTTGGCAAGCACTTTGTCGTAGAAGTTGCGGATAGCGGTATTCCGTTTGAGGTGAAGTCACTGGTGAACATGGGCATCGAAAAGCTGACAACCTATTCGGATGGTAACGGTATTGGACTCATGGATATTTGGAGCACGAAGGATAAATGGGGTGCTACCTATCACATGGAAGAATACGCAAATGCAACACCATTTTCGAAAAAGATTTCTTTGACTTTTGACAAGAAGAACCGTTATTCAATTCGTACTTGGAGAAAGGATGAAATACTTCAAATGTCGAAACGCACAGATTTGCAGGTATATAATTATAGCGAATAGTAGAACGAGGTTGTTGCAAAAACAGCCTCGTTTCATTCTTTCTCTTTCGTAAATTCCGCTCGAAGTTCAGGATACTCATTTAGAAGCTTCGTAACCGTATATTTACTTCTCTTCACACACTCAGGCTCCGTCTCGTCCTGTGCAATATATCGCCTCAACCAATAAATAATCATTTCTGCGAAATCTTCATTTTCGATAAAATGCCGACAGCTGATTTCATACAGTGCCATCCCATATTCATACGCATACCGCGGGTTGCTGGTATCATCCAACTGCCCGCGGTATTTTTCTTCTAAATTATCATCTGTATAAGGTTCGTACATTTATTTACACTCTTCTGGAATCGTGGTTACTTCATCAATAAATCGCCAATTATCTAAATCCCAAATATTGTCGCTGACTGCAAACCATTGTGCTGGGAGGAATTGGTTACCATTATTTACATTAGTTTCCCATTCCATTGACGCAATTATATACTGAGCATGTGCGTATTTTTCATCATTGTTAATCACTTTTCCTGTGAATGGATTCACTGGATTTTCAATAATTCCTTCAACCGCCAGCGTAGCCACATCGGCCTGAGTCATAAATTCATCAGATGTAGTAAATTCATCACTACCAAAATCCTTCACCATTAATAGTGGATAATAAAGCTCTAAATCACCTAAAGCTCCCATCTCTTCATCATATATCAATGATTCTATTTGACCCAAATCTCTTCCGTGATCAGAAACAATGATAATTCTAGTATTATCATAAACATCATTTTCTCTCAAATAATCGAACCATTCGCCTAATCGCAACAAGGATGCCATATTTGCTTGATAGTGAATAAGCTGAAAACCAGGTTCCATCTCTAACTTAACACCATTTAAAGTATATAATCCTGGATTTCCCCAATAATAGTTTGAATTATCTACACTTTCTGATGGAACATATTCTGGAGCTTGCAGCAACATTGGCTCATGTGTTGTGTTATTGTTCATCACCAATAATGTATCTGTAGCATCATCCGTAATCCGCGTCATACCTGAAAGATTTTCTAATACGGTATAGGCATTCATAAAATCACTGTCCAAGCCTTCCGTAATATAGGCACCATACCACTTCTGTCCACTTCCGTCTCCAGCTTGGTTATAGTTACCCGATTCGTATAACCCGCTCTGCATTGCCAGTGGCATAGTCTTCATAATACTAAAACAGAAGAAATTCCTAAGATTTCTAGAAATACTAGCTTCCTTGGTCTCTTCATCCACGAATACGCCCTCTGTAATATAGGTATCTATTTCTGGATAATCGTCATATATCGATAAATCTGGAATCCAACGATAATTTGCATACGGCACATCACAAACTGTCACATCATAGCCGTTTTCCGAGAACAGCACCGGCATTACCTTCAGTGCTTCATTGTGCTTATCTACCAATGCCTCATCCTCTCGTTTATTCATCTCTATCGGAGTATACTCATAGCCGCCAAAAAGAGCAGCAGAAGTAAAATTAGTATAGCCGCCAAAGGATATCACATTGGAATAATAAGTAAATCCAGCAAATTGCTCCTGTAGTTCTGGTTTTTCATTCATAATGTATGGAATGTATTCTCCCAAAGCACGATCCAACATCAGCACCACGACATTCTTACCAGTTTTGCTTAAGTTAAATTGAGGTGTGGCATCGCTTACCGACTCTAATTGTGTCTCTGCAGCAGCAACTTCTTCTTGAATCGTAAATAGGTTTAGTCCCGACATACCTGCCACTGCAACCAATGCAGTCAAAATGACTCCACCAAGTTTAGCCTTCCATTTTGTAATAATGAAGTACATTACCATACCGACTGCTATTAAAACCAAAATATTCAGTAATATTTCTGAACTGCTAAAAGCCAGATCGTTTTCATATACCAGATTCTTGCTTATTACACCAAGGTCTGTTCCAAAGAACATATAGTTTACCAACATAATTCCGCAAAGTATCCAAATTACTTTATCGAAAATCACTTTTCCTTTTGGACTGGCAATCCAATAGAACACGCCCATCCACACCAGAAACGTACCCACTGCTAAGCAAAATGCACTTACTATATACCATATTGGATTATAAAAATAAGTAATATCAATATACTCCTGTGGTGATGCTGCAATTAATGTAGAAGGGATTAATGCCCCTATTAAAACGCTCAAGAACAATGCCCCTAAAATGAATATTTTTTTGTTGCTTTTTTCCTCTATCTTTGGAAGTACAATGTTTGTCTTTTTCTTTAACACACTGTAAATAAGTGGCAGCTGCAACAACGCTCCCAACACAAACACATTTCGCTTAATAGATAAATCTCCTCCGAAGCCTACGCCCCAAATTAAAAGAACAACACCAATACCAGAAGCTAAGATTCCTAATACCTTCTTTGGATTTTTCAACTTATAAAAAATAGTTTTCACCAATGAAAATACGTTGTTCAAGGTCCAATAAAATACAAGACCAGATGGTGATGTATAAAGGAATACCAAGAAGAACAATGCCATGCCGTAGAGCTGGATTTTAGTCTTCATTGGAAATCCTTTTAAGTAAATTGCACTAGAAATAATGTTTATCAGAGTCATTAAAATTGGCAACAAGTTGATACTCATTCCACCAATGGAAAGCAACGCATCTGGAGTTCCTAAGTCCGCAATAGGTCCCAACGAAACTCCTTGAATGGTTTCCAAATGTGACAAAAACTGATAAGCGGCCATAAAAAATGGCACTTCCAAAAGCAGCGATACTGAGCCATTCAATGCGTCTGTTGGCTTGTAGTTATTCTGTCTATAATAAGTCTGCAGAATCATCATTCGCTCATCACCAGAGAATGTCTTTTTGATATGGTTTACACCCTTGCTAAGCTTTTCTTCTGTATCTCTGGCTTCCTCCTGCATCGCATCCGATCTCTTATACAATGGAAGAACCAGAAAGTTCATAATTAAGCTCAAGATGATAATAGCCAATCCCGGATGTCCAATAAAGCGATTGGCAATGACATATATAATTTCAAAAACGAGCTTTAATGGTCCCAATAAAATTGTATATATAATATCAAATATCGTCATATTACATTTCCTTCTCTTCGTTTGTTATTTCCTCATATTTATTGAGTAAATAGTCCACGGTACGTTCTGCACCTTGTCCCACGTATTGCCAGGTTTCTTCTTTCACGTTCTGACGACTGATTTCGAAGGACACATCATTTAGGCAAGCATCTATTAATTCACTAATGTTGTCCATATTTTCTTCCGTCAATTCTTTGCCCAATCTAGGAAGTGCCGACAAGGTCCACAATGGCGTGTCCAACCACCATGCGTCATATGGACTTATATCAAACTTCGGATCTGTATAAATTACTGGCTTATCATAAATCAAGGCAAAGTCGAAAATAACACCAGAGAAATCTGATATCAAAATATCCGAACGTCTTAATACTTCGAAATTATCATTGTCTCTGTTCCATTCTAGCTGCTCAGATTCTGGATATTCCGCCATCAATTTATCCAACATTTCTTTTTCACTCTTGAAAGACTGTGGATGTGGACGCACGATTACATGATATCCCGTCGCTAATAATTTCTCTATAATTTTGCCGCCATAAACACTGAAAATTGCACTTGGTCCCCATGAAGGAGCAAGTAAAATTGTTTTGCCAGATTTCTCAATTGGCTCTGCCTTTTTCAAACGCTCTGCCATCACATCCATATATGGAAGACCAACTAAATGCAAATCTTTCTCTGGGAGATTACGTAATTTTTCCAAAGCCCGGATATCCTTCACCTGATATTCGCCCGACATCAGCAATGCATCGTAATAATCGATTCCAAACATACGATACATAGTAACATCACTCGCCGCATGGAAGATATGTACATAATAATCTACACCTTTGGAACGCTTCCACTGATATACCTCCAAACCAGGTGTTGTAGAAAGTACAATACTCGCATTCAAGAAATTCAAGTGTGCAAAAGCTTTATTGTCTTCTCCAATAAACTTTGCCTTCACATGTTCATATCCGCACTCGAATACTGGGTCATCCTTCGAGGAAGTCAAATAAACAATGTCCTTTTCTCTTTTATTCATTTCTTTGCAGATTGGTTGAAATACATTCCAATAGCGTTTGTCGTCCGAATAGATAACAAATGGTATCTTGGTCTGGTCTATTTCGGCCTTACCTCCGCTGATTGCAAACTTAATTTTGATAAAAAGCATTCTTAACGAATAGATGCCTGCTCCAATTACACCAAGAAGAATGGTGAAAAGCATACTACCCGTTCCTGGATCAATGTAAAGTGTCATTTCTTTTCCTTTCGTTTATCTTTCGATTCCCTATATTAAATAAGTCAACTTATATTTGATAATGTTAAGAATATAATAGCATAGTATAATGTCAAAATCTATTAAAAGTAATTTCCATACTAAATAAAACGTTTCACAATCGGTATCTGCTCTAACACAAATACGATTATGGCACAAACAACAAACACAACTACCTCTATTACCAATATTCCAATGAAACAATTAGAATTCAATAATTCTCAAAATATGTATATACATGATATCTTTTCTTGGTTTGGTCTTTTCTAAAGTCATTTCTTTCTCCTCTCGCAGTATACATTGCATTTATTATAACACAAAAATCATTTCTTGTTTTCTTTTTTCACATTCCTATTTGCTAATTCTCATTATTTATAATATACTAAAATAAATGATACTCTCATTAATGAGTAATATAAACTTTACTATATAGCGAGGAATATTTTATGTCAAAAACAAATTTTAAACAGAGGCTACTTCTTGTGTTCTTTTTTACTTTGCCTTTTGTTGATTTATTAACATCACTGTCCACTCGATTTATTGATTTCCCAATCACAATCGGCATTGTAGTGAAAGGCTTATCTTTGGTCGTTGCACTTATTTATGTTTTTTTCTATAGCAAATGCAAGTATAGAAAACATACTATTTTTTACATCATATGTATATGTATTTTTGCTGGAATATATTTTATAACAAAACCTGACATATGGCAATTTTCCAGTCTTTTTACAGAAATAATAAATGCATTCAAGTATTTGTATTTCCCAATCATGATGCTATGTTTATATAACATATTCCATGATTTTGATATTGATCCACTCGTTATAAAGCGTATTATAACAATCAACTGCTTAGTATACTCTGCTTTAATGTTGATTCCATATTTCACCAATACTGGCTTTTCTTCTTATGAATGGAATTTTGGTGGAACTACAGGATGGTTCTATGCAGCAAATGAAATTGGTGCGATTCTAGTGATTTTATCTATTTGTAATTTCGATTTAATGGATAATGAAAAGAAGTGGAAAATATTGCTTGCAATTCCTATTATATACTCCACATCCATTATGGGAACTAAAGTAAGCTATATCGGAATCATCGCTTCTGTTTTAATTGCAGTTTTGATATTTGTATTGAACAATAAAACCAATCGATATTTGTTACCTATCGTTCTTCTTGTAATATTAATATTCAGTTGCATGAGTTCTGTTTCTACCGATAATATGGATACACTAGCTGGTATGGATACTCTTCCGCCTTCCACAGAACTTGAAACGGAAGACCCTGCTTCCACAGAATTAACTGATCCAAACGACTCTATCCCACAATCTACCGTTGACTTGATTCGTGGAAACAGACTTTTGAACATACTTAATCGAGTAACAAGTAATAGACTTTTATATTTTATAGAGAATTATAAGCATTTTATAAGTAACGGTCTCTCAACCATTTTGTTTGGACTTGGTTGGGCACCACGTACAGCTATAGATTATACGTATTATAAGCAATTGGTTGAAATAGATATTTTCGATATATTGCTACATTATGGAATCGTAGGGTTTTGCATATACTTTGCACCGTTTGTAGTTCTTATATATAAGTTCATACGCAATATTAAAAAAGTTCCATTAGAATCCTATGCATATCTATTAGCAGTATTACTCGGAATTGGAATCTCTATTATAGCAGGTCATATTTTAGGTGCACCTTCTGTTTCTATATACCTTATACTATTGATATTATTAGTGATTCGACAGACAGAAACAAACTATAATTAATAATAAAAGGTCCGGCATATCAATTATGCCAGACCTTTTTATTTGTTTACATCAATCCGCTTTTGCAATGTGCAAAACACTCGGAAAAGCTTTTACCAATGTTGTAATATACAAATGCGATCATATTCACCCCTAACACCATATCCTCTCCCATAAGATCTAATCCGACTGCAAAAACAGTATACTTGACAATTGTTGTCAAAACTCCATAAAAAAGATACCTTTGTACTTCTTTGCTCCATATATTCTTCATTGTTTTAGTATTTATTATCCCCCAATTTGTCTATGTGCATATTTTTAACTTACGCAGGTAATTCTAACGTAAAAAAGTAAATATTACAATTAGACAAAGAGGAAAATATCATGCAACAAGAAATAGATTATTTGAAATTAGGTATAAAGATAAAAGAAATACGTCAAAGTAGAGGCTTGACACAAGATATGCTGGCAGAAATTGTTGGTTGCAACACTTCTCATATTTCAAACATTGAGAACAATCACACCAAAGTCTCCCTTAATGTTTTGCTTGCGATTGCAAATGCTCTAAACACCTCAATTGACTTCCTTTTATCTAATCAATATGAAAATTCATCTTTAGCTCTAGACAATGAGATTCTACGTGCTATGGTAGATTATGACGACGAAAAGAAAAAAAAGATTTTGAAGATTATACAGATTATATAGAATGGAGAAATAATACCATGCTACTATTTTTTTTAGTGTATATCATTATATGTTTATATGGCATCCGGTTTTGTACCCAAGGAAACGAAAACTACCTATCTATTGATACCACCACCTCAATAAAAGGCATTTTCATTTTACTCGTCTTTTTTAGCCATTTTAATTCCTATGTGTCTCTGACCAGTCAGACCAATCTTATATATCGCTCTATTGTGGGATTATTTGGACAGGCTATGGTTACCCTCTTCCTATTTTATTCTGGATATGGTGTCATGGAGTCCATTAAAAAGAAAGGAATTGATTATATTGATTCCTTTCCTTGCAAGCGAATTCTCGCTACACTGTTTCGCTTTGACTGTGCAGTATTATTATTCCTAATCGTTGGAGTCATTTTTGGTAGCCAATATTCTTTGGAACAAATCATACTATCTTTACTTGGTTGGGAAACTTTAGGAAATTCGAATTGGTATATTTTCGTAATCCTTGTATTATATTTCATCACATACCTTGCCTTTAAACTTATAAAAACCAAAAACTATATTGTACAGGTCATTGTCATTACGGTGATTACCTGTGTATTGATTGTCATATGCAGACGCTATAATATTAAACCTATGCATTGGTATGATACAGCTTTATGCTATACAGTAGGTATGTTCTATTCGTTATTAAGAAAATATATAGATTCCGTTTTTCGTAAAAATATTATGTGGTTTGTATTACTAATCGCATTAGCGGGAACTTTTATCGTTTTTAAATCACATGGAAGCACCGCTGCATACCTCTTAAGCAATATTGTTTTTGCACTTATAGTTGTATGTTTCACTATGAGATTTCATATTGGAAACCGTATCCTTAATTGGTGTGGAGACAATTTATTTGAACTATATATTTTGCAAAGGATTCCAATGATCGTATTTAAAAATCTTGGTGTTGATCAAATAAATATTTATTTCTACTTTATCCTTTGTTTAGTTTGCACCGTTTTACTTATCAAACTTTTTAAATATATTACATCTTCATTGTGGAAATTGCTTCCACTGAAATAATTTATTATATTGCAAAATCAAAGTGGCTGTTGCAAAATAGACGGTTATACGTCTATATTGCAACAGCCACTTTATTCGTCCAATCAACACATTACAGTCTCGCTTTTTCTACAATAAAATCAACCACTCTTTGTGCATTTTTTCCATCTGTTGAATAATTCGCCCACGCATTGATTTCCTTACGTAACTCTTTATATTCATCATTCTCGTTAGCTACATCAACTAAAAATGCTTCAAATTCCTCTAATGTGTATATCTTACTTGCACATTTCATCATTTCATCTACATCAACTCCAAAACCTGGATTCTGTCGATATTCTTCAATGTCTTCCCATACTACTGCTATTGGTTTGTCACACAATAAGTAATCATAATATATAGAAGAATAATCTGTAATCAATGCATCACAGCTTGAAACAAACTCGTATGATGTTATACCATTTTTCTTAAAAAAGCCATCATCAATAAATTCAATATTACTCAGATTATATTCCTTGATGTAGCTTACATCCTGTGCAAAATGCGGCTTCACCACCAAAAGCACACCTTGATTTTTTGCCATTTCATTTAACCTGATTGCCTGATTCGTATCATGCAAAACAGGAAGTGCATTTTTTGCATTTGTCTTCCCACCACTTTTATTCTGCCTATATGTTGGATACCAAACGATAATTTTGTTATATTCTTTTGTAAAAAAAGGATGAAGATTTAACTGCACGTTTCCCATGACATCATTTCTTGGATATCCCAATGCAACTATCTTTTCTTTATCCACATTCAATTCATAAGCCATCGCTTCTTTGGATGGCTCAGAAGCGATTAATACATAATCAATACTCTCTGGAAGATCATAATATTTTCTAGTGCTTTTTACAGTTGTACCATGTGCCAAATAGATTGCAGTTTGTTTCTCCCTAATTTTAGTAATTACTTGATTACAAGAGATAGTACATTTTGAAAATATACGACACCACCAAAAAAGTATTTTATTCCAAAATGTTTTAGTATCTACATATATCGTATTATCATACATAGGAAAATCATTCGTCGAATCATTAACCCACCATACCATTTTGTATTTTTTGTTCAAACCTCTTTTCAACATCTCCTCAAAAACAGGCATGGTATTATCTGATAACTCAGGAACACTTTCAAACATAATTATATTTCCATTTGGAATAATACTTAGTATTTTCTTTATAATTTTCTTGAACATATTTATCTGTTCCCTTTCATAATATCTATCGTATGTTGTAATCCTTCCTGAATGGAATATTCTGCTTTCCACCCTAGTGCTTGAAGTTTTTGGCTGTTTAATCTAGCTTTTGTTGCTTTGCTATATCCAGCCTGTTCAACAGCGTCAGGGATTTCGAAAACCACGTTTACTCCTACATAATCTGCAATAATTTTAGCCAAATCTCGCAATGTGATATCTGATTTCACATCTGCAATATTATATGCTTCACCGCGTTCTCCACATAGAAGAACTGTCAACAAACCTGATACGGCATCTAATACATAGGTGTAAGAATAAAACTGAGTTCCCTCACTTTTAAGGACAATATCTTCCCCTTCAATCCCTTTTTTAATAAACTGAGATAGTGCCTTTGTATCCGTGGTAAGCAGCGTTGGTCCATAACTTCTTGTCAATCTGGCAATTGCAATATCTAAATCCTTTTGAGCCATATAAGCTTGGCAAAGTGCCTCTCCGCAACGCTTACTTTCTGGATATCCAGCTCGCATTGTATTGCAATCGATATATCCGCAATATTCTTCATCAAATAATTCTACGTCGCCTCTGTTTTCTCCATATATTTCATTTGAAGATGCAAATACGAAACGGGCTGCATCATGATTTACTGCAAACTCTAATAAATTATGTGTTCCGATGATATTGGTCGTAATCGTTCCAATTGGATCTGTGGCATATGCAACTGGATGTGTGTTGCTTGCTAAATGCAATACATAATCTACTTTCCCGATATCACCTATTACATCTGCTTGATTGATATCCCATGAAATCATCTGGAATGTATCTTCCTGGCAGCAATATTCGAATCGATTTTTGATTTTTTCTAAATTTCTTCCTACTGCATAAACCTTGCAATTCATTTTGAACAGCTTGTTTCTAAGCATTATAATATCAATTAGGCAACTACCAATCATTCCCGCTGCACCAGAAATCAAAATAGACTTATCGTTTAATTTTTCCCAAGGAAGATTCCATTCCATTGCTTTTTCTATTTGTAAACAATAACTTCTATTTTCGTATAACTGCATATTCATTCTCCTATTTTATCCAACGATCTTTGTCTGCTTTCATGTATGCTTTGAATAATTCCAAATCGTCTTTTGTGGTTAATTTTATATTTTTATCTGAACCAGCAGCAAAATATAATCTTTCTCCTAGTTCAACCATCATTGTATTCGTGTATGAGGAACCATATATTCCAATCTCTTTTTCAAAGGCTTCATGATATGCCCAGTCTAATTTTCCAAAATTATATGCCTGAGGAGTAGATACTCTTCTCAGTGTCTCTCTTGGAATATATTTTGTCGTAGATATCTCATCATCAATTACGAATATCTGCTCATTATATGGCAAAGATGTAACAGCATTTCCATATTTCTGTGCCTTGACAATTACATCAGAGAGAACGGTTTCATCTACCATAGGTCGGATTCCATCATGAATGATAACAATATCATCTTTATCACATACCCCTTCCAGATTATATACACCATTGCGGATAGATTCCTGTCCTGTGCTTCCACCTGAAATTACCCATTTCAATTTTGTAATATTAAACTGTTTTGCATATGCCCACAAAATATCATGCCAGCCATCAATACATACTACTTCAATCGCATCTATTTGTGGATGTCTCTGAAATCCTTCTAATGTATAGATTAAAACTGGCTTATCATATACATTAATAAACTGTTTTGGGATATCTTGTCCCATTCTATTTCCTACACCGCCTGCAATTATAACCGCTACATTCATTTTTGTTTTCTCCTTATAATTTGTTTTAACATATTTAATAAATACTTAAAATTCTCATTTTTTGTAATAATACTTAATATTACATATAAAGTAGCCCCCACCAAAACCTGTATTATCAACAACAAAAATGGTGAAATCGCTATTTCATTCATAACTAAAACAACAAAGCCGATTATCGATGCTATAAGCAGATTCGGAAGTATATCCTTAATTTGATCTCGGTACCGATATCCTATCAAAGAACGATTTGGAACTGTATTTACTATTGTGGCAATTACAGTACATACGATGGATGAAACCGCCAGCATCTCTGGGCTATCCGTCAGCCACACAAACAAAATAATCACTGTAAAATACAATGTCTTCTTGATAACCTCTAGCTTTAAAATAATGTCGCTTCGTCCAATTGCTTTAATCGCTTCTAAATTTCCCGTCTGAATGATATTAAACATATATGCAAAACAGAAAATCTGTATATATGGTATAGCAAACAACCATTTATCTGTTAAAACAACCTTAACAAAACTTTCTGCAACTGCAAAAAAACCTAACATAATAGGAAAAACCACATAAGAAGCGATCCCTATATATCTCCTAGTCATATTTAAAACTGATTGCTTATCGTCCTGCTTTTTAGATATGACAGGAAACAAAACTGCTGATAGTGAACCTGTAATTGTATCATTCAATAACAATGGAAAGCTTCTTCCTTTTGTATAAAAAGCTAAATCATTACTCGTAAATTTTAGCCCTACAATCAGTGGATTAATTTGATCATATAGTACACTAATCACTGAAGCAATGAATATTTTTGAACCGAAATGTAGTAATTCTTTTAATTTTTTAATAGAAATCAAAAACTTTACGTGGAATTTTGTTGTAACAAATAAGATAATGGTATCTATCAAACTATTACTCATTTGCTGTGCCACCAAAGCCCATGCTCCAAATCCTGCCATAGCCATGGCGATTCCTATTACAGCAGAAAAAACAGTTCCGATTAAGGTTGAGAAGAAAAACTTCTTAAATTGTAACGTACTGGATATGTACGCACTCAATACCGCTTTAATTCCGTTTATAAAAAATGTTAATCCCATAACACGTATAATCGGAACAAGCAAATCATTATGGTATGCAGATGCAATAACTGGAGCCATTATAAACATAAAAGAGTATAAAATAGCAGCAATTATAATATTTACCCAAAAAATCGTTGAATAGTCCTCTTGGTCAGCATCCTTCTTTTGAATTAATGCAGTATTTAACCCACCCGTAATAAAGACATTACAAAAAGCAAAGAATATTGTAACTATACTAACGACACTATAATCTTCTGGTAGCAAAATTCGAGCTAACACTATTGATACGACCAGCGATACTAATTGTGCTCCTATTCTTTCTGCGAATTTCCACGCAAAACCGCTAAACGCACTTCTTTTTAATGAGTCGTTTTCTTGTGACATATTATAACTTCCTTTCAAGCCTTGAATTTTTTCACATTTTTATATACATACTTAATTACCCTAGGCAATATACAAAACATAACAGCTATTACTTTTCTTGAAAAAGCATATTGTGATTTAAGAAATGGTATAATATTTTCCCTTACTTCGTTATGTAAAAAACTATACCATTCTTCATCATTTACATCATATAAAATCATTTGTTTCATCCCGTTTAGACATACAAAGCAATATCTCGCATTCATATTTGAGACGAATCTAGTACTCTTAATATTGTATACTTCTTTAATTTTCTGCATCGCATATACTTCTGTACGATGTTTTTCCGTGTATTTCCCATGGGAAGAAGATTGATTATATAATATATAAACATATAATTTCTGTTGAATCAGTGCATACTTTTTACATTCATTCATGACTTCTGCCACGAACAATGCATCCTCTCCCATAAATAATTCTGTAGAGAATTTTCTTTTTTCAATAAGTTCCCTCTTAAATAATGTAGCACAAACTGAAAAACGAGCATATGATGCTGTATAGTCATAGTTTTCATCAATTGTATAAACCGTTGGTTTAACACCCATATTTACTTCTTCATATGCTTTAACATCATTTCCGCATTCATACATTTGACAAACAGACATTTTCGATTGCGTATCTATAATCGCTTGATACAGGAACTCAATATAATGTACATCAACGAAATCATCCGCATCAATAAAAGTAACATATTCACCAGTAAACATTTTGATCCCATAATTTCGTGCTGATGAAACACCATTATTGATCAAATGAAATGCTTTAAACCGTGAGTCTTGCTTCGCATATGCATCTGCTATCTCTCCACTGCTATCTTTTGAACCATCGTCAATCAAAAGCACTTCTAGGTTCCCATATGTCTGATTCTGCAAACTAGAAAGGCACCTCTCTAGGTAATTCTCAACATTATATATTGGAATAATAACCGATATCAGCGGTAATTCTTTTGGACAATTATTCATGAAATCTCTTTCCCTCATCACTTTCTATACAATGTCTAACTAAATTAATCATGTTCAAAGTATTACTCTCGTAGGACTTTGGTTCAAATGTAGGAATTCTGCGAATTGCCGACTCTAATTCTTCTACTTCAAATACCCCCACAATATAACCTGCTTTATCAAAATTCTGAATAATCTGAATCTGGTGGTCATTTACATGTTCTTCATACTTCGCAAGTCGTGGTACAGCAATTACCTTTTTTTGATTCTTGAGTCCTGAAATAATAGACCCGACTCCCCCATGCGTGATTAATAGACTACATTCTGAAATGAGTTCATCAAATTTCTCCATAGGTATTAAATCAAATACTTGCATTTTGTCTGATTGATATTTTGTATAACCAGCCTGAACAATCACTTCTTCATCAATACTACCGGAATCTATCAATCGTTCTATTTCTTTCACTAACCTTATAAAGGTTTTGTCGTTTGTTCCTAACGTTACTAATATCAATATATCCAACCTCCATAGATAGCATTTGGGTATAACTCTAGCATAGATTCCCATTGAACGATAAATGTATCGGCGATAGGATATATCATTTTTCCAGCTTCCGTTTTGGTGTTACTATTTGCAAAAGTTTCAATGAAAATAATTTTCTTCTTTAACAATTTACCCCAGTAACACATTGGAACCGCCGTATGTGTTCCAGTAGTCACTATGACATTTGGATTTATTTTGAGTAATAAATACAATGATTTTATAATATTAAAGCTAAATATAAACACATAAGATAAAATATGTGATTTCGTTCCAGGAACTAAATATTCCACTCTATTTGGGAATCTGTCCTTTAAGCCTAACGTAGACTTCGTTTCTTCTGTTACGATAGAAAAGTCATATTCTTCAAACAGGGGCTCTAATTGTAAAAGCTCTGATAAGTGACCACCTGTGCTGGATATAAACATTACTTTTTTCATCTTTACCTCTTTAATCACAGATTTCTTCTAAAAACTCAAACCATTTTTCCTGTATTACTTCTTTAGAATATTGCAAAGAATTCTCTCGGCTCTTCTCGCCAAACGCTTTCCTTAAGTCTTCATTCTCGATGAGATGACATACTTTATTCTTCATTTCATCAAAATTACGATTGGAAACGAGGTATCCATTTACCTCATCCTCTATAATCTCTATCGCACCTTTTGCAGAGTCGAATGCAACGCATGGAATTCCAAAGGCCTGTGCTTCAATCAAAACAATACCAAAGGACTCTGTATGAGAACACATCATGTAGATAGAAGCCTTGGCTAATACTTCATTGATGTACTCTTTGTTTTGATATCCATGTAATACAACACTTTCTTGTAATCCACATGCTTGGATTTTACGTTCGATTGCAGAACGTTCAACCCCATCCCCTACAATATGCAGTTTCCATTCTGGGTGCTCTTTCTGAATGGATGCATATACTTCTATCAAATCCAAATAACCTTTTTCTGGTGACAAACGGCCAACAGATACAATCATTGGCTCCGTCAATTCGGATATGTGTTCCGGCATATACTCCAAACTATGAGGAATATACTTACATACCACATTACCTACTCTTGCTGCATAGAAATCTGTTAACTCCTTAGATACCGGCATAAAATAGTCAATTCCTTGAACAGAATTTGCAATCTGATTAATATATTTCTCGTCCCCGTTGTGGTGATTATGCTCTTGGGCAATCGTTACTACGCCCTCTTTCTTGTTTTTTGCCAAGAGGGCATTATATAAATATCTGGAAGATATAATAATATTTGCATCGGATTGTTTAATGGCCTTTTTCATTGCCGCTTTACGATAATGCAGCACTCGGATGCTCATAATTCCTTCTCTTACGATTGCAACTGGGTTCTTACTATGAATTGCCGCTTTCAACTCATCCTTATTGGGTTTTAATGTTTCCGATAAATAAGTTACTTTAACTCGTTCATCCAATGGAAATGCTGGCTTATCATACAATTTATAAGCACAGGCAATTTCCACATCATATTTGTCTACGAGGATATTCGCTTCCGATATAATTGCTCGTTCTATCCCACCATATCCTAAATGCATTGCTAAAAAAAGAATTTTCTTCACTATTTTCTTACCTCAACCGGTGTTTCTTCTACTTCAAATACATCGTCTCTTGTTTGGAAACCTTCTGTACTATCTGACTTAAATAATACAATCAATGTCTGGAAGCAAAGCTTAATATCATTCCAAAAACTATATCTTTCGATATACATCATGTCCATGATAAGCTTGTCCTTTGGAGTAGTATTATACTTACCCGCAATCTGAGCATAACCTGTAAGCCCCGCCTTAACACGAAGTCTATATTTGAATTCTGGTAAATCCTCTGTGTATGAATATACATTTTCCATCATCTCTGGTCTAGGTCCTACAAAACTCATGTCTCCCAGGAAAATATTCAAAAACTGTGGAAGCTCGTCCATTCTGGTTTTACGAAGAATCTTTCCTGCCTTTGTGATACGATCGTCATCCGCAGTAGCCGAACGATTTTCTACATTCTGCTTCATAGTACGGAATTTGTATACTTGGAATACTTTTCCATCTCTGGTTGCACGATTCTGCTTAAAGAAGACTGGGCCTCCGTCACCTGCTTTGATTGCAATAGCTGCAATCAGCCAAATTGGACTGCTTACAACAATTGCTAAAGCAGATACTATAATATCGAAGGTTCTCTTGAAAAATCTTTGTTCTAATGTAAGCCCCTCTACATTAAAATTCAGCATAGATACATCATCTAACAAATAGTACTCTGCTAAATTTTCAACTATATCTGTAACTTCAGGATTAATATAAATATTAATCAAATGTTCATAACAATAATGAACAATATCTGTTCTCTCGTTTACTGGCACATCGTATAGGAATACCGTATCCATTTTGCTGATAATTTCTTCTAAATCGGTACGTCTGTAATCAACAACTCTCTGAACATCATATTGCTTTTGATACTTCTTCACACTTCGAGTAATCTGCTCCAAATTCGAGTCTTTGTTTGTAATGATGCAGCACTTCTCTGGTGGTATTAGCTTGAAATACATCCAGTTACCAAAGTAAACGAATCCGACTACTATCAATGTATGCAGACCCAATATACCAAGCAACTCTCCGATATGAAGCAATCGGAAAGCCCTAACATCCGCTTCTAGTGTACTCATAATCATCAATTCTACATATGTGATAATATCTGTCAGAACTACCGCTAGCCCAAGTGAATATATAATAGGTTTGTTCTTTCTACGACCAATATCATATTTCCCGTAGATAGCCACCATCAAAAGACCAACAATCGCATAGGTCAATGCTGTAGTACCTAAAGTTCTAGAGGGACGTGTAAGTCCAACGTTTTCCTGAGCAAATACCAAAATAAATGATGCCAATAAGCTAAAATACATCATCATTTTAAGCACGTAAATCATGAAGTTTGCAAAACTCTTTTTAAATAATCCCATTGCTTTATCCTTCTTTTATCTAAGATATGTATACCAATTACTCGTTTGCTGATAAACGATTTAATGCGGAAAATACACCGCGAATCGATGCTCTCGTAATGTTACTGCTTACGCCTACGCCAAATGTAACTTTTCCCGTTTTATTATCCTTCATTTGAATATAAGCTGCCGCCTTAGCATGCGAACCTTCGCTAAGAGCGTGTTCATCATAATCAACAATAGTGAAATCCGTAGCACCAACGCCGTTTTTGATAGCGATACGGACAGCATCGATAGGTCCTGTACCTCTGCCTTCCGAAATAATTTCTCTATCATGATATTTGAATACTAATGTTACTCTGGTCTCTTCATCTGAATGATCATCTTCAACCTTCGCACTGATAAATTCGTATGGGTTCTTACGTTTTAAGTATTCCCCACGGAAAGCATCCATAATACGTGCTGGTGCTACCTCGCCGCCTTCCGTTTCAGAAATAAGCTGGATAACATCTGCAAATTCTCTATGCATAGCCTTAGGTAATTTATATCCGTATACCGTATTCATTACAAAGGCTACGCCACCCTTACCAGACTGGCTGTTGATACGAACAACTGGTTCGTATTCGCGTCCTACGTCCGCTGGATCAATAGGAAGATATGGAACCTCCCAGATTTCTGAGCCACGTTCTTTGAGTGCCTGCTCGCCCTTGTTGATTGCATCCTGATGAGAGCCAGAAAATGCTGTAAATACCAACTTTCCTGCATATGGATGACGCATACCTACCTGCATCTTGCAGCAACGTTCGTATACATCGATAATCTCATTTACATTTTCTAAATTTAGTTCTGGATTAATACCCTGAGAGAACATATTATAAGCAAGATTTAAAATATCCACATTACCTGTTCTCTCACCATTTCCGAAAAGTGTTCCTTCCACGCGGTCCGCTCCTGCAAGCAACGCAAGTTCGGTTGCTGCTACACCTGTTCCTCTATCATTATGAGGGTGTACCGAAAGAATTACGTTTTCTCTATCCTCAAAATGCGTATTCATCCATTCAATCTGGTCTGCGTACACATTTGGAGTATTCATTTCTACTGTAGCTGGCAGGTTAAAGATAATTGGATTATCATTTGCATGATTCCATTCCTTCTGTACTGCAGTACAAATTTCAAGTGCAAAATCAAGTTCTGTTCCCGTAAAGCTTTCTGGTGAATATTCCAATGTTAAATTGCCATCGTAGTTCTTCATGCCTTCTTTTACCATGCGTGTCCCCGCAATCGCAATATCAATGATTTCCGGCAAATCCTTATGGAAAACCACATCTCTTTGAAGCGTTGAAGTAGAATTGTAAATATGAAAAATAACATTAGGAATTCCCTGAATTGCTTCAAAGGTACGATCAATAAGCTCCTGTCTACACTGACAAAGCACTTGCACCTTCATATAATCTGGAATCATATTTTCCGCTACCAGTTTACGCAAGAAATCGAATTCAATCTGAGATGCAGCTGGAAATCCAATTTCAATCTCCCTAAATCCAAGCTTTACAAGAAGCTGGAACATCTCTACCTTTTCCTCTACTGTCATAGGCTCAATCAACGCCTGATTACCATCTCTTAAGTCTACCGAACACCAGATAGGTGCTTTCTCGATTTCTTTGTTAGGCCACTGACGCTGTGGATAATTTACCACAGGTACTCTTTTGTATCTTTTATAGTTCAACATTCCTCTAATCCTCTAATCCCTTTTCAAAGCATGCTACTAAGTGGGCTAAGGCAGCTTCCTCATCTTCCCCTTCGCACATCAATCGGATTTCCTCCCCGTGCTTGATGCTTGAGCCTAACACACTAAGTACGCTTTTGGCATTCGCGGTACTTCCACCGCCATAGCCATAGGTCACTTTACATTTAAATTTCATTGCCTCTTTGCAAAGGCTTCCTGCAGGTTTTACGTCTAATCCTGTTGGATTTGTAATTTTAACTAACTGTGCTACCACAATTAATCCCCCCCCAATATAATTAAATCATTACTTCCATAATCAAATCTGCTAACTCACGTGCTGCCTTTTCAATTTCCTTCTGATTTTTTCCCTCAATCATAACGCGAACCAATGGTTCTGTTCCAGAAGGACGAATCAGCACTCTTCCTTCACCAGCAAATTTTGCTTCCAATTCTTCAATAGCCTTTGCAATACGAGGATATTCCATATAACTGTTCTTCTTATGGTTTGGCACCTTCGCATTAATAAGTGCCTGTGGAAGTACTTCCATTACAGCTGCAAGTTCTGATAATGGCTTTCCTGTCTCTACCATTACCTGCAACAAATGAAGTGCACTAAGAAGTCCATCCCCCGTTGTATTGTCATCTAAGAAAATGACATGACCAGACTGTTCACCACCGATGTTGTAACCTTTTTCTACCATTTTTTCTAACACATATCTGTCCCCTACTTTGGTAGTTTCCAGATTGATTCCAAGGTCCTTTGCAGCCAGAGTGAGTCCCAGATTGGTCATAACAGTCACTACGAGAGTGTCCTTTTTCAACAACCCTTTATCCTTCATATGTTTTGCACAGATAAGCATAATCTGGTCACCATCTACTATATTGCCGTTTTCGTCAACCGCAAGCATACGGTCTGCATCACCGTCAAAGGCAATACCTACCTGTGCTTTTTCTGCAACTACACGTGCCTTTAATTCGCCCATATGTGTAGAACCACAGTTTGCATTGATATTGGTTCCATCTGGATTTGTATGAATCGCAACCAGGTCAGCACCTAAATCTCTAAGTGTCTCTACTGCTGTATAGTGATTCGCACCTTCCGCACAGTCAATAACGATTTTCATGCCTTTTAAGTCTACTGGCACACATCTCTTTTCATATTCAACATATTCTTCTTTCATGTCGAAACGATATTTGATTTTTCCGATGCCCGAACCGATAGGAAAATCGATATCTTCCATATCATGTTCAATATGATACTGGATTTCATCTTCCAGTTCGTCGGAAAGCTTGTAACCTTCTCCATTGAAGAATTTGATTCCATTGAATTCCATAGGATTATGAGATGCAGAGATCACTACACCGGCATCCACTTTATGAAGTCTTGTAAGATATGCAACTGCTGGTGTTGGCACCACGCCTACATATACTGCATTGGCTCCTACTGAACAGATACCTGCCATCAGTGCATTTGCCAGCATACCACCAGAAATACGCGTATCACATCCAACGATAATGGTTGGCTGATGGGATTTTTCTTTGGTGAGTACATAAGCTCCTGCCTGACCGAGTTTCATCGCGAGTTCAATTGTAAGTTCTGTTCCTGCTACACCACGTACACCGTCTGTTCCAAATAATCTTGCCATTTTTAATTCCTTCTTTCTTGTTATATCTATTTCTGAAATTGGTTTATTCTTCTAGTTGCACATCTGACATAGATGCGTCTGTAATATATACTGTTACCTTAACTGGAAGATAGCTATATTTACTTTCATCTAAATCTAATAACAATTCTACCTCATGAATACCAATTGGTAAATATGTTACGTCAATGCTTCCGCTCAAGGTTTCACTGCTAAGACTTGCAATGTCCTCTTCTAAACCAGATACATGCACAGCAACACTACTGAGTGCAAACTCCAGATTGCTGTGAGTAGAAAGCCCAGTAACTATAATATTCTCCGAATTGATACTAAATACCTTTTCTTTGATTTTTCCAATAGAAACTGTTATTTCTACAGAGGATTCTTCTGGATTCGCCATAGTTACCCCCTCTGGAATATATTCGGACACATCAATTGTCGCTTTTACATCTTTGTTCTTTCCTTCTACAGAAATCAAATTATCTGGTATTTCAATAGAATTAATGCTATTCAATACGGATTTATTTCCTTTTAACAAAATAGTCGTTGGATTACTGATGATAGAGGTAATCGTATATCCATTTTCTGGAGTACCTGTTGGTTTTACAGCAATTGCAACTTCCTTTGTATTCAGAATTTCTGCAGACACCGTCACAGTATTGTCACTCTTTGTAAGACGTGTCTCGTCAACTTCTTTTCCATCCTTATCATACAATATTGGTTTTGCCTTATATGTGGTCCATGAATCAGATATTCCTGACACATCTATCGTAGCTACTGCTGATGTTATTTTCTGCACAATAGATTTTGGTCCTGAAACCTTCAAAACATTTGGTGCAGTTACCTCTACATCACCAAGTGCATAGCCATCGGGTACTTTTCCTGTAGCCTTTGCTGATACGACAAACTGTTTAATCATCAAATCCTCTAGTGCGACCTTTAATACCTTACTGGTAGAACTTAGCTTAATGGATTTGCCATTTTCATTTGAAGTACATGCAATTACAATTGGTATCTCACCTTCGCTGCCATCTTCATCAATAACAATTTGATTCATATCCGCAGTTGCGGTGAAGTCAGATTCATCTAGCTTATCCAAAATGCTTCTGGCCGCTGTTACGGAAAAGGACACCTTATTGGAACCATCTATTACCTCGTAATACTTGCCCATATTTTCAAGATTTTCTCTATTTTCAATGCTGACATTAATCGTCAAAGTCTTGGATTTCGTTGGATCTTCCATGTTGTACACAACAAGCCATAGTGTGAAAGCAAAGAAGAACGCCAGAATTTTGAATCCCAGATTATTTGACAAGGTTTTGAGAATACTATTTTTCATTCTTAAACCTCCTCTTCAAAACTTCTATTCCTTTGACCGTTTTTTCTGCATTCAGATTCTGCAACTGCTGTAATTTTGCCCTAAGACCATCCGCATCCAAATTGCGGAAAATCTCTCCACGATATGCTACAGACACACGACCGGTTTCTTCCGAAACAACAATAGTAAGAGAATCGCTGACCTCGCTGATTCCAACTGCAGCACGATGTCTGGTTCCCAATTCCTTACTAAGGCTAAGACTGTCAGACAAAGGCAGGTAGCATGTAGCGGAAACCACTCTGTTACCTCTTAGAATGATTGCCCCATCATGGAGTGGTGTATTCTTTTCAAAAATATTAATTAGGAGCTGACTGGATACCAATGCATCTACATCAATTCCTGTACGGATGTATTCATCTAATACAATTTCATCCTCTATAACAATCAGAGCACCGGTTTTTACCTTGCCCATCGCAAATACCGCTTTGATTAATTCATCAATGGTGTGATTAGAAAACTTCTCTGGCGCTGTTTTGTTAAAGATAAATATGTTTCCTAATATGCTTTTTCCACCAATATTTTCCAATGCATATCGAAGTTCTGGTTGGAAAATGATTACTAACGCAATCAAACCTACATTCAAGGTATTCTCTGCAATCCACAGAATCGTGCTCATCTGGAAAAAAGCTGCCAGGAGTACGAAAATAAGAATCACCATAATGCCTTTAAACAGATTCCATGCACGTGTTGACTTGATCCATAATAGTACATGATAAAACAGGAAGGAGATAATAAGAATCTCTACCACATCAACCCATGTAATAGTTAAATTGGCCATGCTCAGTATTTGTGACAAATTTTGCTGGACCAAACCGAGCATTTCTCTAAAATATTCCATTGTTCTCTCCTTTCTTGCAACGTCTATTTTCTACGTTTCTATTTCAAAAACTCTTCATCAATATCCAGTTCTTCTGCAATCTGCTGGCGGCTGATTGGTTTTTCCTCTTTTTTACGTCTGTCTTTTATTTTTCCTAATGGAACGAATCCACTAAACTGAATAATCTCCTTGTCAGAAGATGCAACCATTTTCTTTGGTACTGCTTTTACAAAGTAATAATAGTCATCATCTTCAAACTGTACACGCTCTGTTCTGCTATAGTCCAAATCCATAAAAATAAACTCAATAGCAAATCCAAGAACCAATGCAACTAAATTTCCGAAAATCATACCTAATGTTTTTCCTGTAACATCAAACAACAGATAACCTACAAATAATCCAGAAATCTGAACTAATGCACCAGAAACTACTGCCACTTTCCATGCGTGATCAATCGACATCTTGCGAACGATATGAACCACGATAGAAGAGAGTGCAAACACGACTACTGTTAAGTACATTTCTTTGTTCGCCAAAAGCTGTCCTGCTGTAATCGTCATCTTGGTCGCTTCCACACCACCTGTGCCAACCGAGGTTGCCTGAAGTGTAGTTACATTCTCATAAATACCATCTAGGAAGAAAAAACAAATCGTTCCGCAAGCAACTGCTGCCACAGAATAAATCTTTCTAAGAAGTCCTGTCCCGATAGGCAGAATATATGGAATATGAAGTGCAAAACAAATAGGCGTGAGTGCAAAAAGAACTCCATCCTGTGGTGAAAATCGAAAATACACAAAAAACACTAATGCAAAAATCAACAACGCTGTAAGTGCAACCTCCATAGATAGAACATAAAGATTTACTACTACCAAAGCCGCCGCTACTAAAAGAGTTGCACTCTGTGGAAGAAGACAGCAAACCAACGACAATATCAATGCAATCGAAAAAGTGCTAATACTTTCCATAAAACCTACTGTTCCGTTAACCAAACAAAACAGTGCCAATGCAATGAAAAATTTATATACAAATTTCAAATATATTTCATATTCTCCACAGAACCTAAATACCTGTTCTTTTATCTCCAATAACTTTGTCATAATGCCTCCTACATTTTCAGCTTTTCTTCTCTTTCAAACATGCTATGTGCCACTTTTAAATTCTCCATATAGACATCTAACTTTTTCTTGCTGTGTTTGTAACGAAAATAATAAACCACCGCCGTAGCAAATAAATAGGCAATCAAAAATATAGCATATAATACAATCATCACAATTGCGGTATCAATAATCTGTAGTGTGTTAATCTGATGTAAAACCAAATCCCAATTGCTAATGATCCATAGCACCGCCATAATTAGATAAGCAATACTTCCCATAAAAAAGCTTTTGACTACTTCTTTGCCTATATAGTCGCTACGGTAATATTGTCCTACCTGGCGATGTTCTTTTTCCTCTGTTTCTTCATATATAGCAATTTTATAAAGCTTCTTTACGCGATCCTCGTTTACCATAAGAGCTCCTCTATCTAGACATAATTATGCATTATTTTGTATTATACCACAGTGGCAGATAAATGGAAAGTAAAAAAGGGCGTTTTCCCCATGAAAACATAGGAAAAACAGCCCTGATTTTTTGCATATATTTGATTATAATCCCTGAAGAAAACGCATACGGTCCTTGTCACGACTTGCCTTTTTGTTTTCTACCGTTGGGATATATGTAGCACTTTTCAACTCATTTTGCAATTTAGTTTTACATGCATCACAAAATCGACCACTGCGAATCATCGCTCCACACTGTTCACACTCAATTCCTTGCATAGAGTCCTGTGAGAACGTTAATCTCTCCTCACGAATCCACTGCTTGATTTGTTTGGTGGATACATCACATTCCTGAGACACTACATCAATCGTAGAACCAGGATTATCATTGATGTATTTCTTTACCTCCTGAAACTTTTCCTCTAGCTTCGCCTGACAATTTGGACAAAGTCTTGATCTGGTAAGTGCGTTAAATAACCTTCCGCATCCTTTACAATTTACTACCTCCACAAGCTACCTCCTACATATCCCCACCGATGCACATAGTCAACAGGTATACCCGATGAGTTCCTTGTTTTATCAATTCGCGTGCAACCGCTTCTGCAGTACTGCCTGTCGTATATATATCATCAACGACCATAGCACAGTTATATTGTACTACATTTTTTCCGCTCTGAAAAGCTTTTTTAAGGTTATTTTTTCGTTGCTTCTCATCCAGATTCTTTTGAGGTGCTGTATCCAGTGTTCTTTTCACCATATCCGCATTCATCGGAACTCCAGTATATTCCGATATCTTTCGGGCAAAGCACTCTGCCTGATTATATCCACGTTTCCTTTGTTTCGCTAAATACATAGGCACAGGCACAATGACTTCTACGCCTAATCGTTTCATCCATTCTCCGTATCTCAACACCGCCTGTTTAGCATAAAAGTCGGCATATTCCCGCTTATTACTATATTTAAAACGATACATAGATATCTTTATCGCACCCCTGTACAAATACAAAGACTTAGCCTGAACAATATTAGAGTTCCTTGTATAGCCTTTGCCCATACAATCATAGCAATATTCCCGTGTACTGTCATATTCACTTTCTTTACATTTCGGATTATAATCACCGATTGGTCGACCACAGTGCATGCACACTGCCCCAAGAATGGGTAAGAGCTTGTTTTTACAAGCAGAATGGATTCCATCTTCTACTTCCTCTGGCACGAGTATTTCATCGCACACCGGACATCTCGGCGGAAACAAGAGGGAGCATAAAAGCTCCCTGCCGCTTCCAAACCATTTCATCCATTTATTCATCATCTTTCGCCCAGCCATAAGCATATTTTACAGCCTTATTCCAGCCTTTCCGCTTCGTTTCACGCGCCTCGGAATCCATAGCAGGCGTAAAAACACGGTCTAACTGCTGATTTTTAATTACATCTTCTTTACTACCCCAATATCCTACTGCCAATCCTGCCAAATATGCTGCACCAATGGCAGTACTTTCCACGCAAGCTGGTCGATTTACTGGAGCATCAATCATGTCCGCCTGAAACTGCATCAGGAAGTTGTTCGCACTGGCACCGCCATCTACCTTCAATGCACGCACTTCAATTCCTGCATCTGCCTTCATCGCATCAATAACATCACATACCTGAAGGGCGATAGATTCCAAGGTAGCACGAATGATATGATTTTTATTCGTACCACGAGTAATACCCACGATGGTTCCTCGTGCATACTGGTCCCAATGAGGTGCACCAAGACCTGTAAAAGCTGGCACTACATAACATCCATGTGTTCCTTTTACCTTCATGGCCATATATTCCGAATCCGCTGCCGAATCAATCAGTCGCATGCCATCACGTAACCATTGAATCGAAGCACCTGCTACGAAAATCGAGCCCTCTAATGCATAGGTTACTTTTCCATCTAATCCCCATGCAATAGTGGTTACCAGACCATTTTTCGAAAATACAGGCTTTTCTCCAGTGTTCATAAGAAGGAAACACCCTGTTCCATATGTATTCTTTGCTTCCCCTTCATGAAAACAAGTCTGCCCAAAAAGAGCAGCCTGCTGGTCACCAGCAGCTCCGGAAATCGGAATTTCGCCACCCAAGAAGGAGCTATCTGCATATCCATACACCTGACTAGATGGCACCGGTGTTGGAAGCATGGATTCAGGAATATCCAGTTCCTCCAGAATTTCCTTATCCCATTCTAAGGTATTAATGTTAAAGAGCATCGTTCTGCTGGCATTGGAGTAATCCGTTACATGAACCGCTCCTTTTGTTAATTTCCAGATAAGCCATGTTTCAACCGTACCAAAAAGGAGTTTTCCTTCTTCTGCCAGCTGACGTGCACCTTTTACATTATCCAAAATCCATTTGATTTTGGTTGCAGAAAAATATGCATCAATAATAAGTCCCGTTTTCTGACGATAGGTTTCTTCTAAGCCTTTTGCCTTTAACGCATCCGCCATATCTGAGGTGCGGCGGCACTGCCATACGATAGCGTTATAAACCGGTTCCCCAGTTTCTTTATTCCACACAATAGCCGTTTCACGCTGATTGGTAATGCCAATAGCAGCGATATCTTTTGCCTTTGCATTAATCATGTTCATGGCCTCAACAGCAACCCCTAACTGTGTCGACCAAATTTCATTCGCATCATGCTCTACCCAACCTGGATTTGGAAAGAACTGACGGAATTCCTTCTGTGCCATGGAGCAGATATTTCCAGCTTCGTCAAATAAAATACATCGATTACTGGTAGTCCCAGCATCTAATGCCATAATATACTTTCCCATAGTTTCCCCCCTTAGTCTCTGTCTCTCTGTCTTCTGTTACAAACTAAGCAAGACGAATTCTGCTTACACACTGTACCTTCTGAACTTTTTCTGCAAAATCTGCTTCTGTCATAGCCTTTGTGACAAAGCCAATTTCACCTTCTACAACTCCTTCTACATACTCTACCATTTCAAAAGCAGCCTCTACTTCTGCTTTTGAAGATGTAGTACGAACAAAGAAGCTGTTTACATTTTCTTTGCAATCTACCAAATCCATTTTTTCTGGCGACCAGTCAATGAAAACATTTACCTTGTTATGCTTTACCATATCTACAATATCCGCAACCACCGCACTTGCAGTAGGCAGTTTTCCCGCACCGCTTCCGTAGAACATAGCATCCCCAAGCATATTTCCATGAACAAACACACTGTTAAATACATCGTTTACATTACAAAGCGGATGGCTCTTCGCAAGCATAAATGGTGCTACCATACAAGCATATTTACCCCCAACATGTTTGCTGGAAGCAAGTAATTTGATGGAACGTTCCATCTTGTTCGCGTAAGCAAAATCCTCCGAGGTAATCTTTGTAATACCTTCGGTATAGATATCTTCATAATTTACCTGCTTTTTACATACCAACGAAGTAAGGATTGCAATCTTACGGCATGGATCAATACCCTCTACGTCTGCTGTTGGGTCTGCTTCTGCATAGCCCTTTGCCTGAGCATCCTTTAATACCGTTTCAAAGCTTACACCTTCATTTGCCATACGAGTCAACATATAGTTGGTAGTCCCATTCAAAATACCAGTAATCTCTTCAATTGCGTCTGCCGTAAGGCATGTATTTAATGGGCGGATAATCGGAATACCGCCACCTACACTTGCACCAAACATGAAATTAATGCCTCTTTCTCTTGCAATAGCGATAAGTTCGGCACCTTTTTCTGCTACTAAATTCTTGTTTGAAGTAGTTACATGCTTGCCAGCCAAAAGCATCGCTTTCACCATTGTATAAGCTGGTTCTACTCCACCCATTGCCTCTACTACAACACCAACTTCTGGATCATTTACGATAATTTGATAATCATGAACGATACATTTTTCATATGGATCTCCAGGAAAATCCCTTAAGTCCAAAATATATTTTACCTCGACAGGTTCTCCTGCACGTTCTGTAATCAGGTCTTTATTTACTTCTAATACTTCTACTACCCCTGATCCGATAGTACCGTATCCCATAACTG
>CAYMTP010000005.1:0-39973 GCA_964393435.1 uncultured Lachnobacterium sp. | reverse complement strand
TTAGTAGGAACAGATTCATTCCAGGTATTTGTATCTAAAAAACAGACTGTATAGTTTGAAAAATAATGATATGATTAAGGCGTTGTGGGTAAAGGCTCACAACGCCTTTTTTTTGCATGGAGTATATGATATAATGTTAAGGTTACAAAAACGCCATGAGGGTAGTGGGGCAAAAGATGAATAATGATACAAAGGTGATGAAATGAAAAAGAAAGGCCTATTTTGGGCAGGAGTAGTACTTGTCGTATGTTGTGTGGTACTGATAGGTGCTACAATTTGGACAATTTATGAAAAAAATAAGGGGCAGGAAACTCTGGTAGAAAATGAAACTGAGGAAACGGAAGCCGTTGAAGTCACAGAAATTGATACCGCTGTTGAAGAAGAAATAGAGATTGTTGAGCCTGAAAAACAGAAGATTCGTCTTATGATGCTGGGAGACAATTTGATGCATTTGAGTATTGTGAATTCTGGAGTGCAGACCGATGGTTCGAGAAATTATGATATGCTATTTGAACCAGTAAAGGAATATTTAGAACTCGCAGATATCAAAATTACGAATCAGGAGACAATTTTGGGCGGAAATGATTTAGGATTTTCTGCATATCCACGCTTTAATTCACCGACGGAGTTAGGAGATGCCATTGCGAAAGCGGGATTTAATGTAGTTTTGCATGCTACAAATCATTCTGCAGACAAAGGAATTGAGGGAATTAATCATTGTGTGGAATATTGGGAGAAATATCCGGATATTTTGGTTACGGGCATATTTAAAGATGCAAATGAAGTGAATCAGGATATTGGACTGCTTACAATTGATGGAGTGACTTTTGCAATTTTGAATTATACGTATAGTCCCAATTTAGGGGCATTGCCTAAGTGGCTCCAGGGACATTTGGGGATGTTGTGCGATTGGGATGAAAATACTGGAATGATTGATTTTAAGACATTACATCCAGATGTTTTAACTGATATTGCTACAGCTAAGCAGATGGCAGACGTAGTTATCGTATGTCCTCATTGGGGCAATGAATATACCTTTGTTCCATCTGTTTATCAGAAAATATTTGCCAAACAGATGACAGAGGCAGGTGCAGATTTAATTATTGGTACACATCCACATGTGATTCAGCCTGTGGAATGGGTAACGGGAGATAATGGAAACAGAGCATTGTGCTATTATTCTTTGGGCAATTATGTATCTACACAGTATAAGCCAAAGACTATGCTGGAGGCAATGGCGTGGGTTACATTTGAAGTAGAGGAAGGTTCTGTAAAAATTTTGGAAGAAGAAACTGGAGCAATACCAATGGTGTATCAGTATGCACCAGGACATGGATTTCAAAATGTATATTTTCTAGATGACTATACGGAAGAACTGGCACAGGCACATGGGATTCAGGTGCATGGGGAAAGCGGGCTTACTTTAGCAAACCTACAAATGTGGGCAGAAGAAGTGCTAGGAGAGTGGATACTCCCTAGTAAGGATGTGCTCAAAGAAAAAGTTGGGTATAAAATGTGGAAGTAGATATGAGAAATAGAAAATAATCTTTCCAAATAGCAAATATTCTGCTATAATAAGTGCAGAATAATATTCAGGAGGCAAAAGAAATGGCAGAATTGAATAAAACTTTTCAGATAAAATCGGATGAAACAGGTGATATCCGTGTTTCAGAAGAGGTGGTAGCTATCATTGCAGGACTTGCAGCTACAGAAGTAGAAGGTGTTAGCTCTATGGCTGGCAACATTACAAATGAAATCGTTAGCAAACTCGGTATGAAGAACTTATCAAAGGGTATCTTCGTAGAAGTTATTGACGAAGAAATCAAAGTTGACGTAGCACTTAACATTGCTTATGGCTATGCAATCCCTGAAATTTCAGCTAAAGTTCAGGAGAGAGTAAAAACATCTGTAGAAAATATGACAGGACTTACAGTAGCAGTTGTAAATGTTCGTATTGCAAGTGTTGATATGGGTGATAATTAGTACTTTTTAAAAGTGAATATTTGTAGTATAATATAGGGTGTCGAAATGACGCCCTATTTTTTATCGCGAGGAAATAAAATTATGACAAGAAGAGAGTTAAGAGAAAATGTTTTTAAAATGTTATTCCGTGTAGAATTTCATGATGAAGATGAAATGTCTGGACAGTTGGAAATGATGGATGATGAATTAGAAAATGTAAAGGAAGAAGATTCTGCGTACATTAATAATAAATGCAGTGATATTATTGCGAAGATTCCAGAAATCGATGAGGCTATCAATGCTTCTACGACAGGTTGGAAAACTACTCGTATGGGAAAAGTAGATTTGTCCATTATTCGTTTGGCAGTTTATGAAATCAAGTACGAAGAAGATGTTCCAGCAAAGGTTGCAATTAATGAAGCAGTAGAATTGGCTAAAATGTATGGTACAGATAATTCGGCTTCCTTTGTAAATGGAGTATTGGCTAAATTCGTATGTTAAAAAATGTATATACAGTTGAGCAGGTAAATAAATATATCAAAAATATGTTTCTGCAGGACTTTATGTTACACCAGATATGTATTAAGGGTGAAATATCCAATTGTAAATATCATTCCAGTGGACATATTTATTTCACATTGAAAGATGGCAGTGGCACGATTAGTGCTGTTATGTTTGCAGGATACCGTCGAGGCCTTAAGTTTCAGATGAAGGAAGGAGACAAGGTCATTGTTACTGGTTCGGTGGAAGTGTATGAGCGAGATGGTAAATATCAGGTTTACGCTAAGGAAATCGAATTAGATGGAGCTGGGAATCTTTATCTTCAATTCGAAGCTTTGAAAAAGGAATTGGAAGAAATGGGCATGTTTGCACCAGAGTATAAGAAACCGATTCCAAGATTTGTAAAGACAGTGGGTATTGTCACAGCACCTACAGGAGCAGCAATCCAGGATATTCGAAATATTTCCAGTCGTCGTAATCCTTATGTACAGTTGATTTTGTATCCAGCTCTAGTTCAAGGAGAAGGGGCGAAAGAAAGTATTGTGCGAGGGATTCAGGCCTTAGAACAGTTAGGCGTAGATGTAATCATTATAGGTCGTGGTGGCGGTTCTATAGAGGATTTATGGGCATTCAACGAAGAAATCGTAGCAAGAGCGATTTTTGATTGTAGTGTTCCAATTATTTCTGCGGTTGGACATGAGACGGATTGGACCATTGCAGACTTTGTTTCCGATTTACGAGCGCCAACACCATCTGCGGCAGCTGAATTAGCAGTGTTTGATTATACGACTACGAAGCAAAAGCTGACAGAGTTAAGACTCCGTATGGAGCGTTCCATGGGTCGTGGTATTTATACGGCGAGACAGCGACTAGAGCATGAGAAGACGAAGCTTAAATTTTTAAGCCCAAGCAATCGTCTGAATGAAAATAGAAGACGCTTGTTGGAATTCGAGGATAAAATCGCGGACAGAATGAACAAGACATGGACGATGAAGAAGCATGAATTGATGCTTTTGGCGAAGACGCTGGACGGTCTTTCTCCAGTCAAAAAAATCAGTAGTGGATATGCCTATGTGGAAACAAAAGGAAAATCCATCAAAACCATTGAAAATGTCCATGTGTCCGATGAAATTCTGGTACATGTGACCGATGGTAAAATGAAAGCGGTTGTAACGGAGGTTAGTAGAAATGAGTAGTGAAAAAACAGTTTCTTTAGAAGAACGTTTTGAACATATAGAAGAGATAATTGAAAAAATGGAAACAGGTGATATTACCTTAGATAAATCCTTTGAACTATATAAAAACGGTTTGGAGGAAATCAAAGCAGCCAATACCATGTTAGACGATATGGAAAAGGCAATGCTTGTCATGAATGAAGACGGAAGCTTGGAGGAATTCTAATGAATATTAGGGAAGAACTTGGGGCAAGAGCAAAACATGTGGAAGAGGTTCTTGCAGCATATTTACCAGAGGAAGCAAGTACACAAAAGACGATTTTCGAAGCAATGAATTATAGTTTGCTTGCAGGTGGAAAGCGTATTCGTCCAATATTAATGGAGGAATCCTACAAGATGTTTTCCCAGAAAAATGGTGTTTCTACGAAAACAATTTATGCATTTATGTCTGCAATGGAAATGATTCATACCTATTCTTTGGTACATGATGATTTGCCAGCGATGGACAACGATGAATATCGTCGTGGTAAGAAGACCACTCACGCCGTATATGGTGAGACCATGGGGATTTTAGCAGGGGATGCACTCTTAAACTATGCATTTGAGACTGCGGCAGAGGCGTTTTCTGATGAAGAAGTAAATGCTTCATACTTGAAGGCTTATCAGGTGCTTGCGAAGAAAGCAGGAGCTTATGGCATGATTGGCGGACAGGTGGTAGATATTGAAACCGAAGGCATGACGGCAGAGCAGGTTACGATTGAACGATTGGAATATATTCACCTTTTGAAAACAGCGGCTCTCTTGGAAGCATCCCTTATGATAGGTGCAATCTTAGGCGGTGCAAATGCTGAAGAAGTGGCTGTGATGGAGCAGATTGGCCGTAGAGTAGGTATAGCCTTCCAGATTCAGGATGATATACTTGATGTGACGAGTTCGATGGAAGTGCTTGGAAAGCCAATTGGAAGTGATGAGAAAAATAATAAGGTTACTTATGTGACTTTAGTCGGATTAGAGAAAGCACAGGCGGAAGTAGAGAAACTTTCGAATGAAGCAGTCGAGTTGTTAGAACAATTACTAGTGCAGAGTGAATTTTTGAAAGAAACGATTCTTTATTTAATACATAGAGAAAAATAAGTTTACATGAGGTTGTATCATGGTATTAGATTGTATACAAAAAGAAAACGATATCAAAAATTTAACAGAAGAAGAACTTATTCAATTAAGTGAAGAAATCAGACAATTTTTAATTGAGAGTATTTCTGTGACAGGTGGGCATTTGGCATCGAATTTAGGTGTAGTAGAGCTTACGATGGCATTACATTTATGCTTTGATTTGCCGGAGGATAAGATTATTTGGGACGTAGGTCATCAGTCCTATACCCATAAGATTTTGACAGGTAGAAAAGAAAGTTTTGGGTCTTTGCGTCAGTATGGCGGATTAAGCGGTTTCCCAAAGGCGAATGAGAGTGAGACAGACTGTTTTAATACAGGACATAGTTCGACTTCCATTTCTGCTGGATTAGGTTTGGCTGCTGCCCGTGAAATCACAGGAGAAGATTATCATGTGGTATCCGTCATTGGGGATGGTTCCCTTACTGGTGGAATGGCTTATGAGGCGTTGAATAATGCTTCGCAGCTAAACAAGAATTTCATAATTGTCTTAAATGATAACAATATGTCTATCTCTGAAAATGTCGGAGGTATGAGCAAGTATTTGGCGAATTTTCGTACGGCAGATGCATATCGTGATTTGAAAGCGAATGTCATGAAGTCATTACAAAAGGTGCCAGTATGTGGAGACAAATTAATTGAGAGTATCCGTAATACCAAAAGCAGTATCAAGCAGCTTTTGATTCCAGGTATGCTTTTTGAGGAAATGGGTATTATTACCCTTGGTCCAGTGGATGGTGGCAATATCAAGGAACTGGTGAAGATTTTTAACGAAGCAAAACGTGTAGATGGTCCTGTATTGGTGCATGTAATGACACAAAAGGGTGCTGGATATCCACCAGCAGAGAAAAATCCATCTCGTTTCCACGGTGCAGAACCTTTTGATATTGAAACAGGAAAGCCTTTAAAGAAAAAAGAAAAGTCCACATACACAGACGTGGTTTCTTCGGTTATGTGTCAACTGGCAGAAAAAGAACCAAAAATGGTAGCGATTACAGCGGCTATGGCAGATGGAACTGGACTTTCCAGATTTGCGAAGGAATACCCAGAGCGTTTCTTTGATGTGGGTATTGCAGAGCAGCATGGGACAACCTTTGCGGCAGGACTTGCGAAAGGGGGACTTAAACCTGTATTTGCAGTATATTCTTCGTTTTTACAGAGAGCATACGATCAGGTACTGCATGATGTATGTATTCAGAATCTTCCAGTGGTGTTTGCGATTGACCGTGCTGGCTTGGTAGGAAGCGATGGAGAGACCCATCAGGGTATTTTTGATATTTCATTCCTTTCTTCTATACCTAATATGACAGTAATGGCTCCTAAGAATAAATGGGAATTGGCAGATATGATGCAGTATGCTACTAGCTTCCCAACGCCTATTGCAGTACGTTATCCAAGAGGAACCGCGTATGATGGTTTGAAGGAGTTCCGTGCACCAATTCAGTTTGGAAAGAGTGAAACGCTTTCCGAAGGAAGCGGGGTTGCATTATTTGCCTTAGGAAGCATGGTGCAGACTGCTGAAAAAGTCGCTGCTATGTTGAAGGAACAGGGCATCGAAGCTACGATAATCAATGCCAGATTTGCAGTTCCATTTGATCAAGAAAGAGTGGATTCCCTGACAGAAAACCATAAGCTCTTAGTGACAATGGAAGAAAACGTAAAGAGCGGTGGTTTTGGTGAGCATGTGGCTTCTTATGTAAATGAAAATAATTTGGATATCAAGGTTTTGATGATAGCAATTCCAGATGCCTATGTAGAGCATGGAAATGTAGATAGACTGAAGGAAGATATCGGAATTGATGCGAAATCTATTTATGAAAGAGTTTTTAATTTATATACAAAAATGTAATTGAGGATGTTATGAAAGAACGTTTAGATGTTTTATTGGTGAATCGTGGTCTTGCACCTTCCAGAGAAAAGGCAAAGACTATGATTATGGAAGGGAATGTATTTGTAAATAATAACCGCGAGGATAAAGCGGGCTCTATGTTCCCAGACGATTGTAATATAGAGATTCATGGAAATACGCTGAAATATGTGAGTCGTGGCGGCTTGAAATTGGAAAAAGCCATGACACATTTTGGTATTACTCTGGAAGGCAAGGTATGTATGGATATCGGAGCTTCTACGGGCGGATTTACCGATTGCATGCTTCAGAATGGAGCCAGTAAGGTTTATGCAGTGGATGTAGGATATGGACAGTTTGCGTGGAAACTTCGTCAGGATGAAAGAGTTGTATGTATGGAGAAAACAAATATTCGTTATGTGACTCCAGCAGATATTGATGATGTTTTAGACTTTGCTTCCGTGGATGTTTCTTTTATCTCTCTAACCAAGGTTTTAGGGCCAGCACGAGAACTCTTAAAAGAACATGGACAGATGGTATGTCTGATTAAACCACAGTTTGAAGCAGGTCGTGAAAAGGTTGGGAAAAAAGGTGTAGTTCGTGATAAGAATGTTCATGAAGAAGTAATAGAAAAGATTATTACCTTTGCTTTGGAAAATGGTTTTTCTATTCACAACCTGGAGTATTCTCCAATCAAAGGACCAGAAGGAAATATTGAGTACCTAGTTTATATCGAAAAAGACGACAATCCGAAGAAGGAGGAGTCCGTTGATATTCATGAGGTAGTAGAAGCTGCCCATGGAAGTCTGGATAAATAACTATGAAAAAATTTGTCATTGTATCGAATTTGCACAAAGATCCTGAACTGAAAATTTCCAATCAAATTGCGGAATATATCAAAGTAAAGGGAGGGGAGGCCATCAACCTCTTACAGTTTACTCCGGAAGTAGAGAGATTTGAAGAACTGGATTATAGTAAAGTCCCAGAAGACACGGAGTGCATTATTGTTCTAGGTGGCGATGGAACGATGATTCGTGTAGTTCGTAGAACCAGAATGCTGGATATTCCTGTAATTGGGGTAAACCTTGGTACATTGGGCTATTTATGTGAATTGGATAGGGAAAATATGTACTATGCCATTGATAAATTGTTGGAAGATCAATATTTGATTGAACAGCGTCTTATGATAAAAGGATATCGAAAGGGCGAGGATAGAGGACGTACTGCTTTGAATGATATCGTAGTACATCCAACAGGTGTACTTGCAATTTTACGTTTAAATGTTTACGTTAATGGACAGTTTTTGGCCACTTATGATGGAGATGGTGTAATTATTTCTACACCTACTGGTTCTACAGGATATAATTTATCAGCAGGTGGACCAATCATTGAACCAGGTGCAAATATCCTGGCTCTTACACCAATCAATGCTCATAATTTGAATTCCAAGGGAATTATTTTGCGAGCAGAGGATATGATAGAGGTAGAATTAGTTCCACGTCGTAGCAATAAAGATGATTCCGCTAATATTAGTTGTGATGGGGATTATTTTGCAACGCTAAAGGCAGGAGAACGTTTTGTGATTGAACGAGCTGTTCATACTATTACGATTTGTAAAGTGAATAAGCAGAGTTTCTTAGAAACAATGCGTAGAAAAATGAAATAGGAAATCTAGGAGATAACATGAAAACCAAAAGACAATCCAAAATTTTGGAATTGATTCGTAATAATGATATTGAGACGCAGGAAGAATTACAGGCATATTTGATAAAAGCAGGTTTTGCTGTTACACAGGCTACGGTATCCAGAGATATTCGCGATATGAAGCTTACCAAAATTTCTACAAATGGAGGAAGACAAAAATATGTAGCGTTAAATGATAACACGGAAGATCTTTCAGAAAAATATGTCCGTGTACTAAAAGATGGATATGTGTCTATGGATATGGCGCAAAATATTCTGGTGATAAAAACAGTTTCCGGTATGGCTGGTGCCGTTTGTGCCTCTATTGATGCCATGAATATTCACGAAATCGTAGGTTCAATTGCAGGAGATGATACGATTATGTGTGCAATTCGAACCACAGAAGATACAGTCCAGATTATGAAAAAACTTCGCAAAATTATTGAACAGTAAAATTAGACTCGCCTTTGCGAGTCTTTTACGTGCTTATGGGGAGAACAGAAGGAGTAATTATGTTACAAAATCTACATGTGAAAAACCTGGCATTGATTGATGAGACGGAAGTGGAATTTTCCAATGGGCTCAACATTTTGACAGGTGAGACTGGTGCTGGTAAATCTATTATTATCGGCTCCATCAATTTAGCATTGGGACAGAGAGTTCCAAAGGAAATGCTAAAGGACAACGATGAACCAGCTCTCGTGGAACTGATTTTTTCAGTAGACGATGAGAAGGTACGTGAAAAACTAAAAGAACTGGATATTGAAGCAGAAGATGATATGGTGATTTTAAGCCGCAAGATTTCTTCTGGTAAAGCAGTTGCTCGCATCAATGGAGAGGCTGTATCGGCTTCTGTATTGAAGGAAGTAGCTTCATTGCTTATTGACATTCATGGGCAGCATGAACATCAGTCTCTTTTATCCAAGAAAAAGCATTTGGATATCTTAGATGCCTATGCAAAACAAGAAATTGGAACTCGTAAAGAAAGTCTTTCTGTGGCTTTTGGTGAATACAAAAGGCTGAAAGAGGAATGGAACAGTTCCAATATGGATGCTGAGGAACGTGCTAGAGAGCTTTCGTTTTTGGAATTCGAAATTAAAGAAATTGAAGAAGCAGCTTTAAAGATAGGTGAAGACGAAGAATTAGAAGAGCAGTTTAAACGTTTTTCTAATGGTAGAAAAATTCTGGAGGCAGTGAGCTATGCACAGGAAGCTGTAGATGGGCAGGGGGAAAGTGCATCAGAGCTTATAGGTAGAGCACTTCGTGAGATTTCGTCAGTATCCGGTTATGACAAACAGGTAGCAGAGCTGGAAAGTCAGTTAATGGAAATTGAGAGTTTGATGCATGATTTTAATCATGAATTGTCAAGCTACATATCAAATGCTGATTTTGATGAGCAGACTTTCCGTATGATGGAATACAGATTGGATATTATCAATCATATGAAATCAAAATATGGAAATTCTATCGAAACTATTTTGAAGGTGTATGAAGAGAAGTGTGAACGAGTTACGGTGTTATGTGACTATGATACTTACTTAAGCAAGTTGTCGTCTTCTTTACAAGCAAAAGAAAAAGAAGTGAAAGCTTTTTGTGAAGAAATTTCAGAAATTCGTAAAAAGAATGCTTCAGTACTTTGTGAAGCAATTACTCAGGCATTGCAGGACTTGAATTTCTTGGATGTGATATTTACCATGGAATTTGGTGAAACTACAGGATTTACTGCAAATGGTTTCGATGAGCCGGAATTTATGATATCGACAAACCCAGGTGAGCCAGTAAAACCACTTGGGAAAGTGGCTTCTGGTGGAGAATTATCCCGAATTATGCTGGCTATCAAAACGGTAATGGCAGATGCGGATGAGATAGAATCCTTGATTTTTGATGAAATTGATAGTGGTATCAGTGGACGTACTGCACAGATGGTTGCGGAGAAAATGAATCTTCTTGGACGTAATCACCAGATTATCTGTATTACACACTTGCCACAGATTGCAGCCATGGCAGATGCTCATTATCTTATCGAAAAGAAAGTAGAAAATAATGAGACACATTCCAATATTTTTAAATTAAATAACGAAGAAAGTGTTCATGAACTGGCAAGAATGCTGGGGGGCGTAGAAATCACAGAAGCAGTAATTAAAAATGCTCAGGAAATGAAAGAATTGGCGAGAAGGAAAAAATAATAAAGTAACTGATGATAGGCACTATAGAATAGTGGGGGAAACATGAAAAGAGAGATAAAACTGGGGATTGGTGTAGTAATTTTATGTGTAGTATTATTTTTGATGGTAATAGTTGTTGGAAATACATTAAAGGATGAAAAGAAAGATACGTTCGATGATGGAGATGTAACAGAAGAGACATTATCTGAAAATTTGGATATGCTGGAATCAGAATTAGAAGACAATGAAACGTTAATTGATGAGGAAACAAATACAGAGATTGACGAATATGAGAACTTTGCGATTGCTGATGTTGATAGTTATGTAAATGTGCGTCAGGAACCAAATACCGAGTCTGCTGTTTTAGGTAAAATTTATAATGGTGCAGTTGCGCAAATTATAGAAAAAGTAGGTGAAGGGGATGACCAATGGTTTCAAATTATATCTGGAAATGTAGAAGGATATATCAAGGCTGAGTTTTTTATTCATGGAGAAGAAGCTGTTGCTGTGATGGAGCAGTATGTTTCTAAATATGTAAAGGTAAATGTGGATAGATTAAATGTACGAGAAGGACAGACGACAGATAGCCGCCGTATTGGATATGTGTGTGCAGGTGAAAAATTAAAAGTTATAGAAGACAATGAGGAATGGATTCATGTGCAATATACAGATGAGATACAAGGATATGTAGCTGCTCAATATGTTACGATAGCAGAAGAATATGAATATGCAAAAAATGCGGAAGAGGATAGCATAGAGTTAGCATTTGTTGAAGAGCTAAAGAATCGTGCCGGAATATCAGAAACGGTGGTAAAAGAAAATACCAATGTAAGTGTACAACCACCTTCTACTACTTATTCTACAAGTGTAGAACTTAGAAAAGCGATTATCGATTATGCTATGCAATTCTTGGGCAATCGATATATAAACGGAGGTCAGAGCTTGACAACCGGTACGGATTGCTCTGGATTTACCATGTATGTACTAGCTGAGTTTGGCTATTCAATTAGTCGTACTCCACAGGGACAGTATACTGGTGCAGGAAGAGCTATTTCTTATTCAGAAATACAGCCAGGGGACATTATATGTTATAGCGACAATGGTGGAGTAAGTTGTACCCATGTGGCATTTTATATAGGAAATGGGCAGATTTTGCATGCTGCAAATTCAAGAGATGGTGTTAAAATTAGTTCTGCCACCTATACAGATATTTATGGTGTGCGAAATGTAATTGATTAGAGGACGTATGAAAAGAGAAGTTAGGTATCGAACGAAAGTATTATGGATATTGTTCTGCATATATATTTTAACCTTTGGAATAACAGACAGTGCAAAGGGGGCAGAATATCAAAGTGGAATAATAATAGACTCGAAAGGGTTTATGCAACCAGATAACCTTTATGATGCGAATCGAAATACATATACACAATGTAAAGAAGAAGGCGTTATCACGATTACCAATAGTGAGGGAATTTATGGAATCTATATTGAATTTGATAGACTACCTCAGGAGTGGACACTCACTAATCCAGAAAATGGAGTAAGCATTACCTGTGGTACAGCATTTTGAAGTGAATGGCTCAAAGAATCATCAAAGACCACATGAACAGTTGGATGGACTTTGGACAGTTGGGGTAAGAAATTACCCTGTTATGTCGGATTTTCCAGATTTGTATGCGGAATCCAAAGACCGAGAGGTTGCCTTCCAACAGGCATCTAATGTGTATGCATCAGTAGGTATAACCTATGATGATTTTGTGAGTTATGTTACAGAATGTCTGCGTCGATTTAAACCCCTTGTAGTGGTTTCACATGATCTGAATGGAGAATATGGACATGGCACCCATGTGCTTTGTGCTTCGGCTTTGACAGAAGCAATTGGGTATGCATCCGATGAAAATAAATATACGGACAGTGCCTTGAAATACGGAACATGGAATGTGGAAAAATTATATTTGCATCTATATGAGGAAAATCAAATCCAAATGAACTTTGACATACCGTTAGAAAGTTTGGAAGGAAAAACAGCTTTTGAAGTATCTCAGGAAGGATTTGCTAAACACCAAAGTCAGCATTGGACATGGTTTTATAAATGGATATATGGAACTACAGAATCACCAATTAAGAAGGCTACGGATATTACAAAATATTCGCCTTGCCTTTATGGATTATATTATACCAATGTCGGAAGTGATGTAGTTGGCGGAGATTTTTTTGAAAATGTTATTTCTTATGAAGAACGGTATTTAGAAGAAATTAGAAAACAAGAAGAACAAGAACGTTTAGAACAAGAAAAATTAGAAGATGAATTAGCGTTACAAGAAAATATACAAATGGAAGAGTCGAAGGAAAATGTAAAGCAAGAGGAAGGTCTACAAGGGATAATAATGCCCATTGTGGTAGGCACTTTTCTCATTGTGTTTGGTATAATTACAGTATTTCTTCGTAAAAAAAGTTGAAGATTATATGAATAAAAATGTTATTTCTATTGTTATACCAGCTTATCAACCAGATGAAAAACTGATTTCTACCATTAAAGAATTGGTGAAATCGGGTTTTGATGACATATTAGTGGTTAATGACGGAAGTGGAGAATCTTATAATAATATATTTGAAACAGTAGAACAAATTCAAGAATGCACATTGCTATGTCATTCTGTAAATCGAGGAAAGGGTTCAGCACTAAAAACTGCAATAGAGTTTTTTCTTAAAAATAGAAAAGACAGAGAGGCACTTGTGACAGTTGATGCAGATGGACAGCATCTTGTGCGAGATATAGAGGCTGTTTCCGGTGCTGTCTTAAAAAGTAAAAAGATTGTTTTAGGTGTGCGAAACTTTTCAGAGTCCAATATTCCTGCAAGAAGTGTGCTTGGGAACAAAATAACAGCAGCCATTTTTCGACTGTTTTTTGGAATGAAGATTAGGGATACACAGACAGGGCTGCGAGCATTTCCAAAAGAGTATCTGTCAGATATGCTAGAAGTAGAGGGAGAGCGATATGAATACGAAACAAATGTACTTCTGTTGATGAATCGTCATAGAATTCCTTTCGATCAGGTGGATATTACAACGATTTACATAGAGGAAAATAAATCATCACATTTTCGAGTTGTTCGTGATAGTTTGCTTATTTATGCATTGATATTAAAATACATGTTAAGCTCTGTTATTGGAGCATTTATAGATGAATTGGTATTTTATTTATTAAAAAAGTGGGCAATTTTGGTGTTTATTCCAATTCCGTTGACCTTTAGTGCAACCATTTGTGCTCGAATCATTTCTTCTCTGGTTAACTACGGAATAAATGCAAAGCATGTATTTAAAGAAAATGCAACCAAGACGACATTTATAAAATATTATGTTTTAGTAGTAGCACAACTTATAGTTTCTGCGACCTTGGTGTTTATGATAGAACATGTTTTTTATATTTCCTCTCCTTTATTGTCCACAGTGGTAAAAGCTGTTATTGATACGATTCTTTTTTTCTTTAGTTTTCGCATTCAGCATAAATGGGTTTTTAATAATAAAAGTAACATGAAAGGAAATTGTTGATGAAAGGGATTAAAATATCTTTTAAAAAGGTGTATCTTATATATATTTTTATACTGTTTGTGGCATCTATATCATCAATTATATATGTGAATAAAATACTTCATCAGTACGAAAATATGAGACCAGAACGATGCGTGGAGTCGGCTATCACAGAGCTTGCGGAAGCTGCTTCCGATGAGAGCTTCTTCACAAGGTATGGCTTATCTGAGGTCTATACGGAGAGATTTGAAGAACAGATAGACGTAAAAAAGGAATATTTGGCACTTTTTGTTCCTGAAAATATGAGTTTTTCTTCCGTAAATGTTAAAGATGAAGAGAATGTTCTTTATTATGTGATAGAAAATGAAGGAAGAACTATTGCAGAGGTGAAACTGAAAGCGGTTGGACCAGCAGTTACTAAGCTTGCTGTTTTAAATTTTAGAGAATGGGAGATTGAAGAGATCAAGCCTGTTTTAGAGAAGGTAGACTATACGATTTTGGTACCACAGGATTTTACTGTTCGTGCGAATAATATTGCATTGACGATTGAAGATGGGGTAGTCAGTGATGAAAAAAGAATTACATATACTGTTTCAGATGTATATTTAGAGCCAGATTTTGAAATCAGAGATAAGGATGGAAATGAAGTTGCCTTTACCGTGGATAAGAATAAGGTACTTGCGGAATATTATTATTATTCATTAACGCTTCCGGAGGCTTTGACCGTTCATGTAAATGATGAACTTCTTTTAGGGGAGGTACAGGGGAATAACCGCGTTTATTATGATATTCAAATGTTGGCCAAGCCAGAAATTATAATTTCGGATTATTATGGAAATAGCATTAGCTATGAAGGGAAAGGCGAAATTCCATTTACCTATATGACAGTATTGGCGGATAGTAGATATTCTGTAACAGTGGATGGGAAAAATATTGCAAAAGAGGCAGTTACAGTATCGACAAATAAAGAATATGAGCAGTTGGTAGATTATGTAGAGAATTTGCCGCAAGTATGTGAATATGATGTGGCGATACTTAAAAAAAATGCAGAAATATTGATTAAGGATGAGATGGGGAATCCGGTAAGTTTCGAATCAGGAGAAGCACTATATGACCTTACCAATAGATCGAATGCTCTTTCGGAAATCCCTGATGAAGTAAGTGCAGAAATCAATATTCTTGAGATTGCACAGAGCTGGAGTTTATTCATGTCAAATGATAAAAAGTTTTCAGAGCTTGAGAAGTATTTCATTATGGATTCGTATCAATATAATATGGCTCTTCAATATGCAACAGGGGTTGATATTACCTATACAAGTAATCATACATTGGCAAGTCCAGCATTTACTGGAAATGCTGTGACAAATTTTATATGGATTACAGACCAATGTTTTTCGGTGGATGTATATTTTGTTAAGCATATGATTTTGCGAACAGGTATGAGAGTGGATGATACAATGAATAATAGGTTTTATTTTGTAAAATATGATGATACAGAGGATGGCATTCAAAATCCGACATGGAAAATAGTAAGTATGAGGGAGAACTTAATAAATGGAAACTAAGGAAAATATGGTATCTTTTGTCGGAACACTAAGAAGTTTCTTGCTTAGAGTGATGTTATTTGTCTTAACCTTTGTTGTTGCAGTTGCAGTGACATTGTTAATTTCTTTGAAGATGCTTTGCTCGGACGCGTTTCCCCATGTTCAGCAGACCTTTGTTACTACGATTCTTGAAACGGGACAGTTAAAATTTTTGGCATCTTGGTTTTTGTCACCAGAAGAAATACAAGAAATTGTTGACCAGAATTCCATGAAAGATTTTAATGTAGAAATCAATACAGATTTGATTCAACAGGGAGGTTTTGGCAGTGCTGGTCTAGAAATGAATAGTGAGCAGGAAATAGGTGAAGATATAGAGATTTTTGAAGTGGCAGGAAGTACATATACAGGTACGATGATGATTGTAAAAGATCCATCTAGAGTTAGTCTTGCAACAATCTATCCTTGGCGTGAAACAGGCGTGACACTAGATGAATTAGTAAAATCGAATAATGCTGTCGCAGGAATTAATGGCGGCTTATATAATTCAAAAAATAATTCTGGTGGTAGTCCTTATGGTGTTATTGTATCCAATGGAGAGATTCAGTACAACAAGCCACAAGAATATTCAGGACTAGTTCTTGTTGGTTTTACGGAAGAGGATATTTTACAGATTGTAGATATTTCACAGATGACAGCAGCGGATGTAGAAAATCTAGTAGCAGAGATGAAGATACGAGATGCAGTTACTTTTCAGGAAGAAGCCAGTGATAAGAATAATCACTTTGTACAGCTTATTATCAACAATGAAGTTCGCGAGTTGAATGGAATGGGAAGCGGATTAAATCCAAGAACTGCAATTGGACAGCGTGCAGATGGAGCGGTATTAATGTTTGTGACAGATGGTCGTGGAAAAGCAGGTCATTTAGGTGCATCTTGTGCAGATTTGATTGCTGTTATGCAGGAGTATGGTGCTGTTAATGCTGCCAATTTGGATGGTGGTAGCTCTTCATGCATGTATTATGAGAATGAATATCTTATGACGAGTGTAACTTTTTATTATTCCAATTCATCTTGGAGATTACCAGCGGGATTTATCGTGAAATAAAACTATTTTCAAAGTTTTCAAAATCCCCAGAAAATGAAAGAATTGGCGAGAATGAAAAAATAAAGATTTCCGCATACTACCCTTATGTAAAGGAGAGTAGTATGCGGAATTTTTTTGAAAGTTGTGTGAGAAAAATATCGTTTATATATTTATGTTTCTTTCTGGTGTTATCCTATCGTTTGGTTTATAACGAGTATTATGTAGAGATGCATGAGGATTTGGAAGTCAGTCAGGAGGAGGGAGAATATGTATATCCTTTAGGGGAAATTGTAGGTATTTATACAGAATGTGAGGGTGTGTTTGTCATTGATACCTGTGAAATCGAAACGATAGATAATGAATTTGTTAGTCCTGCAGGAAATGTGCTTCGTACGGGAGATTATATTTTAGAAGTCAATGGAATAGAATTGGAAGAAAAAGAAATTCTTGTGAATGCAGTGAGTGTATGTAAAGGAAATGCACTAGAATTAACTGTGATAAGAGGAGAGACCATTTTTACAACTAAGGTTACACCTGTATTGGGCAAAAATGGAAAATACATGCTTGGAGTTTGGGTAAAGGATGATTTAGCAGGAGTAGGAACGATTACTTTTTATACCCAGAATGGAGATTTTGCGGCACTTGGTCATGGCATGGGAGATGGAGTAACCAATGAATTACTTTCGGTAAAGGGTGGAGATATCTATATTTCTGATATAGTTGGCATTGAAAAAGGAGAAAAAGGGAATCCAGGAGAAGTAAAGGGAATTATATATTATGGTGTGGCGAACCATTTAGGCGAATTAGATACCAACTGTGGAGAAGGGATATATGGAACTTTGGATAAAGAGGATTTGAGTCAATATATAAATAAGGTGGAGACATGTGAAATTGGAAAAAAACAGGAAATAGAAGTAGGGAAAGCACAAATTATTTCAAATGTTTCTGGAGAAAGAGAAGTATATGATATCCAAATCACATATGTGGATTACTTGGCAGTAAACTCCAACAAAGGTCTTCACATCGAGGTCACAGACCCAGAACTACTAGAACTGACAGGTGGTATCGTGCAAGGGATGAGCGGTTCTCCGATTATTCAAAATGGAAAACTGGTTGGTGCAGTTACCCATGTTTTAATCAATGATCCAACCAAAGGATATGGTATTTTTATTGAAGAGATGTTAGAAAAATAAGTGGTGATTTAAAAGATACGGTTAAGGCGTCTGCACTTTAATTAAGAATCAGTTAAGAACAGCTGAAAGCCATTGATGAAACTGTAATTGATTATTAAAATAATAATTAAGAGTATTTTTAGTTTTATAGACATACTTTTTAGGAGGGGGAAAATGAAGGATTTTTATTTAGTATCAAAGGAACAAATCTTGAAAAAGTTCGGAGTGACGCTACAGGGACACACCCAGGAGCATGCGAAGAAGTTGTTAGAAGAGTATGGTCCAAACCAGTTGCAGGAAGGCAAACGTAAAAGTACATTTGAGGTTTTCTTATCACAGTTTGCAGATTTATTAGTAGTGATTTTGATTGCTGCAGCAATTATTTCTATGCTTTCAGGAAATGTAGAAAGTACAATTGTTATTTTTGCAGTCATTTTAATGAATGCGATTTTGGGGACTGTACAGCATAAAAAGGCGGAAAAGTCATTGGACAGCTTAAAGTCTTTGTCTTCACCTAATGCAAAAGTAATGCGTGATGGAGTTAAAGTTGAGGTTCCATCAAAGGACATCGTTCCTGGTGATATCGTAGTGTTAGAAGCCGGTGATATGGTTGTAGCAGATGGACGTATCATCGAAAATTTTTCACTTCAGGTAAATGAAAGTGCATTGACTGGTGAATCTACAAACGTAGATAAACAGGCGGTTGATATAGAAAAGGAAGTACCATTGGGTGATCGAGTAAACATGGTATTTTCTAGTAGTTTGGTTACTTATGGACGTGCTACCGTAGTTGTTACTGGTACAGGTATGAATACCGAAATCGGTAAAATTGCAGCACTTATGAATGCGACAAAAGAGAAGAAGACTCCTCTTCAGATAAGCCTAGACCAGTTTAGTAGTCGTCTTGCTACGATTATTATGGTTATTTGTGTTATCGTGTTTGCTCTTAGCCTTTACCGTGAGATGCCAGTGTTGGATTCTCTTATGTTTGCGGTAGCATTGGCAGTAGCAGCGATTCCAGAAGCACTTAGTTCTATTGTAACCATTGTTCAGGCTATGGGTACGCAGAAGATGGCAAAAGAAAATGCTATCATCAAAGAATTAAAAGCAGTAGAGTCGCTTGGCTGTGTTTCTGTTATTTGTTCAGATAAGACAGGTACATTGACACAGAACAAGATGACCGTTCAGCAGGTATATATCGATGGAAAGGTTATGGAGCCAGAAGAGCTTAGTATGGATGTTCGTTTACATAGAAATCTTCTGTTCAATGCAATACTTACCAATGATTCTTCGATTGTAGATGGAAAAGGTATTGGTGACCCAACTGAGTACTGCCTTATTGAAATGGCTCGTAAGATTGGATTAAATGAAGAATTTATCCGTGCAAACATGCTTCGTCTTGCAGAGATTCCATTTGATTCAGATAGAAAGCTCATGTCTACCAAATATGTCGTAGATGATGATGCGATTATTATGACAAAGGGTGCATTGGACGTGCTTTTGGATAGAACCGTAAGTATTTGTACTAGCGAAGGTGTTCGAGCAATTACAGAAGAAGACAAAGAAACGATTCTTGCAGCCAATTTGAATTTCTCTGAAAATGGTCTTCGTGTGCTTGCATTTGCATACAAGAATACAGAAATCGATAACTTATTGGATGTAAGTGATGAATATGACTATACATTTACTGGTTTGATTTCTATGATGGACCCACCTCGAGTTGAATCGCAGGCGGCTGTTGCAGATGCAAAACGTGCAGGAATCAAACCTATCATGATTACTGGTGACCATAAGATTACAGCTACGGCGATTGCAAAACAGATTGGCATTTTTGAATATGGTGACATGGCAGTAACAGGCATGGAACTGGATGCTATGTCAGAAAAAGAATTGGATGAGAAACTTCCAAAAATTTCAGTTTATGCTCGTGTATCACCAGAAAACAAGATTCAGATTGTAGATGCATGGCAGAGAAGAGGCAATATCGTAGCTATGACAGGTGATGGTGTAAACGATGCGCCAGCACTTAAGAAAGCAGATATCGGTGTTGCTATGGGTATCACAGGTACAGAAGTATCCAAGGATGCAGCTGCGATGATTTTAACAGATGATAATTTTGCAACCATCATCAAAGCTGTTGCAAATGGTAGAAACGTATACCGTAATATCAAGAATGCCATTAAGTTCCTTTTATCTGGAAATATGGCAGGTATTTTCTCAGTACTTTATACATCTATCATGGGATTACCAGTTCCATTTGCACCGGTACATTTATTATTCATGAATTTATTGACCGACTCGCTTCCAGCGATTGCTATCGGTATGGAACCACCAGAAGATGGACTTTTAGATAAAGCACCTCGTGATCCAAACGAAGGTATTTTGAATAAAGAGTTTTTGATTAAGCTTTTTGGAATGGGCGGTATTATTGCAATCTGTACCATGGCAGCATTTCATATGGGCTTAAATCAGGGTGATGAAAAGTTGGCAAGCACGATGGCATTTGCGACACTTACCTTGGCTCGTCTGTTCCATGGATTCAACTGTAGAAGCGATATCAATATCTTCAAGCTTGGATTTAAGGGCAATATGGCAAGTTTAGGTGCATTTGTGTTAGGTGTTGTATTCTTAGCATTAGTATTGTTTGTACCATTCTTAAGCAAATTGTTTGCTGTTTCAACACTTACACTTGGACAGTTAGGTGCTATTTTAGTATTAGCACTGATTCCAACAGTGATTATTCAGTATGGTAAAATTAAAAATCATGATCAATAGGAGTGCAAAATAGCACGATTGATGTAAATCCTAGAAAGAGGAGTACAGAAATTCTGTGCTCCTCTTTTGGTATAAATTATATATTATTTTCCCAACTCCCAAAATGCGATAGCACTAGCTGCTGCCACATTGAGAGAATCTACGCCATGTGACATAGGGATTTTTACAGTATAGTCACAGGCTTCTAAGGTGGAATCTTGTAAGCCTTCTCCCTCTGTGCCAAGAATGATAGCCAGTTTCTCTTCTTGTGCAAGGCGTGGGTCATCAATGGAGATGGAGTCATCTCGAAGTGCAAAGGCTACGGTTTTAAAACCAAGCTTTTTTAGTTCTGTTATGTAGCTTTTGTCGTTGTCTTCGGATGGGCCATGTTCAAAGAATGTCCAAGGAGCCTGGAATACAGTTCCCATACTTACTCTGGCTGCACGGCGGTAAAGAGGATTGCTACAGGCTGGAGTGAGTAGTATAGCATCCATATTTAAAGCTGCGGCAGAGCGGAAGATGGCTCCCACATTGGTTGGGTTTACAACATCTTCCATAACGGCAATGCGACGGGCATTTTTCGAAATTTCTTCTACAGATGGAAGGGCATTGCGTTTCATAGCACAGAGCATACCACGGGTTAAGTTAAAGCCTGTGAGCTGTGAAAGAGTTTCGTAGTTGGATGTGAAGACAGGAATATCTTTACATAATTTTTCACAACGTTCTATGATTTCTAATACTTCATCTTTGATTTCTTTATCTTCCACGAGAATAGAAATAGGTGTATAGCCTGTGTCTAAAGCACGAGTGATAACCTTTGGGCTTTCGCAGATGAATAATCCCAAGTTTGGTTCATTATAGCGAAGTAATTGGACTTCAGAAAGCCGTGCGTATACATCTAATTCTGGAATGTTTAAATCGGTGATTTCTATAATGTTGGACATGGTGCGTCTCCTTATATTTTTCTAAATTTGATTATGTTAATCATAACATAAGTAAGTTATCAAAAAAAGTTATTTAGAAATTTTTCTAAATAGTTATTGACAATTATAAACTAAAGAATTATGATGTATTTAGAAATTTTTCTAAATACTATTTTGTTTTATGCAGAAATAAGAGAGGTGAGCACATATGTCATTTGCAGAAACATTTAAAGCACTTTCTGACCCAGTGCGACGCGATATATTACAGCTTTTAAAAGGCGGACGTATGTCAGCTGGAGATATCGGAAGTCATTTCGATATGACAGGAGCGACGGTGTCGTATCATTTGAAAATATTAAAAAAAGCAGATTTGGTCTGGGAAAAGAAAGAGAAAAACTTTATTTTTTATGAATTAAATACATCTGTATTAGAAGAAATTATGTTATGGATTTCAGACTTGAAGGGAGAGAATGACGATGATAAAAAAGAATCTTAAGACAATGATTATTACAAGTATTATTATATTAGCACCAATCTTGGTTGGTCTCATTATATGGGATCAGCTTCCTGCAGAAATGGCAACACATTTTGGTGAAAATGGAGAACCAAATGGTTGGTCATCGAAAGAATTTGCAGTAGTCGGTTTGCCATTGTTTTTATTTGCAGTACATTGGTTCTGTGCGTTTTTTACAGGGGTGGATCCAAAGAAGGAAAATATATCGAACAAAATGATGACCTTAGTACTTTGGATTTGTCCTGTGGTTTCTATAGTTGGATGCGGAAGTATGTATATGTATGCAATGGATAATTCCATTAATACAACAAAAATAGGGGTGTTGCTGGTGGCCTGTGTTTTCTTAGTGATAGGTAATTATATGCCAAAGATGAAACAGAACTACTCTCTTGGTATCAAAGCTCCTTGGACGCTAAATAGTGAAGAAAACTGGAATCGTACCCATCGTTTGGGCGGATACGTGTTCATGGCAGGTGGTATTTTGACACTTATTGCTGGGTTTACAGAAATGTTTTGGCTGATAATTGTCGTAATAGCTATGTGTGCTGCTATACCTGTGATATATTCTTATATCCTATTTAAAAAAGGAATTTAAACATCGGGGGCTAAGTCATGACAAAAGAGCATTGATGGAACATGTAATTTGTATATATGAGAAGTTATGAGGCATTTATATGGAAAAAGAAATCTTAGAAAAAGAATTGCAGCATTTAGAAGAGATAAAACAGCATATTGATGTACAGCTTGCAGAAGAGAGTGGAAAGCTAAATGATCAGCAGGAGGATTTGATTCAAAAACGTCGTGAAATGTGGGAGGAGTGTGCCCATGGAGTCAACGATTTTGATGATATCGTAGATATGAATGCCTATGATGAGACGGTGCGTGAAAACTATGGTCATTTTGTGCGCAAAGAAGAAACGGTTCGTCAGTTGTCTTATCTAAAAGATGTTCCATACTTTGGAAGAATTGATTTCCTAGAACAGGGGGAACGTAGTCCAGAGGAAATCTATATTGGCAGATATGGATTCCGAAACAAGAAAACCAGAGAATATGAAATTTATGATTGGCGTACACCGATTGCCTCCATGTTTTATGACAGCGGAATTGGGGAAACGGCATATCAGTGTCCAGCAGGTGAAATTCATGGAGAACTGACTTGCAAACGTCAGTACAAGATTGAGGATGGAGTGCTGAAATATTGTTATGACACCAATATTGCGGTGCAGGATGATGTGTTGGAAGAGGTATTGGCCAAGAATACGGACAAAGTGCTTCGTGTTATCATTGATACGATCACAAGAGAGCAAAACCAGGCAATTCGTCAGCCACATGCGTTAAATATGCTAGTGACAGGTCCTGCGGGAAGTGGTAAGACCAGTGTTGGTATGCACCGTTTGGCGTATTTACTTTACCATAACCGTGAAAATTTAAGTTCTGAGAAAATTGTAGTATTATCCCGTAACCAGATTTTTTCTTCTTATATTTCTGAAATTTTACCTGAACTGGGTGAGGAAAACGTCAATGATGTGATGTTTGATTCTCTAGTAAATCGTGGGATTTCTAAGGAGTATAAGAAAAGAGATTATTATGAACAGGTAGAGTACCTGTTGAAGCATAAAGATGGCAGTTTGCGATGTGAAGCGATTGCATTGAAATATTCCGAAGAGTTTATTGCTTATTTGAAGCAGAATGTCGGACTTTTCCGTGAGAAGCATACAGATTTTGATACAGTATTAGGTTTCTATCTGTATCTGCTGAAAAAATATACAAAAGACACAGTACATGAGGTGGCACACTATACCAGGAACCAGATTCATCGTGGAAAGATGAATTATGAAGATATGCTGGTGGTAAGTTACCTTCGCATATTACTAGGTGCCATCAAGCCAATGTCCGAAATTAGCCATGTGGTAGTAGATGAGGCACAGGACTATAATTTATTACAGCTTCAGATTATCCGTACCCTTTATCCAAAGGCACATTTTACGATTTTGGCAGATGCGAATCAGGCCATTCATCCATTGACATCCACTACGGATATGGAAAAGATGGCAGAGATTTTTAGTACTCAAATGGGCATAAAGAGAGTAGAACTTAGCAAGAGTTATCGTTCTACAGCTCCTATCAACGAGTTTGCTTTTGATATCATCGGCATTCATAATCCAGAACTATATGTGGAACGTGATGGAAAAGCACCTGAGATTCGCGTTTGTAAGAATCGAAAACAAGAGATTATGCAATTGCTACGAGAAATTCCGGCAGAAAAATCCGTTGCGATTATTACTACAGATTTGGATAGTGGACGAACAGTACAGCAGAAAATGGGAACTATAGTACCCAAAACAGAGCGTCCAATTCAATATCTTTTGAAAGCAAATCAATATTTAGAAGAGAAAATCGTAGTTATGCCGATTATGTTGGCAAAGGGGTTGGAATTTGACGTAGTTATCGTCTGGGACGATAGAGATGAGGCATATTGGGAAGAAAATAAGAATCTGAAGTATCTCATGTGTACGAGAGCGTTACATGAGTTATACTTTATTTCAGAATAATAGTTGACTCTCACGTTACGTTATAGTTTATGCTATACTTAACACGAGGAGGAAATGTCATGAAAACAGTAACAGAAGCGGGGTATCGCCTGTATGACGATACAGCGTTGGAACGTTTACAACATATTTTACTGTTTCGTGAGCTGGAGTTTCCACTAAAGGATATTAGCTTCTCAAACATCATAAACCATGTTTGGAAAAGCAACTGCTCGGCAGTAGAGCAGGTATTGCTAAAAATAAAACGAGTCCTACATTTGTCGTAGGACTCGTTTTTGTATTAAGGATAAAATTTAGTCTTCTAATAATCTAAGTCCCGCTGTATCACTAACTGGAAGTGAGAAGCAGATAGCTTTTGCCTTAGAATTAAGTCCAGCTTTCTCCATAATGGCTTTCATAATAGCATTCTTTTCATTTGCTTTTGAAACGATATATACGATTTCTTTTTCGTCAGCGATGGTTACACCCATGAATTTATTTGCTACATCTCCAGCGGTGCCTTTGGCATGGATGATAGTTCCACCATAGGCACCGGCTTCTCTTGCAGCATCCATGATGACATCCGTATAACCCTGCTGTGAAATTACTACGATAAGTTCGTGCTCTGTATTCTTCAAGGTTGATTCCTCCTGTTTTTGGTAATCTGTTTTTTCTAAAAGAAACTCTAAAGTTTTACGTCCACCTACGCTACTGAGTGGTATTGTGAAAGCAATTCCACCGCCAGGTGCGTCGATTTGAAGTTTTTTCTGTAATTGCTTCTTTACAGTCAGCCAAGTTTCTTCTTCTACAACGGATATTGCTACGGCTTTTTCTATGGAATCAAGTCCAAGATAATCCATGATTTCATTGGAAGCAGTGCCATAACCGAGAGTGACATACATGACATGCAAATCATTTTCATGATAAAGATCTAAATATTTTTTTGCAATTTTTCTATCCACAATAGTGGTCATTAAACATATATTTCCCATATAAACCTCATTTCTAAACTATTACAGTTCGATGATTTCCATATCTTCTGCAGTAAACATAGATTCTGGAATTGCAACTGTAGATTCTTTTTGAAGTTTGCGATCTTTGATAGTATAAACCAGTCCCATGGTCTGAATGGTAATGAGTGGGGTCATAGCTACCATAGAAACGATTCCAAAGGCATCTGTAATGATGTTACCACCAAGGGCTTCACAAGCGCCCATCGCAAATGGAAGCAGGAAGGTAGCGGTCATAGGACCAGATGCAACACCACCGGAGTCGAATGCGATAGCAGTAAACAGCTTTGGTACAAAGAAAGTTAATAATAAGGCTATAAAATAACCTGGTACGATGAACCAAAGAATCGAAATACCTGTAAGGACACGAATCATAGCAAGACCAACTGATACAGATACACCAAGGGAAAGTGCAGTTCCCATGGCTTTAGATGAGATAGCACCAGAGGTGATTTCTTCTACCTGTTTGGTAAGGACGTATACAGCTGGTTCAGCTTTTACGATAAAGTAACCAATGAGCATACCAAGTGGAATGATAATCCATGCATATGGAAGCTTTGCAATGGTCTGGCCAAGATAGTTACCCGCTGGCATAAATCCTACGTTTACACCAGTAAGGAAAAGTACTAAGCCGACATATGTTTCTAATAAACCAACACCGATTTTGATTAAAGTATGTTTATTGATATCTCTAGCAAATAGTTCAAAAACGCCAAAGAAGAAAATAATTGGGAAAATGGAGATTGCCATTTCTTCTATGTAAAGTGGAAGTTCTTCTGCAAATAGTTTGGCAATATCTACGGTGTTATCAATAATAGGTATTGCTTCTGATACAGCTTCTGTGGATTCTGGTGTGAAGATCATTCCAAGAATCAATACGGCTAAAATAGGTCCAATAGAGCAGAGTGCAACAAGACCGAAGGAGTCGTCTTCTGCGTGTCTATCGCTTCGGATAGCAGCAATACCAACACCGAAGGACATGATAAAAGGCACTGTCATAGGGCCAGTGGTTACACCGCCTGAGTCGAAGGCGATTGCTAAAAAGTCTGCTGGTACAAATAATGTCAGTATAAAAATGATTCCATAGAATACTAACAATAAGTATGAGAGAGGTATTCCAAAAAGCATACGTAAAATTGCGATGACAAGGAAAAGACCTACACCTAAGGCTACAGCAAGAATCAAAGTCATATTTGGAATGGATGGTACCTGCTGTGCTAATACCTGCAAATCAGGTTCTGAAATGGTAATAACTATACCCATAATAAAACTGATAAGCACCATTACCAGTACATTTTTCGAACGAGTCATAATAGAGCCGACACGTTCTCCGATTGGTGTCATAGAACTTTCTACACCAACGTTAAAAAGCAGCATTCCCAGAATAAGCATAACAGCACCAATGAGAAAGGTTACAAGGATGCTAGGTGGTATTGGTGTGATAGTAAAGCACAGTACCAATACGATTGCTAAAATTGGGAAAACTGCTTTTATTGTTTCGGAAAATTTCTCTTTAAATTTTGAGTGATTAATGAACAAAACATTTACTCCTTTCTGTATGATTTTATCTATACCATTATAACAGAAAATGGAGTAAAGAAAAAGTAAAAGAAGTATAAAATCTAGTTGTCTTTTTGCTTGGTCAAGTGTAGAAACTTTTTCACTTTTGCTACACGTTCTCTAGAAATCAATATATTTACAGCAATACCAATGATTACACCGATTGCTGTGTCAAAAATACGATTTAAAGGGTAGCTGATATATGCGTCTACAGGGGTATTAAACAAAATAATACATAATACAACGCCTGCTGGCTGAATTGCACCTGGAATCACCAAAAGCTGACACACTAAAACTAGTAATATGATGCCAATAAACAAAAGTTCAAACAACATAATTCGAAAACTACTTGTTGGTTCAGGGTAATACTGAATATAAATATAAAACAGTACCATACCAATTACTCCGCCGATAATAGTACCAAATAATCGGTTTCCACCACTACGTTTTGAATCTTTAAAATCACTTCCCATACCAAAAATGGCACCGATACAAGCAAAAGTAGGGTTTCGTTCAAAAAAAGCATATATAAGAGCACATAATGTGGCCGCAAGGGCAGTCTTTATATTTCTCATCCCTACATGAAAACGAAAATGCTTTGCAGCTTTATGGTCAGACTTTCTAAGGTCGTCAATGGACTCTAGAGCTTTATAATCTATATCTAAATCTAATTCATCATCTTCAAAAAAATTATCATTTAATTTTTCCATAATTTCCTCCGGTAAGAAAATACTGTAAATTTGTAAATTTATTATACATGATATTTTCCTGTAGGAAAAGATATGAAAATAGTGAATTCTTGTATAAAAAGTGGTACAATGGAGAAACGGAGGATTTGTATATGTTTGAGCGAATTTTAGATTTGTGGGATGGATTAGGCCTTCAAAAACGTAAGATAGTTATTGGAGTTGCAATAGGAGTGATTTTTGTTCTTCTTATTGCAGTGTCCGTGATTTGGATTGCCAGCGATAATTCAAAGGATAAAGATAAAAACTCTGAACTCGTGAATACACAGGAATCTGAAATCGTAGAGGAAGAGGACCCACAGAATGTGCTTGGTGGAAATATGACGAACCAGAATGGTGTTAGCGTAGATATTTCTCAGGTGGTAGACCAGTTGCCTACCAACGAGACACAGGAATTGACACTTGGTATCGATGTATCGATATATCAGGGAACAATTGACTGGAAAAAGGTAGCTGAGTCTGGTGTAGATTTTGCTATTATTCGAGTAGGTTATCGAACCTTGAAGACAGGTGAAATCCTTGCAGATACCAACGCGAAATATAATATGCAGGAAGCTTCCAAGTATGGTATTAAAGTAGGGGTATACTTCTTTTCTACTGCGATTACAACTCAGGAGGCAGTAGAAGAGGCGAATTGGGTGGCAGACTATATTGCTAAATACAAGATTACTTATCCCGTCGTATATAACTGTGAACGCTATGAAGATCCAGAAAACAGACATTATTCTTTGACAAAAACACAACGTACGGACATTGCCATTACATTCTTGGATCAGATAGCAGACCGTGGGTATTCCCCAATGTTTTATGCTTCCAAGAATGAGATGGAGGGGGATGCGAAATGGGAGACTTCCCGTTTGCAAAATCGTTACAAAATATGGGTTGCACAGTACCCTGATACACCATATCCACAGACGCCAGAGACTTCCTATTCAGGTAAGCATGATATGTGGCAGTACACTAACTATGGCACGGTTCCGGGAATTAGCAAATCAGTAGATATGAATGTGGCATACTTTGGCTTCAAAAATACCAATGATGCACAGGATGGCGAAGCACCAGAGGATGCGAAAGCAGATGTGGAAGCAAATATGAACTTTCGAGCAGTCAATGAAACAGTTACTGCTAAGGAACGTACAAATCTGCGTGATAAACCAAGTCAGGACAGTGATAGTAATGTAATTTATACCCTTATAAATGGTGAAACTGCTACACGTACAGGTATCAGCGACAGCGGTTGGTCGAGAATTGAATTTAAAGGACAGACGCTTTATGCAGTGTCCAGCTATTTGACTACAGATTTGAGCATCAAACAGCCAGAACCTGAGAGTCCAGAGGAGCCAGATGATGGTATCAAAACCCAGTTTACAATAGTGGACGAATGGGTGACTGCAAAGGATGCGGTAAACTTAAGAACCCTGCCAAGTGTAACCAATGAAGGTTCACAGGTAGTGGTACAGATAAAAAATGGTGATATTATCCATAGAATTGGAATTAACACAGATGTGGGCTGGTCCATGGTGGAGTACAATGGACAGGTTTTATACTGTGTCAGCAGCTATTTGACTGTAGTTGAAAAACCAGCAGAATAGCGGTATAATATATAAAATTTTATGAAAAACAAAGGAAGAGGAGACTTAGTGACATGAATGAGTATTTAAGCACCGTCAATTCAATTCCATTTTATGCAATTGTGGCATTGGTATTGGCATTCGTAGTTGCAATGTGCGTGATTTTCCTTGTAAAGAGTTACAAGGCTGGTATCGCACTCGGTATGGATCCAAAGGATTTGAAAAAGGTTATGACTTCTAGTGCGACCTTTACATTACTACCATCCATCAGTATTTTGTTAGGAGTTATTGCATTAAGCGGTACATTGGGTGTTCCATTTTCATGGCTTCGACTTTCGGTAATTGGTTCATTATCGTATGAATTAAACGTAGCAGAAATTGCTGCAACAGCTTATGGTTTAACAGGACTACGTGTGGACCAAATGAGTATACCTGCATTTGTTACAATTGCACTTGTAATGACAGCAGGTATTTTGGGGGGACTTTTCTGTAGTATTTTCTTTTTAAAGAAATACTTAGGAAAATTATCATCCAAGCCAAAGAAAACAGAAGCAGGCGAAAAGAAACCAAGCTTTGGCGATCATGCGACTACAGCAATGTTCGTAGGTTTATGTGCAGCTTACATTGGTTCTTATGTCGGTTGTTTAATGCCAGGGGAATACTATGATATTATGCCTCTCTTTACCGCAATTGTAGCGGCAATTGTAATGGCAATATTCGAATTTCTAATTCAGAAAAAGGACATGAAGGTACTGGAAAACTTCAGCTTAGCAGCAAGTATGCTAGTTGCTATGGCAGCTGCAGTTGTATTCCAGTTATTGGTATAGGAGGTGTAAGTCATGGATGCTCAGAAAAAAGAACAGTTTTTTGAAGAATTTAATAATGGGTTACATCGCCTTGGCAGATTTACTTTAATCGCAGGTATTATTATTCTTATGGCAGTTCCATTTGCATTTGGTGTAATTTGTGGTGTAATGCCAGATATGCCAGCTTTTCTAAAAGGATGGATAAATGTTGCAGTGGTATATTTCCCAGTATCTATAGTAGAATTTTTGGTTTATGCACCTATGCTTGGTGCAGGCGGAAGTTACCTTGCATTCATTACTGGTAACGTTACCAATATGAAAATTCCTTGTGCAATGAACGCAAGAGATATCGCAAAAACAGAAGTAGGTACACCTGAAAACGAAATCGTATCTACTATCAGTGTTGCAGTTAGTGCAATCGTTACTACATTAGTTATTTTAGTCGGTGTTATTATGTTAGTACCACTTCAGCCAGTACTGAATAGTCCTACATTACAGCCGGCATTTAACAACGTTGTACCTGCATTGTTTGGTGCGTTAGGATTGAAATACTTTGCAAAGAGTCCAAAGATTGCAGTTATTCCTTTAGTGCTTATGTGCTTGCTTTGCATCTTTGTACCATCTATGATTTCACAGACAAGTATTCTTATGATTCCTAGTGGTGCACTTGCTCTTGCAATTGGATTTGTATTATTCAAGAAAGGAAAATTATAATGGGTTGGATTATCTTAGGTGCTGTAGTTGTTTTAATTGCTATTGTATTGATTCGTACAATTACATTAAAACCAACTCCAGCAAAAACCTTAAAATTAGAATTTGAAAAGAGTGAACGTGCCACCAAGTATGGCAAACAACTTGCAAAAATGATTCAGGATGAAACGATTTCAGGTAGAGAAATACATGATATAAGCAAGTTCGAAAAATTTCATGAGACATTGGAAGAGCTATTCCCAAATGTACATAAAACCTGCGAAAAGCACAATTTAGATGGAAGCCTTTTATACAAATGGAAAGGAAAATCTGATAAGAATCCAATACTTTTCATGAGTCATCAGGACGTAGTAGAAGCGACTGGTGTATGGGAACATGAACCATTTAGTGGCGATATTGACGAAGACGGCAATGTATGGGGTCGTGGTACAGTAGATACCAAAGGCAGCTTGTTCTGTATCTTTACTGCTTTAGAAGAATTAATCGCAGATGGGTATGAACCAGAGTGTGATGTTTATATTGGAAGCAGTTGTACCGAAGAATGGAGTGGTGATGGAGCTCCAAAGACAGTAGAATTCCTAGAAAAACAGGGTGTAAAGCTTGCACTTGTCTTGGATGAAGGGGGTATGATTATCGAAGAGCCAGTAGGTGGTGTAAAAGGTATCTACGGTATGGTTGGTGTAATCGAAAAAGGTTACGGCGATATTAAGTTTATTGCACATAGCAATGGTGGACATGCCTCTGCACCAAAGAAGAATTCTCCATTGGTTCGTTTAGGAAAATTCATGATTGACGTAGAAAAGAATTATCCATTCCGTTCCGAACTTTCTCCAACGGTAGAAGAAATGTTTACTAGAATGACACCAAATATGAACTTTGGAATGAAACTTATTTTCGCAAATATGTGGTTATTTAAACCATTGTTGGTTAAATTACTTCCATCCATTAGTTCAGCGGCGGGGGCGATGATTCGAACGACGGTTGCGTTTACTACAGCAAAGGGTTCCGATGGCTTGAATGTTTTACCACAGGAAGCGTATGTAACAGCAAATATGCGTTTCATTCAGCATCAGCCAACAGATGAAAGTATTCAAATCATCACAAACATTGCAAAGAAATATGATTTAGAAACAGAAATTATTTATGCGGATCAGCCTTGTCCAATCGTGGATTATAAGGGCAACGCGTTTAAGTTAATAGAAGAGGTTGCGGAGGATGTTTATCCAGGTCTTGGCATTTCACCATATTGTATGACAGGTGGTACAGATGCAAAGTATTATTCTAAGATTTGTGATAATTGTATTCGTTTTGCACCAATCTATATTAGTGGACAGCAGTACGGAAGTATCCATGGACTAAATGAAAATATAAATCAAGGCGCTTTACCAAAAGCAGTTGATTTTTATAAGACCGTAATTAAAAAAGCACATTCTCGATTGTAAAATGAGGTAGCTTAAGCGGGGGCAGGTTAAACCTGCCCCTTTTTTATGTATAAATGGTCATAGTGTTTTATCGACACAATTCGACAAATTGCGATAAAGAGAGTTCGATAATATGAAGTCAGGTTGATTTTTGTTTTGGAAAGGAGATTTTTGGAGGCGTTGATGAGCAAATTGAATGTCGCAATTGCGGATGATAATGAGAGAATTCTTCGATTATTGGGAGAAATTGTTTCAGATGATGAAGAACTCCAAGTGGTTGGGACAGCAAAAGATGGCGAAGAAGCGTACAAAATGATAAAAGAAAAAGAACCTGATGTAGTACTTTTAGATATCGTGATGCCAAAGCTGGATGGACTTGGCGTTCTAGATAAAGTGTATAATGACAATTCCATTCAAAAACATCCATCCTTTGTGATGATTAGTGCAATTGGACAGGAGCAGATTACAGAAGCAGCTTTTTCAAAGGGTGCTGACTATTTTATAATGAAACCATTTGATAATGAAATGGTATTAAATCGAATTAAAAGCGTGCGAAATGTCAGGACTATACCAGAGTTAAAGATGACAAAGCCTTACGAAAAAGTACCGAAAGGACCAAATAAATCCTTAGAAGAAATTGTAACAGAGATTATACATGATGTGGGCGTTCCAGCTCATATAAAGGGATATCAATATTTGAGAGAAGCGATTGTTATGTCTGTTTTGGATATGGACATGTTAAATTCGGTTACCAAAGTGCTTTATCCCGAAGTAGCGAAAAAGTTTAAAACAACTCCAAGTCGCGTAGAACGAGCAATCCGACATGCGATTGAAGTAGCTTGGAGCAGAGGAAAAGTAGATACGATAGAGGAGCTGTTTGGCTATACAGTAAGTATTGGAAAAGGTAAGCCTACAAACTCCGAATTTATTGCTCTAATTACTGATAAAATCAGAATGAATCATACTAGCCAATCCAATATTTTAGGAGTATAATATGTAATATATAATGTACAAAAGAAATAATGGAGGGGTTATGAAACAGATTTTAATGGTGTCATCCGAAGCTGTACCATATATTAAAACTGGTGGATTAGCAGACGTTGTAGGTTCCTTACCTAGATATCTGAATAAGGACGAATACGATGTTCGTGTTATGTTGCCTAAATATGCATGTATGGATCAGCGTTTTTTACCGGACTTACAGTTTGTATGTCATTTTTATGTAGATTTGAATTGGAGACGTCAGTATGCTGGCGTATTTAAATCCGAATATCAGGGGATTACTTATTATTTTATTGATAATGAGTATTATTTCGCAGGAAATAACCCATACAATAATATTTACGAAGACGTAGAGAAGTTTGCATATTTCTCAAAGGCAGTTCTTTTGGCATTGCCACTGATTGATTTCTGCCCAGATGTAATTCATTGTAATGATTGGCAGACGGGATTAGTTCCAGTATATTTGAAAACTGTATTTGGACAAGATGCATTCTATGCGGGAATCAAATCGGTTTTCACTATTCACAATATGAAATTCCAGGGCCGCTGGATGGTACGAGAGGTTATGGATATTACAGGTCTTCCAGCAGAGATTTTCACAGCAGATAAGCTGGAATCTTATGGAGAAGCCAATTACTTAAAGGGCGGCTGTGTGTATGCAGATGCCATTTCCAGCGTGAGTCCAAGCTATGCCATAGATATTACCACACCTGAAGGTGGAGAAGGTTTAGCAGGCCTTATGTATGCCCGTCGAAATGATTTATATGGCATTGTAAATGGTATTGATTATGATGAGTTTGATCCAGAAACGGATAAGACCATGGCACAAAATTTTAATGTAATTACAGTTTCTATTGATAAAGAAATCAATAAAGCAGCTCTTCAGAGAATGATGGGACTTCCAGAAAAAGAAGATGCATTTTTGATTGGTATGGTATCTCGTATGACAGATCAGAAGGGCTTTGACTTAGTTGCATATGTGATGGAAGAGATGCTATCGACAATGAATATTCAGTTTGTTGTGCTGGGAACGGGAGAACATCGTTTTGAAGAAATGTTCCGTTATTTCCAGTCCAAATATCCAGATAAGATTAGTGCACATATCGGATATTCCGAAGAAAGAGCACATCAGATTTATGCATCCTGTGATGCGTTCCTGATGCCATCCTTATTTGAGCCATGTGGACTCAGTCAGATGATGTCTATGCGATATGGAACCATTCCAATCGTTAGAGAGACTGGCGGATTAAAGGATACTGTTGATGCGTATAATGAGTTTGAAAATACCGGAACAGGATTCTCATTTAAAGAATATAATGCACATGATATGATGCATGTTATTCAGTATGCAAATGATGTTTATAGCAATCACAGAGCACAGTGGGATGCATTAGTGCAGCGTGCCATGACTACGGACTATTCATGGAATGCATCTGCTCGCAAATATGAAAATTTATATGAAAGACTTATCTCCAAATAAGTAGGATTTCTTTTGATAAGTAGAGGGGCTGTTACACGAGAATTTACTTGTGCAATGGCCCCTCTACTTTTTAGTAGGTGATTTCTTGAGTGTCTCGATGATACCAATAGACATGGTCAGATAATATTTCATCATCTGTGAGTTGAGTTTCGTTTACCTCCTGAATCATCGCTCCAAAATGTTCAAGGCTGTATTCCTTTGGAATATTTTCTTTTGGAAAGACCAGAACCTCATGAATACTGCTTGGAATGATAATTAGGTCATCCTCATATATTTCTGCAACTTCACTAAGCAAATTTGGATAAACCATGCAGGTTGCACCATGGATTTTGAGATAGTTTGTCAGAATGCTGATATTAAGTTCTTCTAAAAATGGAAGAGATTCATTGGTAATATACTCAAAAACATCATGAAGATTGTCCAGACGTGGAGCAAGAATTTTAGGTGAATTGACTTTAGCCGCTTCATATAAATCATCGACGGTTACATTCCAAAATTCCATATGCTGATTATGAATCAAAATCGTAGCATATTCCTGCATAAAATCACTCACGCTGCAAAGAAAAATAATTGCCAAATCGTAAACCAAAATATGAGGAATGTTTTGCAGCAATTGTTTATTTTTTCGAGCATTTACCAGCTTCATAACAATACGCTCCTGAGCTTTGGTATAATCGTGGAATACAGATATATCAAAGTCTTCTTGTGGAAGATTTTCATGATAAGTTTTTAAAATATCCTCATAAATATCTTCCATTGATACACCGTCCAAATAGCGATGGTAGTATGGATTTAAATATATGGTTGGTGATATGTTTAGAATGGGATCTAAGATGACAAGTCCGTCATAAATAGCCCCATTATTTTTTAAGACAGGATATACATAGACTTGGCGTTGTAATTCCTGTTTGATGTGTTCTTTCACTGTTTCAATAAATTTCTGATATCGCATGTATCTCATACAGACTCCTTTATATCAGAATTGTAAAAGTGAAAATAAATGTAAAAAAGAATCCACGAAGCAATACGCCTCGTGGATAAGATAACAAATTTGTATTCTTTTTTCAATAGAGTTCTTAGATTCTAAGACCTTATTCTACAGTTCGCGATTTCAGTTCTTGCCAAAGGTGATTTAAGAGAGCTGTTTTCTCATCATCAATAGAAGTAAATACTTCACATTCGGCTAAGGTTTGCTTAGATGGAATCACAGCTTCATTGCTTTTAACTTCCTCATCTAATGCCTCTATAACGGAGGTAAGAGGAGAAGCATAGTATACATATTCAAAGTTTGCCATGCCAGCATCATGTGAGCAAAGATAATCTAAAAAGAGCATTGCAGCCTCTTCATTCTGACAGGTCTTTGGAATAAACCAAGAGTCAATCCAAAGGTTAGAGCCCTCTTTTGGAATTGTGTATTCCAGATTTTCATTATAGTCCATTGCATAAGCAGCTTCGCCAGAATAAATAAGAGCCATGTGAGCATTTCCTGATATCATTTCATCGCCGATTTCATCTACAAAGTAAGCGTAAACGATAGGGAACTGTTTATCCAATAGTTTCAAGGCTTCACGGAGGTTTGCTTCCGAGGTTTCATTAATTCCATAACCACTAAGCTTTAATGCAGGGATAAAGGCGTCACGTACCGAGTTCATCATAATGATTTCATTCTTGTGATTTTCATCCCAGAGACAGTTCCAAGAGGAAACTTCCTCCTCTGTAACTTTGGTTGTGTCGTATACAATACCAACTGTACCATAGAAATATGGGACAGTGTAGCTGTTCTGTGGATCATAGGACTGAGCCAGCTCCAAAATATCGGTGTCCAAGTTGCTATAGTTGGAGAGAGAGCTGTAGTCCTGCTCCAAAACCTCACCTTCACTAATCAGCTTTTGGATAATATATTCTGATGTGCAGATGACATCATAATCAATGGCACCAGCCTTGTATTTTGTATACATTTCTTCTGGGCTTTCATATTCTTCATATTTAATATCAATGCCAGTTTCTTTCTCAAATTGTTTTATGACATTCTCATCCATATACTTACCGTAATTTAAAACGGTAAGTGTCTTTTCTGAGGAACCGCCACTGTCGCCTGAGGAATTGTCTCCACAAGCAGAAAGAGAAGAGATGGCAAATGCAAATATAAGACCAAATACAATCAGTTTTCGTTTCATTTTATACCCTTTCAAGTTTGGCACTCTTTTTTCTGTTTGGCAGATAATTTACCAAAAGCAACAGAATGAGTACGGTGAAGAATAAAATTGTAGATAATGCATAAAGCTCTGGTTTGATACCTTTACGAAGCTCTGTGTAGAGCATGGTAGATAGGGTATTTACACCAGCACCTTTGGTAAAGTAGGTGATACTGAAATCGTCTAAAGACATGGTAACAGCCATCAGGAAGCCAGAGAATACACCAGAGCGAATTTCAGGCCAGGTTACTTTATAAAAGGCATAGAGTGGGGAAGCACCCAGGTCTAAGGCGGCTTCGTAGGTAGAGCGGTTTGCCTGCTTCAGCTTTGGCAGTACGTTTAGGATTACATAAGGAATACTAAAGGTAATATGTGCTACCAATACAGTTACAAAACCAAGATCTACAAATTTTACAAACAAAAGCATCATAGAGATACCAGTTACAATATCCGCATTGAGGAGTGGTATATTGGTAGCTCCGAGATAAAAGGTACGGCTTCGCTGTTTCATGGCACTGATACCGATTGCTGCAAGGGTGCCGATAATTGTAGAGATTACCGCTGAAATCAAAGTAATTTGCAAGGTAGTACCAAAAGCCGTCATAATTGTTTCGCTTTGGAAACATTCCACGTACCATTTTAAGGTAAATCCGCCCCATTCCACACGAGTCTTAGAATCGTTGAAGGAAAGTACGATAAGTACCAAAATAGGCAGGTATAAGAAGAGGAAAATAATCGCCATATAGACGTTTGATAGTGTTTTCTTTACCATACGGCTGTTCCCTCCCCATCTTTGTCAAATATGTTCATAATCGTCATACTTACCATTACGAAAATCATAAGCACGAGCGACAAGCTGCTGCCTGCGTTCCACTGCATGCCCTGCATAAAGCTTTCTTCAATAACGTTACCGATAAGAAGAACTTTTCCGCCACCGAGGAGCTCAGAAACGGCGAAAGAGGTTAGTGCAGGTACAAATACCATAACAACACCGCTGATAATACCAGACAGGGTGAGTGGAATTATGATTTTAAAGAAAATCGTAATCTCATTTGCTCCTAAATCGTGTGCAGCTTCAATATAGTCTTTTTTGATACGAGCCATGGAGTTGTAAATTGGTAGAATCATAAATGGTAAATATTCATATACCATACCAAATACAACGGCTGCGGGTGTATTTAAAATCATCACTGGGTCCATACCGAGGGACATAAGAATGGTATTTAATACACCGTTTTTGTTAAGTAATAATTTCCATGCCAAAATACGAAGCAAGAAGTTCATCCACATAGGCAGCATGAAAATAAATACCACAAGACTTTGATTTTTAATTTGTAAATTATTAAGTATCATTGCCAATGGATAGGCAAGTAATAAACAAATGACAGTCGCAGCCAGTCCTAATTCTAAAGAAAGAATCATGGCGTGCATGTTTACTGGAGTAGTGATATTACTCAAGTATTCTAAGGTAAAACTGCCATTCTCATCGAAAAAGGCATAGTACAATATCATGGCCAAAGGAAGTACAATGAAACCAATTATCCAAACCAGATATGGACCAGCCAGAAGTTGGCGTTTCAGTTTATTCATCGATTTCCACAGCCTCCTCATCACTTGATGCAGGTTTGTTCATAATCTGGATGTTAAATGGTGTCACCTTGATACCTACATGGCTTCCAACAGGAACCAGTTTGGTGGTATGCACTAACCATTCATAACCGTTTGCCATAACGTCTAATTCATAGTGAACACCCTTGAAGATGAGAGAAGTAACATCACCTTCTAAATATCCGTCGCTTGGGTCAACAAGCTCCACGTCTTCAGGACGGATAACCACGTCAACAGGAGTATTTTTACCAAAACCTTTGTCTACGCAAGGCATTTTCACACCAAGGATTTCAACAACTTCATCTTCAATGAAAGTAGCATCTATGATATTACTTTCACCAATAAAGTCTGCAACGAAAGCATTTTCAGGCTCGTTGTAAATCATTTCTGGTGTACCAATCTGCTGGATATAGCCTTGGTTCATAACAACGATAGTGTCTGACATAGTCAACGCTTCCTCCTGATCGTGTGTTACATATACGAAGGTGATACCTAATTCTTCTTTGAGACGAATCAATTCGTACTGCATGCTCTGACGCATCTTAAGGTCCAATGCTCCAAGTGGTTCGTCAAGAAGAAGTACTTTTGGTTCATTTACAATCGCACGAGCAATCGCAATACGCTGCTGCTGACCACCACTTAAAGAATCGATGGAGCGATTTTCATAGCCATCTAAGTTTACAAGCTTTAAAGCATATTTTATTTTGTCATCGATGTATGCTTTGCTTTTTTTGCTGATTTTAAGACCAAAAGCAATGTTTTCCGCAATTGTCATATGTGGGAAAAGAGAATACTTCTGGAATACGGTATTTAATTTACGTTCATTTGCAGGCAAATAAGTAATGTCCTGAGAATCAAAGAAAATCTGTCCCTTATCAGGCGTCTCAAATCCACCAAGAAGACGAAGGGTAGTGGTTTTACCACAACCAGATGGTCCCAGGAGGGTAACGAATTCGTTTTCTCGTACATATAAGTTAAACTCATCTAAAACTAACTGTTTTCCATAAGATTTTGAAATATCTACAAAGTTGATTAAAGCTTTTTTCATTTCGGTTACCTTTCTACATTAGAAACTTGGTGGGTTAGAAACCCAAATTAAAATCGCATCCTTTTTGGATTTGTTTTCAATAAAATGGCGTTTGCCGGCCTTAAAGTAGAAGGATTCGCCTGCTTTGACGGTATGGTATTTACCACCATAATTCACACGAACCGTTCCTTTTATCACGTATCCAAATTCTTCACCAGAATGCGGCTGCAAGATTTCGGATACTCCGCCTGGATGAAGGGTAAGTCTTACAGGTTCCATTGCGT
>CAYMTP010000004.1:0-40019 GCA_964393435.1 uncultured Lachnobacterium sp. | reverse complement strand
CCCACTTTTCTGTGATTTCAAGTTTCTGCAAATTCCAATCTTTGTCAAAATATGCTACTGATACAGCAGATTTATATCCATCAGGTTCTTCTTCAAGCATTGAAGAACGCTCTACCCTGCTTCCTACACGAATTTTATTCTCATAGGTCACGCTTTTATTCTTAATTCTCTTCTATAACAGCTAATAATAAGCTACTACTAAAATCCGATTTACTTACACAATAAATCAAATAAATATCATCATTCACTACAATAAATTTTTGAATATTGTCTATCGGATACTTTTCATTATCGACAAGCAAAATATTTCTCATCTCTTCTGTATCAACATTATATTGATAAATCCTGTCTTCCTTCAAAAACTGAATCGTGTTTCTATCATTTCCATTTATAATGTAGTTATCGAAAATTTCTTTTGGAATTTCTTTCTCTTCCGAAAATTGATGCAATTTTATATCATAAGTAAGATAATAATTTTTGTTTCTTCGATTCACACTACGTTCAAAAGAAAAGGAAACATCATAATTATACCAACAATAAGGAGAATATTCTTGTAATTCGCTTTCTACTATATTTTGGATTTTCCCAGTTTTGTCCACGTTCACAATAAGAGAATTAGAACCATATTTACAATACATTGAAATATAACCATCCTTCGTAACCACTATCTGATAAATATAAACAAAATCATATTTGGTTACATCCAATGGTTCTAAAACCATGCTTTTGTCTAATTTGCCATTCTGATTCCATTTAAGCACTCTGGTATCACTGTTATACCTTGGTGTTCCCACCTCACCAGACATCTGTTCATAGTTTACTTCAACAGCGTATATATTTCCATCTAGTCCAATCGTAAATCCCTCTAGGCTCACCTTATTTCCATTCTCGATTGGCATATCCAATGGGACTACTTTTTTACAATCTCCATTTGAATACAAAGATACTAATTTGTAAGATAATGTATCGTCTTTGTTGTAAAGAGACAGCACTATAACTATCTCATTCTCTACAATCTCAATATCCAAAACATTTATACTATCTGTTTCATTATCAGTAAATTTTTGCAAATCTATCTTAGATAAATCCTTGATAACAGCATCTGCTTCTAATTCTTCGGTAGAATGTTCTGTATCCTGATTCCCTACTTTTTCACTTTCTTCTATGTTGTCAGTTGCTTGTACATCCCCTGTTGGTTTGCTTGTACTTATTATGAAAACTACCACGATAATTATAAATACACCAAGCACCCAATAAATATTTCGTCGTTTCATAATTTCGCTCCTTTTCTATTTATTGTAGCATTTTCCCTGATTTAATGTAATCTGCATCACTTTTCCATCCACCTTTTGGAATATGCGTATGCTGATCTGATGTTACAATCTGAATAGTGCATAACCCTAATCCTTTCCCAATATAGTTTGAATATGGAACTCTATACAAATCAGGATTATGTCCATCAACAACAGGAACACCAGCTGAATTATATCCTGTACATATCATTTGATGTCCAGATGCACTTGAACCAGCCGGATTAATCCAATAAACAGGGTTCCCTAGATATATGCTGCTATCAGAAGCCACTACAGAACTATAACCCATATTTATCAAATAATTCGCCAATTGTGCAGCATTAACCCACACATATGAATCTTTATACCATGAACTATCTGTAGCTAATCCTGTGATGCAGCTGCAATTCCACAATATGTATGTGCATAATTAATTACAGAATTTACATTGTAATTAGACTTGGCACTATAAACATTTTCTGTTCCACTTGATACATTTATAAATTCTTCCCAATTTACCGAAAATTCTTCACTTTCTAAAACATCTGCGGAACATGCACCAGTAACCACTCGCTCATCATAAGAATCTTCTAATAACGTATATGTATCATTTTCCACTTCAAATGTCATTTCATGGTGTGTTCCATACCCCATAACATCTACAATTTCAGCATCTGGCGAAGTATAATATTCGATTTCTGTCCATTCATATACTTTTAATTTTAATTCTTCATCACTTTGTTCTAAAATTTCTTCAATCTTAGAATCTACTTCAACATTTATAAACTCTACCGCTAGATTTTCTTCAAAATTTTGAAAAGCTTCTGCTCTTGTAATTGTATTTTGATCTAAGGTAGATAATTCTGTTGTTTCAATAATTAATGGCATAACTTGAGCACTTAGCTTTGAAGACAAATACAAATCAATTTCCTCTTTAATCTGCTGATTTTCTTCTAACATTTCTACCGTTAATTCTTCATTATTTAATTCAGCTTCTATCGCATAAAATGGAATTGTTAAAAATAACACAACAAAAGCCATTACCATCGAAAGCTTTCTTATCTTTAATTTCATATATTCATACTCCTATCATCTGTTGTAGTTAATTTTTATCACAAAGTAACTTTCCATTGGAAACACCCCTCGTATTATAAATCTATGCCTTTCTAATTATTACATATATACAACAATTAAAAATGAAAACAGGTGACAAAAAACATATCAAAAAAATAATTTCTCTAACCGAAAGTGGCCGTCTTACTCTAATAAATCTTCCGGTTCGCAATATAATGCTTTTGATAAGCGAACCAAATATTCTGCCTGTGCCTTATTGATGTTCTTCTGACGCTGCTCATATTGCTGAATCGTTCGTATAGGAATATCCGTCTTATTCGCTAATTCTTTTTGGCTCATCCCAATTAAAGTACGATATGCTTTCAATCTAGATTCTCTTCGAATCTCATGACAAAGCTCATCCATTCGCTCTGCAAAATGGCGAATATCCATTTCATGATACTTGTCATACATATTTCGAATATCACCAATAGAAACACTATCTACAATTTCTGAAAAATGCATATTGCTATACCACTGATAATACGCAAGTGCCCAACCCAACCAATACTCTGGACTTCTGTGCATAAGAACAATCTCATCTCTTGGATCATCTTCTGTAGGCGCTCTCTCTACTATCTCTAACACAAGCTCTGTTCCTGACTTCCCGGCAATCACAGACGCCTGCCCCCTTTCAAACTTCGGACAAATTTCTGACACTAAAAACTGCTTAAAAAAATCCTCTAATTCGTACCCCAAGCCATGTACCGCATAATCCAACATATGCGCCATTACCCCTCTGGCCCTTTCTAAATAAAGTTCATCGTAAGCGTGAATCATCTGACTTCATCTCCTCATTCAAAATCTGGGTTATATACAAATCACCTTTTTGATAATTTGACCTCTCTGCATGAAAATATGCATCTCGTGCGTCTGCATCCCTGGCGGTTTTTCGTGCATACCATTCTTTTGCAGACACATATTCACTTTTCAAAAAAGATATCTTTTCAAAAGCCTCTCGTGATTTTAAAACCACCTGCTCACCAAGATTCCCCAAATGCATTGCATTATTTAACTGGCGATACGAAATTACGCCTTTGATAAAATCATCTGCAAAAGAAAAATAACTATCATCTGCACGATATCCAATAATTAAATCATACCTCGAAATATCCAATAAAAAATTAGACAAAATGTACTCTTTTGCTGCTTTAGCCAAAGCGGTATTTACATCAAACCTACGATTTTCTAATAAAATAGCCAGCCAATGCATAATGCAATATTCATCGCTATTTAAATACAACGTATTTAACTGACTATCGTCCAAACAATAGCTATTTGCATAGCCATCTCTCTTATAATCTACGGACCATTCCTTTGCAAGTTCTATGCTTTCCGTACAATATAATCCTAAGCCATAATCATTGTGCAATTTCCCTACTCCATATTGCGGAGTCTCTATGATATTTTGAGAACCATGATAAATAATTTTACTCATGATGCACCTCCTTTGTTTTTAATATACTCCCATAGGAGTATATTGTCAACAAGCAAAAAAACGACCAACCGAAGGTGATCGTTTGTATCATTTCTAGCATTTCATTTTATCCTGACTGCATATATTATTCCATCATAGGACTTGCACTTATAACTAGTAAATACTCCACAGAATATGTACGATATTGACACACAATTCTTAGTTTACGATTTGGAATCGCTTCATAATTTGAAATAAGTTCCAATGCTTCACTTACACCAATATTTATTGATGTTTCATTTTGTGGTCTGTCAATAACCTTCTTTTTATTGGAATCCGATGCAGAAATACCATCATTAATCGACCAAAGTACCTTGATCGGTATCTCATCCTCAAATTTCAATGTGACCATACCATATGAAGGAAATATACCATTCTTCTCTTCTGCATCATCAAACCGTGCATCCAAAGATGAAGCATCACTTTCATTTTGTATTACCCTTCCTTCAATTCGTATTTCCTTATCTTCTTGAATAAGATAATTATCAGAAACTCTAAAAACAGAGGACAGCACTTCATCTTCTACATTTGACTCCGTTATTTGAACAATACTATTCTTTGATTCAGAATTCTCATCTACATTTTGCGAAGAACATCCAGAAAATATTATGCAAAAAATCAATATCATAACAAAGAACCATCTCATAAAGAACCATCTCCCCTTATCTATTTACTATAAAAATAATAGTCATATATGAAACTAGAATTGCTAGTTTCTCCATAATAATATGGACAATTTGTTAAACTATGAGAATATAATCCACTCATTCCCCACTTAGATTTTAAAGTAAAACTTCTCTGTGAAGAAGATATATTTGTATATGATGTAATTATTGCACTATGACTAGGACTCGAATATGTTTTATCTGAAGAACTATAGTATACTACCCTATCACCTACGCTAGTATTCATCTGACTTACTACTGAAGCCGCATTCAAATAAGGACTTATATTATTAATCCAATATGTATTAGAAGTACTTTGGCGATACCATGCGTAAGAGTGACAATTATATTTTACAGTTGGCTGACCAACTGGACTAATTCCATATATATCATAATACATATTATTTAATGTTGTTTTGTAAGAGGTCGGAATATCGGCATAAACAACATTTGGATAAATTCTCTGTACTCCGTCAGAACACATCCATAATTCATAACATACTGTTGTAAAGCCTTCTACTGTAGAACCATTCGGACCACTTAAAGAAGTAGAACCTGTGGCTCCTGCTGTGTATCCAACTTGATATAAATAGCTATAAGAAGCAGTTGTAGATATATTACTCCCTTCTATTAGTGTTCCAGCTGTTTTCAGCATATATATGTCAGAATTTTTAAGTTGTTTCTCTTTCTGCATTGCTACAGTTAATAAATCACTTTTATCATTTACTGTCATCTTTTGAGAATATGTATCATCTGATAAAAGAGTAGACATAACCATATAATATAAAACATTCTTAATCGTATTATAATTTGCATTAAGTGTATCTGTTGTTTCCTCTCCATTTAAAACTGCTGTTACAGAATCTACATCGTCTATAGAAACTAATTCCTGCTCAATATATAAATCCACTATTGCAGAGGAACTATCTGTTCGATTTGAGAATTCTTCCAATCCATTAAAATTATCAGTAACTATATCCAATCCCGTATACCAATTATCATATGCAAACATATCCGCAATAAGTGGATACGCTAATATAGTTTGCGCAAGCTCCTCTGTTGTCATTTCTGCTAAGACATCTTCTGGAATTGTGCATGCTTCCACCATGGCTCGGTGATCTGATAACTCAGCCCATTCCTCTGTTCCAGGACGAACTGGATACTCATACCCTATATAGTCATCTGGATAATAATCGCTATCTGAAATTTCTCTATATTCTCTGTAAAGATTCGAATCATCCGCTACTTCATCATTTGCAGACGCAGATATTGGATACATCATAGTCACCAGCATTACAAATGATAATGCAAAAGATATTAATTTTGATAATAATTTATTCTTCATTCTTTTTCTCCCTATCTAACCATTTAACCCTATATAATTTAACAAGTAATTCTTTTTAAAACTGATCCATTGGAAACACCTGCTTTCTTTAGCATAAAACAAATTTCACCTTGTTTATATATACAACAATCCCAAAATAAAAATAGGTGACAAAACCCCACAAATTGTTGAATACGATTTGAATTGAATGAGTTGAATCTCGAGAGAGTTAACAAAAGAAGTTTGTCACCTGTTTTTCTTTGAAATTGTTGTATCTATGTAACTATTAAATTTAAACTATACATAAGGAGATCACACTATGAAGAAACACCTCAATAAAATAATTTCTCTAACCCTTTTCATCTGTATGCTAACTGCTACATTATTATCAGCTACTATTTATGGTAGCGAAATTGCACCGCGATATAATAATGTTCTTAATGCTAATGTATCAACAACTGTAAACGATAGCGGAAAAATGACTATTAATTATTATTATTCTGGTATTTCTGGCACAACAAGCCAAGCGGTAATCACCACTTATATTGAAAAGCAGTTCCTTTTTATTTTCTGGACCCGAGTAGACATCGGCAATACAAATAATGAATGGTCTCAAACCGTAAATAATTATAAATATTCTGGAAGTCGTACATTTTCGCTACCTTCAACTGGGACCTACAGAACGACTGTTATATACGAAGTATATGGTTCTGGCGGCTCTGCCGACACAATCACCTGTCAAGATGAAATTACATATTAGTTCATAATAAAAGAAGGACTCTCTTTCGAGTCCTTCTTCTAATTTATCTCACTGTCTCAACCATTTCTTTTATTATTTCAATATTATCACAACCATAATATACTAAAAACATGAAGTAACCATCCTCTATCCACATTGCTCCCATCTGCGTTGTGTAATCAAACAATTTCACTTCTTGATTATTTATGATAACGGTACTCCACTCTCCTTTTTCTTTGTCAACATATGTTTCAAATCCATCTGTTACACTTTGCTCTAAACTTATACAATCTCCTGCCTCATTTTCATATTCCACAACACACCAATTATCAACTTTTTCTTCATATGATACTTCAAATCCTTCCGGGATCATAGTCAACTGATATTCATGCCCTATTATCTTCGTCGTATTACCCTCAAAATAATAGCGAATATACTCCTCATATACATCTGCACACCACTGCAACATAGAAGCTCTCACCTCCTCATTACTGAAAGCCGTCACCGCAATGGAAAGAACCAAAATCGCCACTATCGCAATTCGCTTTTTCGCAGTATTCACATATTCCCAATATGGCTTTTTCTGACGTGCAATCAGCTTTTCCATCTTCTGTGTGAACTTATCCGAAAAGTTAAACTGAATCTGTGCTTCGTCACATGGTATGTCTGCAAACTCCATAGAAGCCACCTCTCGAAATGCCTGATTTAACTGCGCTCTAGTCATTGCCATTTTCTTGTTCTCCTTCTAACAATAATAATAATTTCTTTTTTCCACGTACTAATTGTTTCTTAGTCGCGGATACAGATTGATTTAGATATTTCGCCAATTGTGGAACTGGCACCTCCATTACAAAATGGTGATACAATGCATCTCTATACTTTGGTTCTAAAAGCTTGATTGCCTCAAGCACACGAGTATATTCTATCTTTTGACATAGATATTCGATGAACTTATCATCTGATAAATCCAAAACAGGTGGTTCTACATCTATCTCATTGGTAGTATATACCACTCTTCTCTGCTTTAAATTCCAATTAATTGCTGTGTTTTTTGTTGCTTTTAGCATATAGTTTCTTAAATCAGTTTCATCTGTTATACGATTTATGGTATCCATATGTTTAGTTGCAACATTTAAAAACACATCATGCACGATGTCTTCTACATCTACTTCATTATGTACGATGGCCATAGCTACTAGTGACATCTGTTTCTTATGTGCATGATATAGTTTTTCAAATTTCTCTTTGTCTTTTTCATCATCTATGTATGTTAAATATAAAACTAGCATTTTCTCTCCTGTAACATATATCTATAAGTTTTCTTATATCTATATATAACACAACAATTTAGAAAGCAAAAGAGGTGACAAAAAGGATGCAACTTTGAATCGATGTTGCATCCTTTTCTTTATAACCAATAATTTCATCATAACCGTTATTTTATTGTTATAGTTGTGGATTGGTAAGTCTCTTTAGTTGTTTGAAAAAGAGTAGTATATGCAACAACCTCTAATGATGTGCTATCTCCTGTTATTTCAACAATCGGACTGTCTACATGATCTATAAAGGAGAGGATCTCATATTTTTTATCACCTATCATTAGCCACATAACACCTTCAGCACTAATGGAATAGGGTGTAAATTCTGCCTCTGTGCTTGCAATAGAAGCACTTTCATAAATCACAGTCGTTTCCCCTTGACATTCTACTACAACAGAAATAGGCAACGGAATCTCTTCCTTCACATCTATCACAATAGAAGAAGACTTCATTCCACCAAACAAAGAAACAAGGATTCCTATTACTAGTGCAATCAACAAACATATTACTATTAGTATTATCTTATTTTCTTTATTTTTCATACTTCTCCTTCCCCCACTTAACTAACTGTATACTAATCTACATCATATGTATTACACAGTACACCATTTTTAATATACTTACAAGCTCCACTATCGACTTTATTTCTAATTATTGATTGTAATTCATTCGTTGAGGATAGTCGTGTAACAGCGTTTCTACCAACACTATTATTATGTAAATCCATTTGACAAGCCAAGGTGCCTTGGTTATCTGCTTCATGGGCATCTGCCCACATTTTCGCATACATTCTACCATTTGAAACATTGTATATCAATTCCGATGATGCAAAAGAATTTGTCATAAGAGCATTCCAAAACGCATGTTTGAAAGCATTCGAACAATCATCCTGTCCATCATATCCATACTCAGTGATTGTTCTTTCTTCTGCGGTTTCAGAACACATATATACAGTTGCTGCTTGTGACGGGTATGATAAAACTAAGCTTTTTTCTGTACTATTCAACTTATTATATGCATCTGGTAATTCCATTCTTTGACGTACCTTATTCTCATACATACGAATATACAACTTTGTGAAATATTCATCTAATTCTTCTTGTGTATACCCTTTATCAAAAACCCCCTCGTCTTCTGCAATTGAATATGCCTCCGCATAATCTTCTTCTGATAAATAATTTAGTACTTCTTCAGTTAAAGTTGCTCTTTCTTCTGCATAAGTTATCATAGGAATAATCTGAAATGCTATTACAAATGTCATAACCCACGCACTTATTTTCTTTAGTTGTTTTCTCATATACTATTTCCTTTCTATTTTATAAAACATTTGCTACTTTAGTTCCCTAACTAACTTTTTCCAACGGACTCGCCCCCTTCTCCTGTATTTATACAACAAGCGAAGGAACAAAGAGGTGACAAAATATATTAACCTCCCACATTTTATCAAATTGTGTAGGAGGCTAACCATTAGTTGATTAGCGACCTCTCACACCACCGTGCGTACCGTTCGGCACACGGCTGTTCTTTAGTTTTCACATACTACTAGATAATAGTCAAGCATGGATGTATATCCTAGCTTAGCTATTACTTTATTTGAAAATATTTGGTTCAATACATGTCCATTCCTCTTACGAATTGTTAAAACTTTTCTTCTATAAGTTGATTGCTCATTCCATTATTTCGGTCTTTAAGTTCACGAAGTTTGGTTTTCATTTTCACCACTGACTTTAGATGTACTCTAAATTGACATTCTCCTTTGTATCTATAAAAGGTATAGCTCAGGTACTTCACTTTGCTAATGTGTGCCACTTCTGTTTTCTTTCTATTCACTTTAAGAAATATTTTTCCCTCTATGAATGGAAATACGTTTGACAAGGTGCTTTCTGTTCATCAGACCAGAGATTTGACCCGCCTTCCTTCAGACTCCACCTCACAGTGGACGCCCTTGGTCTTGGCTATATCCTTCCCACTACTAGGGCGGATTAAGAACATTCATCCATTAGAAACGTGCACCCTTAGGTGCACAATAATAAGTCTCCCATGGAGTTATACAATTTCCATGGGAGACTTCTTACTAATTTTATTTATCAAACGAAGGGTTAAATGCATAGAAGTTCTTGCTATCCAACTGTTCCTGATACATACGAAGACCTTCGCCGAATCTCTGGAAGTGGACGATTTCACGTTCACGAAGGAAACGGATAGGGTCAGCGACTTCTGGGTCTTTTACAAGACGAAGGATGTTGTCATAGGTAGTGCGGGCTTTCTGCTCTGCAGCTAAGTCCTCGAACAAGTCGGTGATTGGATCACCTTTACTCTGGAACTGGTTTGCATTAAATGGCACACCGCCTGCAGCCTGAGGCCAGATACCGCCGGTGTGGTCGATATAATATGCACCTGCACCAGAAGCTTCTAGTTCTTCTGCACTACAGCCTTTGGTTAACTGTCTTACGATAGTTGCTATCATTTCCATATGAGCCAGTTCTTCTGTACCGATATCAGTTAGAAGGCCTGCGACTTTTTTGTTATCCATGGAATATCTCTGAGAAAGATATCGCATGGAAGCACCGATTTCACCATCTGGTCCACCATACTGGCTGATGATAAAGGACGCCATCTTTGGATTTGGTCTGGTAATGTTTATAGGGTATTGTAATCTTCTTTCATAAGTCCACATATATTATCTCACTCCTTCCCATGGTAATGGTGTATCTGCCCATGCCCATCTATCACAATCTAGCGAATTCATAGCCGTTAAAGGTCCAAAATGTTCCTCATATTTTGCTTTTGCATTCTTATAGTTTTCTACACTTGCCTTGTAAAAAGCCAAAGCTTCTTCATCACATGGGTGGGTATCTAGATAAAGCTGCATATCTACTACCACAAAACCAAGTACTTGCACCCATTCTAACATCTGCTTTCTATTCATTATCGCATCCCCCTTCTTCCATAAAATGGTTTGTCTAATTCAGGAAAAATGGTTCCAGCCTGTAAAGCCTGAGCTGGTTCATAGGTACATTCAAAAGTCTGCCAAGGTACATACCCCATAGCAAGAGGTACTCCATAGAGCATATCACGCTCATTCTCTTTGTTGCATTCATCATCACAATGTTTTCTATCCATTCGCATATCTCTTTGACGCATCATCTCTCTCTGATTCATCATATCTCTTTGATGCATCATATCTCTTTGATTCATCATATCCCTTTGATGCATCATATCTCTTTGATTCATCATGTTTCTGGAATTTGTAGAACAGCTATCGCAGTTCATATTGTTTCCCATACATAATTCTCCTACATATTTAATACAATATAAGATATGCAAAAAGAGGAGCAATTGCTCCTCTTTCTTATAATAGCCCCAGGCCTTTATTTAGTTCATCTACTTTGTTTACAATAGCACGTACCTGTACTGCCTTGTCACCCAGCTTATCTACATACAAGTCCACATCTGCTCGCATGTCAGAAATCGCTGTCAAATTGTAATCAATACGTCCTCGCAGAAACTGACGTCTTGAGAACAGCTCATGCTTGAGTTCTACCATTTCATTTTTATCAATAATGGCATTTGCATAATTGAGCCAAATTCTTGCATCGTAAAGATTCAGTCCTCGCAAAATACGCACCAGACGATTCTTAAAATATTCCAAATCTTCGTTGGTCTGCTTGAATTTCTCTCGTTCCTTACAAATCTCGATATACTGCTCGTAATTGAACGTCAATTCTCTGGAATTTTTTACATGAAAACGGTTACAGGTATAGTCCACTGCATTTTTCGCATTGACATATTTGATTTTTACACGATTTTCCAAAGAAATAATGTAGTTTTGGTTAACATCACTCTGCTTGATATCCTTGTTACACTCCTGCATTCGCAAAACTACATAGGATGCTGACAGGGTTGCTAACAGTGCCACTATAAACAATGGAAGGGAATCCCATTTCAGGCTCATAGACAAAAGTGCTACCAAAATCGCAATGCCACCAAAGGAAAACAACAGAATCACAGACATCTTACGAAGCTGTTCTAACTCTTCTTCCCTTTCGTGCCGCACCACACTCCATTCTACCTTTTCGCTTGCAAGGTAGTTTAGGTCATGCTTCACGGTTTCCAAATCCGCTTCATTCACCTTAAGTCTTCGGATAATATCTGGGATTTCTGCTTCCATTTCCTCCATTTGATTGAAGGTCTCATCCGAAATCTTGTGTTCTGCATTGAGATAATCGTTACGGACATTAATCAGCTTGGAAACCTGTGTCGCCACATCCTCCAGCTGCTTTCTCTGCTCGCCGCCCATTCCCTCAACAATCTGAATATCATTGAGATAAGCAGTTACCTGATCGTATTCGTGACGTACATCGTCCAGTTCTCTGGAAATATCGATCATCTGCTCACAAAGACTTACTACATGATTTTTGATGGAAAGCGGGTCGCTTAGCACCTCATCTCTTACATAGTAGTCATCCTGAACCTCCATGTACTCTCTCTGAATGCGTCTTCTTTTTTTCCTCTTAAATCTTCGAAACCATCTACTTAAAATAGACATAATTAAATCCTACAAATTCTTCTATATTCTTCTTTCCAGTTATAAATAATATTTGAAATTGCCTTCTGATACTGACCTCTTTGTCCCGACGTATTCATCATGGCAATCGCTTCTAACTTATTGCTAAATGCCTCTGTTTCCGCACTACGGCTGGCAAGACTGATTTCATTACGGATTCCCTGTAATACATCATCGCCAACTTGATATTTCTGAGCAGCCAGTTCAAAACCAGTTTCATCACGAAGACATCTATGTGCCATCAGACATTCCTTCATGGACTCTGGGTTACCACCCAATGTATAGGCTTTTTCATAGCAATGAATAGCCTCTTGAAACAAAAACAATCTCGCATATGCCGTACCTAAATTGTGCCAGATGTTTCCAATCAGTTCTTTGCTCTGTTCTCCGGCTTCGTTGGAATCTAAAAGACTCTTGTATTCGTAAATACTGCTTAGGTATTTCTCCTTTTCCATCAAGCGGTCTGCACGCACCTTGTTGCATTCAAAGTCAGACTTTTCTTCCATTTCCCTGACCACTCGCACGATTGTCTGTATGGTATCCTTCGGACAATACCCACATTCCACCAACAGAGCCAATACGAATTCAGAAAGACGTCCATCCATGTGCATGATATCACGAAGTTTTTCTGCCAATTTTAAGTTTTTTACTTCTTTGCCAATCCAGGTACAAAGCTCCTCGGTCATGAAATCCTTTTCTAAGAGATAGGTATTATGCTCCACATAATAACACAACTCCTCCAAGGAATACACATTCCAAGAAATGCCCTCGATATAATAAGGCAAAGCCGCTATCGGTTCATTACAAATTAAAATCTCACCCATATAGCCTCCGCCAGGGTGGCTCTTGCCACCAAGTTACATCGTCATAATATATTTCCAAGTTTTATCCGTGCTTCGGTAGATTTCTCCAAATCCTAAATCACGAATCTGTACTTCTATCTTTTCGTCGGACACTGGTGTCGCAGTGATACGAAGTCGTGTCGTTCGCTCTGGTCTGCTAGGCAAGTCCGTAAGCTCTAAGGTTTCTATTACGGCTTCTCTACTGTTTGGAAGCTGCTTCCAGAAATCGATTTCGGCATCTCCCGCTAGTATAACTTCACATTCTCCCTTGCTTTCAAACCAGTTCTTTCCTGCACTTATCAAAGTGTGGAAAGCAAGGTTGCCTCGGTCACGCACCTTCATACTGAGATTAAATTTCATCTCATTTTCGCCCATGTAGATGCATTTCCAATTCTCGCTATGCTCTCGCACAAAGCCCGCAAAACAAGCCCCTTTACTGTAAAGGTTATTTCCTAAAAACGCACGTCTGTTACGACAAAGGAAGGTTAGAGAATCCTTCATCCAGCCACCATCAAAACCGTCGCCCACCAAGTAAACAGTTGAAACAATCTGATTTTCGAAAGCTCTTTGCAAAATCCCCAAAAATTCATGGTCTTTATTCTCATCCATTGGATTTTTGATACTCTCACGAATAGAAACCACCTGTGGCGTGGTACGTGTATCGCGCTTTAAACCGTAATAGAATAAGTTCTTTCCATCATTCTCAAAAAGATACACATCGTGAATCCAAAGAGACTCTGGCTGACTAAGTGCAAAGTAATAAAAGCTTTCCTTATGATCAATCACTATAAACTGTTCTGGCAAAAGCCCAAGCTTCGGTGCAATTTTCCAGAACACTTCCATGTTTTCCTTAGAAAGACGCTCTACGGATAAAACTACCCGGTCAATCCCTGGAACCGTCCCCAGCTTCAAAGGCAAATCCATTACCTTTTTCAAAAATAGGGACAAAAGCTCCCACGCCTCATAGCTCTCTTCCTCAATTCGAATGGATTCCCCATTTACCGCACGTTTCAAAAGTGCGTCCACGCAGATGACCTCTGAGGTTTTCGCCATTTTCTTGGCATCCTCGCCATAAAACCATTGTCCTAGATTCTTACGCTTGGCTAAAAGCGTTGGAATCTGGTAATTTTCGCTCCCCGCAATGGTACTCACGGTTTCTGGTTCATTCATATTCAGTTGGTAGTAACTTACCATGGCATATCGGTCATTTAAGTCGATACCCAGGATAATTGGTTCTCTTTTTATTTCCATGCTACCCTCTGTCTTTTCATCATGTGGTGTCTACAAGCTACAACAGCTTAAACACCTTCTGTGTCACTTCATCAAATCCCGCATACTGTTTCATCACCTGATACAGTTCCTCTTCCTCCTGCAAGGTGTTCGAAATCAGCATTTGGTTCAGCAGATTATATCTGCTTTCATCATTCTTGTTGTATACGTCATTATTTACGATACGATTGCTCTGTGTCACTTCGACTTCGTTGCCATATTCCTCACTTATGTAATACTGAATAACTTCCCCAAAGAACATCACAAAGGATTTTACGAAAATACCATCGTAAACATCCAGCATATCCTCTGTAAGGAAGGTATCTCCATCCTCGTCACGGCTGTAATGCAGTACCACATGACTGTGTGGATTGGTGCGGTATTCTAAGAATACCTTGTCATACAAGTGATATTTCAAAACAAGCTCTGGTGCAAGTCGTTTGTAGAAAGCAAAAAACATATTTTTTCTGGTATATTCCGCCAAAAGCTCATCCTCGATTGCCATCTGACGTTCGGAAATATTTGCTTTATCCGCATAATATTTGAGGAGTGCCAGCTTACAAGCATCGTTTAGCCCTAAATTATATATGTATCTTGCCTCTATCAGTTCAAATATGTCCTCATCAATTTTCTGATTTTCCACAAAATATCGATGTGCACAATCGGAAATGTATGCCAGAGTAATGAAGTCCTTGCCGCCTGCTTCATAGAAGTAAGCAAACACTGGCATACCTTCTAATACCATATCGTCTGCATACATCATCTGTACCAAAATTCGCTCCGAAATATCGAAACGGTCAATATCAAAATTCTTGGCAGCAAACCAAATATCCAGCATATCCTGAGTCGGACCATTAAAATGCATGCATAAATATTTGAGCATCTTGTCGTTATATTTCTTTGCACGGAAAGCTGTAATCGCCAGATTCAGAAGAAATTCATCCTCCTCATATTCTGTCTGCTCAATCATATAGCTGGCCAAAGCGACCTTGGCAGCAGAGCCAATCTGGTCAATGCCATATTCCATAATCTTATCGTAGGCGAAATCAAACAAATGATTTTCCACACAAAGCTCAATTGCGAATTTTCGCGAAGAATCATCCAATTTCGTGTAATCTGCCTTCGTCAAATACTCTTCCACCGTGGCATCAAAGGCATTAATCTGATAAAATCTAAGAATTTCAGGTAAAAGTCGTGCCTTGTATTCACTACTTACTGCTTCAGAGAACATCAGCGGTTTGAAATGCTCCTTGTCACCCTTTTCGAAGGTAAAATAATTTTGTCTAGTATCAAAATAGGAAATCAAATATGGCAGCTGTAACGGTGTCAGTTCCATACATTTCTCCAGATATTTCTGTGCATCCATCAGGCTCTGCATCTGATATGCAATACTGCCTGAATAGCGATGTCCCTTTTCGTCCTCAAACACGATAACATATTCCTTGGAATATAGCTGGAAATATGCTGTATTGTCCACGATAGGAACGATTTGTGGATCCTTCATCTGTCTCTGATAAATAATCGCACGTACCATGCGTTTGTCAAAAACAGACACTTTATGTGTAAAGATAATATAGGACAACGCCTTGGCAATTTCCTGATTAATCACGCCCAAATCTAGCATATCATCATAGACCACCGCCAGATTGTCATCCATATGTCCAGCCAAAATCTGCTCCATGGCAAATCTGCCCATAGTACGACAGTATTTCTGGTACACCTCTGGATTGCTGGCTTTGGAAGCAATGATATTGTTGTAAAGCACTGCCATTTTCTTGTATGGCAAACCACTATCGTACTGGAAATACATCTGAATAATTTTTGGAACCTGGTCTACCTTTCGCTCATCCATCGAAAGCAAATATGCCTCATAAAGACTAGTGATACGAAGTTCCAATTCGATGCCTTTTTCGTACCAATGGTGGTACTTGGTGTCATACTGCTGTCCCTTAATCAAATAACCGCAGATAACGCCCACGTACTCTGGCTTTGGATTGGCCTCATAGGCCGCACAAAGCAAGTTATATAATACTGGACTAAAGTCCTTGCAAGTCTCCATAATCTGGAAAATCTGAATCGCGATATCCTTGGTAATCGCACGGCGTCTTACCGCCCAGCGAAGCACACGGATTTCAAAAGCATCCAGCTTCGTCAAAAGATATGGATCCTGCCAAATCAAATAATAAGCTTCCAAATACAGGTATGGAGAAGAATTCCCCTTCATTACCCAGTATTCGATATCTTTTAATTTCAATGCATGATTGCCAATGTACTTCTCCTGTAAGAAGGTCAACACCCAGAACAGCACAACCGAATCTGGATTTTCGTGGAAAATCGTTTCAATTTCCTTGGTAAGCTTGTCCACATAGCTTGGCTCACGCTCCATCAATGTCATAACGTAAAGATAATAGCCCCAAACTGGTGCCTTTCTATCAATCCATTCACGCTTGAATTCATCCAGAATCCACTCTGCTTCCTGTCTTTGTCTATTGATAATCAAGCACTGTGCCTTCATCAGACGGTGCATTGGTTCGTCAGGCTCCAATCCACGAAGATGATCTAAAATGGATATCGTTTCGTTTGCCCAAACACCAGTTACAATTCGTTTCAAACGGTATGCCTGATAAAGCTCCATAATACCCGCCAAGCATTCTTTTTTCTCTAAAGACTCTTCTACTACGCCTTCCTCCTGTGGTCGCCTATCCGCCACAACCTCTACCATTACTGTTTCATACACTGTAGAAAGCTGGATTCTAGCATAGTTTTTGCCTGCATGAAGCCTGTCCGCATCGACAAAGAAATCCAAACTATAAACACTTCCGATAAAGTCCTCTGTACGAATCTTACTCTTAGGCAGACGAACAAATTCCGCATCACAGGAAGCGGCTATTTCTATGTAACCCCAGTTGTCCTTTTTGATTTCTATCGTTTCCTTTAACGTATCGGTCACTTCAAAAAGTTCCAATTGATTTTTATCAACTTTAAACGAAATCTTCTCTTTTTTTCGAATTCCAATCAAAAACTCTTCCATGTTCCGATTACATGGTTTAGCAGTAATAATACCGCGGTAAATCATGCTCTCTTTCACTTCATTTGGCTTGATTACATTGGAAAAATTCTTGTTATAGAACAGCTGAAACGCCTCGCTCCAATCTGCCTTTGCCAAACAAGAAAAATCATAAAGATTCTTCACATATCCAATGGAGGTTTCTGCATATTTCTTGGAAATGGACGCACAAAAAGAAAGACTGATCACATTCTGATTAGAGACGATGACAAAATCACCCTTTTCAGTCAGCCCTTCATTTAAACCGAAACTATGAAATTGATAACGAATCCGAACCTGTTCTCCTTCAAACTGAGGTGTCAGCACTTCCATACGTGGATTGGTGGAATACACCAAGCCTCTTAGCTTGATATCTTTTGTACTTTCGATGGTAAAACTACCATCGTACTTCTCTCCTTCCATCACGGTAAAAGCAATCTCTTCCTCGGAAAGAATAAGCTCTGGTTTCGCGTATTCGAATTTGCCTCTGGCCAGTTGTTTAATTCGTTTACGCACTCTAAGTCACCTGCTTTTCTTACGTTTCTACATAGCTAGAATAATTATAAACGATTTTACAAAGGCTTGCAAGGTCTGTGTATTTGATGTGCAATTTTCTATACTATCTAATCACTATACTCTACATAGCTCTTTCCTCCATCGAAGGTATGCGTGTAGATGGAGAATTCATCAAGATTATCGTAATCATTATAACATGATTTATCCAGCTTTAGATACTCGTCATATTTGAAATTGGCAGTATCCATATAGGCAAGATAGACACATATGATTCTATAGTTTTCTGCATCGATTAAAGCATATTCAAAGGTATCTGAATATCCATCAATGGTTATGTAGGCTGGATATGCATACTCATCTTCTGCATACATAACTTGATTCGTATAAACTTCTCCATCGTAATTTTCGATATCTTTCTCTAATGAATGTAATCTGGCAATTTCCTTTGCAAAATTCACCTTATCCAAAGTGTACTCTAACACAATATAGCCGTCTGTATCAAACAAACCATACTTTAAGGATGATTCAAAGTTTTTGACATTCATATCATCACGAATTTCATCTGGAAAAACAGATAAATCGGAGTCTAAATCCCCACCATAGTTTTCGATGTAATATTGTTTGTCATATTGACTAATATCCTTGCGAACATCTGTCTCCGCAATCAAAAAATCTAATCCTATAAAACCGCCGAGTAATAAAAATGATTTTAAAATTTGAAAAACACACAATGCAAAAAAGAACGCTAAAACGCATAAAATAACAGTAATAATATTCTTCTGTTTTTTCATCTTGTAGTATTCTTTTAAAATATCCTCCAAGTTCTCATCGGTCTGTGCTACTACGCGTTGCTCCTCTATATGTTCCCCTGCAAAAAACTCATTTAATGTTATCCCCAGTTCCTTACAAATCGCCTCGTATAGAGAAACATCTGGCAAACCTTTGCCCGTTTCCCATTTAGACACAGCCTTTGCTGTAAGTCCTAATCTATCTGCAAGTTCCTGCTGAGTGAACCCCTTCTCTTTTCTACATTCGGAGATGAATTTTCCAATTTTCACCTGATTCATAGTATATTTCCCCTTTCTCAGATACGGATATTCTACTACGTTTTCCTAAATTTGCATATCCACAGAGAGTAGAGTCCTATTTATTCTCCGATATTCTGGTAAATTACTGCTGAAATTCGTTGAGTATCTTTTTATATACATGTTTTTTTTCTCTACATAAGAAATGAGCCTTGGTATATGTTGAATAAACACCTTTAGCGGTAGTCGTGTGCATTCAATATATACTAAGGCTCATTTCGTAGTATTTAGATAAAACTATTTGTTAGAAAGATACTCATGAATACCAGCTGCGGCTGCTTTTCCAGCACCCATCGCAAGAATTACAGTTGCAGCACCAGTTACTGCATCACCACCAGCGTAAACGCCTTCTTTTGATGTTGCACCAGTTTCTTCTTCTGCAACGATACACTGCCATTTGTTGATATCCAAACCTTCTGTTGTAGAAGAAATAAGTGGGTTTGGTGATGTACCAAGAGACATGATTACGGTATCGCATTCGATTTCGTATTCTGAACCTGGTACTTCTACTGGACGACGACGACCCGAAGCATCTGGTTCGCCGAGTTCCATCTTGATGATACGGATACCTTTTACCCATCCTTTTTCATCTACAAGGATTTCTGTTGGATTCTGGAGAAGGTCGAAAATAACGCCTTCTTCTTTTGCATGATGTACTTCTTCTACTCGTGCAGGAAGTTCTTCTTCACTACGACGGTAAACGATATGTGTTTCAGCGCCAAGACGAAGTGCTGTACGAGCAGCGTCCATAGCTACGTTACCACCACCAACAACTACTACTTTGCTTCCACGGCTGATTGGTGTTTCATAGCCTTCCTGGAATGCTTTCATAAGGTTGTTTCTTGTAAGATATTCGTTTGCAGAGAATACACCATTTGCCTGTTCTCCTGGAATACCCATGAATTTTGGAAGACCAGCACCAGAGCCGATAAATACAGCTTCGAAGCCTTCGTCTTCGATTAATTCGTCGATAGTGATTGATTTACCGATAACTACGTTGGTTTCAATCTTAACACCAAGTGCTTTTACGTTTTCTACTTCAGCAGCTACTACTTTGTCTTTTGGAAGACGGAATTCTGGAATACCATATACAAGTACACCACCTGCCGCATGTAATGCTTCGAAAATAGTTACTTCGTATCCAAGTTTTGCAAGGTCACCAGCACAGGTAAGACCTGCAGGACCGGAACCGATAACAGCTACTTTATGTCCATTTGTTGCGTCTGCTTTTTTAGGTTTGATGCCGTTTTCTCTAGCCCAGTCAGCTACGAAACGTTCCAATTTACCGATAGAAACAGGTTCCCCTTTGAAGCCTCTGATACATTTTCCTTCACACTGACTTTCCTGTGGACAAACACGACCACAAACTGCTGGAAGAGCTGATGATTCAGAGATTGTCTGATAAGCTTCTTCAAATTCATTATTTTTAACATGGTCAATGAATGTAGGAATGTCAATAGAAACTGGACATCCTTTTACACACATTGCATTTTTACAATTTAAACAACGAGAAGCTTCTTCTACTGCTTCTTCTGCGTTATATCCGTAACAAACTTCTTCAAAGTTCTTTGCACGTACTTCTGCTTCCTGTTCACGAACAGGCACTCTCTTTAATGGATCCATTATTCGTCACCTCCGCATTGTCCACATCCACCGTGATGTGTATCTCCTTCTTCGTATGCAAGCATCGCACGACCTTCTGCGGTCTTGTACTGTGCCTGTCTAGCCATAGCCTGATCGAAGTCTACCAAGTGTCCGTCAAATTCTGGTCCATCTACGCAAGCGAATTTTACTTCGCCGCCAACCATAAGACGACAAGCACCACACATACCAGTTCCATCAACCATAATTGGGTTCATAGAAACGATAGTTGGGATTTCAAGCTTCTTGGTAAGTAAAGCTGTGTATTTCATCATAATCATTGGTCCGATTGCTACACACTGGTCATAGGTTTTGCCTTCTGCATAAAGAGCTTCAAGCTGTGCACAACCATTTCCATGGAAGCCATAAGAACCATCATCTGTTGCAACGTATACATTTTTTGCAACTGCTTTCATTTCATCAATGTAGAATAAAAGGTCCTTTGTACGGCAACCCATAATAACATCTACATCTACGCCATGTTCATGAAGCCATTTTACCTGTGGATATACTGGAGCGATACCAAGACCACCAGCTACGAAAAGAATCTTTTTCTGTTTGGTTTCTTCCAAATTCTTTTCTTCACAGAGTTCTGATGCACATCCTAAAGGTCCAACGAAGTCCATGAGCTCGTCTCCTTCATTCAAATCCATCATACGCTTTGTTCCAGCTCCGATTGTCTGAACTACGATAGTAACAGTCTCTGCTTCTCTGTCATAGTCACAGATAGTAAGCGGAATACGTTCTCCGATTTCATCGGTCTTTGCAATAATAAACTGTCCTGGTAAGCATTTCTTTGCAACCATAGGTGCTTTGATATCCATAAGCACAATCTGATCAGCCAGAACTTCTTTTCTCACGATTGGATACATAATGTTCCTCCTCTTGTATGTATTGTAAGTGTATTTTAAATTAAAAACATTTACGAAATGTTAACACAACAGTGTTATTTTACTAGATTGTTAAAGAAATATCAAGATAAAAGTATTCTATCATTATCCAACGCCTTATTGGCATTCTCTTTAAACTTCACTAATAAGTCCTCAACGGTGAGTCCCTGTCGCTCCTCTCCTGTCACATCTGCCACGATACGTCCGCTATCCATCATAAGAGTGCGGTTGCCAAGCTCAAGTGCCTGATTCATATTGTGGGTAATCATAAGGCAGGTAATGTTTCGCTCTGCTACGATATCTTTCGTAAGCTGGAGCACCTTTTCTGCGGTAGCTGGGTCTAAAGCTGCGGTATGCTCATCCAAAAGGAGAATTTTTGGCGTTACAAAGGTCGCCATCAAAAGCGTCAGTGACTGTCTCTGTCCACCAGATAAAAGACCTACTGGCTGCTTCATTCTATCCTCTAATCCCATTCCAAGAAGTGCCAGTTGTTCACGGAATTTCTCTTTGTCTTTATTATTAATACGGCTAAAATACGCATTCTTTGATTTGCTAGAACGCAGATACGCAAGTGCCATGTTTTCTTCAATGGTCATGTGAGGTGCTGTACCACGAAGTGGATCTTGGAAAAGATGTCCGATGACACGGCTTCTCTGGTAATCCTTCTGATAAGTGATATCCTCACCATCCAACATAACAAGTCCTCTATCAATAAAGAAGGTACCTGTAATCGCATTGAAAAGTGTCGACTTGCCTGCACCATTACTACCGATGATAGTGGCAAAGTCACCTTTTTTCAAAGTGAGGTTCACGCTATCCAATGCACATTTTTCGTTTACTGTACTAGGATTGAAGGTCTTTGTGATGTTTTTTAAGACTAACATGTTTTCTGACATAGCTAGACCTCCTTTTCCTGAGTTGGATTTTTGTTTGTTGAGGTTGCCTGGGCAAGTTTTTCCTGCTCCAGCATCTCTTTGATATACGCCTGGTTTTCTGCCTTGGAAGCCTTTTTGCTCTTAGCAAATTCCCACTGCTCTTTCAGATATGGGAACGCAATCGCCGCTGCTACGATGATAGCAGACACCAGCTTCAAGCTCTCCGCTGGTACATCTAAACGAAGGGCAATTGCCACGATAAAACGATAGAGACAGCTACCAAGTACCACGCCGAAGATACGCTTTGGAATGCCGCCCTTTCCCATAAGAGTCTCGCCAATGATAAGGCTGGCAAGAGCGATTGTTACCATACCAGTACCTAAGTTGATATCACAGGATTTGTTGTACTGAGCCAACAAACCACCTGAAAGACCAGTCAATGCATTTGCTACGCAAAGACCGATGGTAATCATCAGCTTTGTATTGATACTAGAAGCACGCACCATGTCTGGATTATCCCCTGTTGCACGTATGGAAAGTCCCAAACGCGTATTCAGGAAAAGTCCTATGATAACGGCTACCACTATGACGATAATCGCAACCAAAATCAGTTTGTACCATGTACCACCAATTGCCGCTTTTCCCCATGTAAAAATGCTATCCACGCCGAAAAGATTTACGTTAGAAGCAAATCCCATCACCATGATATTCACTGTATAAAGTCCGGTATTTACGATAATGCCCGCCAAAATCGATGGCACACCCATCTTCGTCTGCAAGAATGCAGTCACAAAGCCGGAGCATACGCCAGCAAAACTAGCTGCAAAAAGTCCAAGAATCGGATGACCTGCGATGGTAAACATCGCACACACCGCACATCCAAGAGTAAAGCAGCCGTCCGTGGACAAATCCGCAATATCCAATATGGAAAAAGATATAAAGAGTGCCAATGCCACCAAGGAATAGATAAAGCCCAGTTCCAAGGCACTCTGTACAATTGATAAAGTAATGATAGAACCCATATATATGTCTCCTTATTCGAAGGCTTTACCTGTCTTGATTTCTTTTAATTCGTCACAGTAGTCTTCGAAAATCTTATAATCGATATTTAATGCTTTCGCTGTATCGGTATTTACAGTAAGAATACCTTCTTCTAATTTTTTAACACCTGTTTCCGCTGGATTTGCACCGTTTACAACGATGTCGATTACCATGTCAGCTGTAAGTGTTCCAAGGTTTTCATAGTTAACACCATATCCCAAAAGTGCACCATTTAATGCAAAAGAATCAGCACCTGTATAGTGTGGAATCTTAGCATCTGTGAATTTTTCATAGATAGCTAATTCCGCGGTCATAACTGTGTTGTCCTGTGGAGTAAAGATTGCATCTACACCAGCTGCTACAAGAGCATCCGCTGCTGTCTGAATTTCACTTACATTAGTACCTGTTTTCTTTACTACTTCGATGTTATTTGCTTTACAGAAAGCCTCTGCGTCCTTAATAGAAACTAAGGATGAAGACTGTCCCTGATCGTAAAGTAAACCAACCTTTTTAAGGTCAGGATTCTGTACAAGCATAAGCTTGAAAATCGCTTCTGTATCGATACCATCTGATGTACCAGTTACGTTTGCACCAGGTTTCGCTGCATCTGCTACGAGTCCATCTTCTACTGGGTTAGAAACCGCTGAGAAAATCACTGGAATATCTGTATCTTCTGTGGCTGCCTGAAGTAATACTGCCGCTGGAGTTGCGATAGGAACTACTGCATCCACTTCTTCTGCCAAAACATCTGCCGCAATCTGATTCAACACTGCACCGTCTGCCTGACCGTTGTATTTAATAATCTCAAATTCTACACCTAATTCTGCTTCTTTTGCTTCTAATTGAGCCACGATGGCATCTTCAATCTGATTCAAAGATGCGTCGTCTACATATTTTACGATGGCAACTTTGTATGTGCCCTCTGCGTCGCCGCCAGTCTCTGTACCGCCACATGCGGTAAGCATGGTAGACATTGCTAATAATGTTGCTGTGAGTAAAGTTTTGATAGATTTTTTCATGAAATTGTCCTCCTGTTTGCTTTGTTTCTGTTAAGCAAGAGTTTTTTTGGGGGTGTCTCATTCTTCTCGCTACTCGCGAATAATAAAAAAGCCGTCTCAGACCTAGAATACTCTAGGTTTGAGACGGTAATACTTCTTCTAACCGCGGTGCCACTCAAATTGACGAAAACGCCCACTCTGTTCATGTACCAACATACACGCCGACTTGATAACGGGTTCGGTTCCCGGTGCTCCCTACTAGTATTCAAAAGCACCCTCAAAAGTCCATTCAGCAAAAACATCCATACTGCAATCCCACCCCCTGCAGCTCTCTGTGATTTCAAGTAAATGCTTACTACTCTTTCTCAACGGTTTTTCATGTTGGTATTACTTTACTACGGGAAAGCATGTCTTGTCAATATAACTGGGTATTGTGGTTTGGAATGGGAGGTATAACTAATGGGTATGTTCCACCTATACCTTTCTTATAATGTAGCTCTACTGGCACAACTTAACTATTGCCATATCCGCTCTGATCGCTATATCATCCATGGTGGTCTCTTGCACCGGTGCAATATCCGAACGTGTTGGAATGTCTAGCATGATGTCACTGCCGTATATATCGTTTCTGGAAGTACTAGCCTCTATATTTGCAGAAAGAGATAAGTTAATATCTGGATTTGATGTTGTATTTTCTCCATTCTGTGATATACTATTACTAGAGGAATCACTAATGTTAGGGAAGTCGTCCCTTTCATTTAAGGTGGTTCCTTTTTTTCGTATATCTTTTCAAAATTGTTTTTACTTAAATAATAGTCCAGATTATCTTTCCCATATACGCTAAGAATATGATTCTCATCTATGTACACATTGTTATATGAACCTTTACCATTTATTCGAATTGGTGCAATAATTGTACTTCCATTATTATCTTTTAATTCAGTCACGATAATGTAATCATCTTCCGACTTTTTGTATATTTCCAATGGATTATCCAAACTATCCACAGCTTTTACTAATAATTCTTTTCCTAAACCATGATAATGAACTTTATCATTAATTTTTAATCCAAGATTTTTAGCCTGCTCTTCTGTGTAAATAATACTCTTTACATGATTTTGTGTTATCAGCATTGGCAAATCTGCAACACCATACTCTCAAACCAATGTCCATTCAATTTAAATGAAATTTTCGAGCAGGCTAAAAAAATATATTTTTCAAGACATACACGTTTCGTTGATAAATTAGTTATTGTCAAAGATAACGAGATTTTAAGAATATTGTCAAGAAATAAGAAATAAAAAAGGAGCAATGGCCCAACCCAAAAGTGTGGGGGTCGGGTATCACTCCTTTTTTATTAGATATCTTAATTATATTATATCCAATTTTAAAGAAAATGCAATATAGGAGGAATGAAAATGAAGAAATTATTTATTTCACAGCCAATGAATGTAAGTGCTTACCAAGGTGCACCGCTTGTATCGTCTGCTGACTGGTTCCATCGGCAATCTCAAGTGTTGCGTGAGGTAGTCGGATGATTACAGCCGCCTGTGTATTAGGAAGAGGGGATGTTACTTCCAGTTTTTTGAATGTTACTGGTTTTTCACTGGGAGTTTCTATTTGAGGAAGTGATTCACAAAAGTCTTCACGCAGACGACGAAGCCAATAATAATAATAGTTTCTGGAAACGTTATTTAATTCACACCAATCATCGACTATCATGCCACTGGTTTGATATTCTGCGATTAATTGTTTCCATTGTTCTTTTCGAAAACGTTTTTTTACTAAAGTAACTTCATCCAAGATAATTCACTCCTTGTTTGGAAAGTTGAAAAACTTGAAAAACTCTAAAAAGTTTGAGTTTAGTTTTGGAGTATATTTTCTCATGGATTATAGAATAATCAAAGGCACTGTTTTATTAAGCACTTACTCTGTTTCATACTAACACAAGAATTTATAAAAGTTGTATACACCTTTTAGCAATAAAAAATCAGAGACCTTACAAAGTCTCTGACCTATCTTGCACCGATGCAATTTTGTTTATTTTTTTCTTCTGTTCTTCTGCGTATGCTTCAAATTCTTCATCTGTCATGGAACGAATCTTTTGCAGATTTTCCAGTACATCTCTATCATCACATATATACTTTTCTTTACTATCATTTGCTGCATGCATTTTTACCATTCTTCCTCTTCTTCAATAGCATTAGGATTAAAACCTAACACATCGTAAAATGTTCGTTTTTCTTTTAAACAAGTTTCAAAAACCTTTATCAATTCTTCTTCCAAAAAATCAAATGGCTCTGTGGACGATGTTCGCCCAAATTTCTTTTCATACTGACTTATTAACTCAGATATTTTATTTTCCGTTGTGCTGGGATTTCCTTTTAAACAATCTGGAATTTTAATCTCTGCCATCACATTTCACCTAACACATTCAAAAATTCGTCATATGCATTTGGAAACACATCCTTAATTGCATTCAGCTTGTCTTCATAGCCTAATACCGTGTTTTACACCTTTACAAACTTACAAGGTTCTCAAACCAGAGCTACGCTCATTAGGTGAATACGAGCGTTTTACACCTTTACAAACTTACAAGGTTCTCAAACAGATATGGCCATACAAAAAGCGGTTAACAGTTTTACACCTTTACAAACTTACAAGGTTCTCAAACTTTGGTGTCCTTTATTACAAGGACGAGATTGTTTTACACCTTTACAAACTTACAAGGTTCTCAAACGTAGAAAATGAGCTTGTAGACAAAGCTCTTGTTTTACACCTTTACAAACTTACAAGGTTCTCAAACCCATATTGTAGCGGTTAGGGTTTGGCTTTGTTTTACACCTTTACAAACTTACAAGGTTCTCAAACAAGCCCGTACAAATGCAGAGAACAGAAAAGTTTTACACCTTTACAAACTTACAAGGTTCTCAAACTTGATAACTTGTCTACTACAGGCATTGATTGTTTTACACCTTTACAAACTTACAAGGTTCTCAAACCTGGCTTCGGCTTTTTAATTGCCGCAGCAGTTTTACACCTTTACAAACTTACAAGGTTCTCAAACTGTAGCCACTTTGTAATCTGTCAATCCTCTGTTTTACACCTTTACAAACTTACAAGGTTCTCAAACCGTCGTCAGAGATTAACAGGCGGTGAAGAAGTTTTACACCTTTACAAACTTACAAGGTTCTCAAACGCGTTTACCGCTATTGGTGTTGTAAAGAAGGTTTTACACCTTTACAAACTTACAAGGTTCTCAAACTGTGCACATAACCGCCTACTTCACTAGTTGTTTTACACCTTTACAAACTTACAAGGTTCTCAAACAGTGACTCAGGTGGTAACTCTGACTCAAAGTTTTACACCTTTACAAACTTACAAGGTTCTCAAACTGGCAACGCATGGGTGTCTGGCAACGCAAGGTTTTACACCTTTACAAACTTACAAGGTTCTCAAACCCTCTATGGGCATTTTGCCAAGAAAAGAAGTTTTACACCTTTACAAACTTACAAGGTTCTCAAACCGAACTTTGTCTTAACTCCAAGTTCCTTTGTTTTACACCTTTACAAACTTACAAGGTTCTCAAACAGCATATTATCCCAAATCCACTGCCACAGAGTTTTACACCTTTACAAACTTACAAGGTTCTCAAACGAACCAGTGAATATTGTATTTAAACGTGGTGTTTTACACCTTTACAAACTTACAAGGTTCTCAAACTCCGGTATGGCAAATTATATCGTCGAGGAGTTTTACACCTTTACAAACTTACAAGGTTCTCAAACGAAATCAGACACAAGCAGTGGAAAGAACGGTTTTACACCTTTACAAACTTACAAGGTTCTCAAACTTAAGCTCATCTATCTCAACAGTTTTATCGGTTTTACACCTTTACAAACTTACAAGGTTCTCAAACGGTGCGGTTTCAACCATTCCATCAACAGCCGTTTTACACCTTTACAAACTTACAAGGTTCTCAAACATTGTGGTTTGTATGGCCAGGGCAAGACGAGTTTTACACCTTTACAAACTTACAAGGTTCTCAAACTATGTACCTCTGGTTTGCAGAATATTCGCCGTTTTACACCTTTACAAACTTACAAGGTTCTCAAACGTGATGCCGTTTACATTCATGATTGCTTGTGTTTTACACCTTTACAAACTTACAAGGTTCTCAAACGCTTTTCCTACAACAAATCAATCTCATCAAAGTTTTACACCTTTACAAACTTACAAGGTTCTCAAACGTCGCTGTTATCGACTGGCTATCTTTCACGGTTTTACACCTTTACAAACTTACAAGGTTCTCAAACATAGTTCCTTCTACAATAGTTCCATCTTTAGTTTTACACCTTTACAAACTTACAAGGTTCTCAAACCCTTTCCATTCATTTCTATAACGTTTCATTGTTTTACACCTTTACAAACTTACAAGGTTCTCAAACGCTGCTTATGTGATAATGGTACTGTTTTTAGTTTTACACCTTTACAAACTTACAAGGTTCTCAAACCATTGATGCCAAATACATCGCCATTCAATAGTTTTACACCTTTACAAACTTACAAGGTTCTCAAACTCAAATTTCACTTTGAGGTTATCGCCGAACCTATACACCTGGTAAGTGCTGTAAGTTAACCATGCATTATCAGACATTTATCCGAATCAACGATATAATATTTCTCGTCTTGTAAAACGTAACTTTTAAAATTTTCAACTATAATTATATGCACTTTATTATAAAAAGCACATTGATATATATCTTGTAACTGTTCCTTCGTAAAATATGCCTTTGCATTGGTAAAAATCAAGAGTTTAATACCACACAAGGACGACTGAATTTGAATATAATTCATTATTTTTTCTAGTAAACAACCTTCCTCATATTCAATTCTTACATCATATTGCTTAAATAATTGTCTCTCATCTAGATCTAATCGAAACTTAACTGGATAAGGCATCTTCTGTGATAATTCATCTAAATAGCTTACAATTTCAACATTTATCTGCTCTTTTGTCTCATAAGCACATTCATCAGACAATTCTTTCATTTCATCATACAAATATGTCAGAATTCGCTTATTATTTAAATCTATTAGCAGAGGTGAAAAAATCACCTCAACGTTCTTGCTCAAATTTAACTTCTTTTCATTATCATACAAAACGAAACTACCATCTCCCTTATCTAGAGAAAGTATCAACTTACTCATAAAATCTGCATAAACTTCTTGATTTTCTAGAACTAACATATTTATCTTGTTTTCCTGAAACTCAATATCGATTCCCATATCCAGCCATTGTAAAATCATAATATTAGCAACCTCTCGTCATTGTCGATCACATCACTCTGTCTTTCTCCAACAATAAATTCCATTTTAGAATATTGTTTTTCTGTAATCTTTAGAACCTGAACAAGACCTTCTTTAGGCTTATTTTTCTTTATATTCTGAATAATACTATCTGCAGCAACTGAATTCTGTGCAATCTTACAATATATGGATTCTTGTAACATTAGAAATCCATTCTTGATAAGATGCTTCCGAAATGCATAATACTCTTTTCTTCCTGATTCTGTTACTACAGGCAAATCAAACATCACAATTACTCTCATGTATCTATAACTCATAATTATAAAATTTTATTAATGAAATATCTTTTTCTTCTAATGCATCAAAAATACTCTTGGTGTATATTTTTATAGCATTATTTACAGTTTCTACACGATTTGCAATTAACACTTCATCATTTAAAAGATTAACAAGGTTCATCTTTTCTTCACGCCCAAATTCAGAAAACCGCATTTGATAAACAGCTCTATCAATAATAATTCTAAAAGGTTCCATTAAATCTGATGCAAGGTTGAATTGATTAAACATATTATCATGAAACAATCCAAACTGTGTCATATATCCATTCGCAACAATCTCACGATTAAACGCAGACAAAATTATAGAATATCCATAGTTCAGAGCTGCATTCGTCATGGTATCTTCCGTTCGAGAAAAATCCTTTCCAAACAATGCATTGAAATATACTTTTGCAGCATGTCCTTCACGATTTGTTGTATCTCCAAATTCTATTTCCTCAACGTATTGTTGCAATAATATACTCTCTTGTTTGTTGAAGAATTGTAGATTTTCTTTTTGCTTTTTAATCTTTTCTATAACAATTTCTGTCCAAATAGCTGTTTTAATCTCCTTGCCCCATTCAATTTGTCTTCTTACCTTCGCGCTTGTATCATGTGAACCATAATATGGCATTAATTCTGCAACAGGATTCCTTTTTTCATCGCAAAAAATCACTTTAACCTTCTTTTTAATCAATTCAGAAATCAGTGCAGCAGTCATTGAAACCGCTGTCGTCTCGATAATTAATGTAGATATTTCATTTATATGTACCTTTACCGTAGTGTCCTTTCGTACTACCAAATATCCCATTTGATAATCTAGTTTTGCACTCGAGGACACTACAACTGTCCGTCAACTCATTATAATGCTAGCAGATTAATATCTGCTCTATGGATTCCAGAAGATGATTGTGTTATTAATATCAACTCATCTGCTGAAGAAATATTCTGACTCATTCGCATCTTTCCGCTTATTTTTGCGCCTCCTATATCTGTCAAATCTACCGCAACGCCTTCACAAAGATGCAAAATAATCTGCCCCAGAACATAGCACTGCTTTTCTAAATCTAAATCCACAAACTTACCTTCATTTTCCACAACAATTTTCTTAACAGAACCTACTTCATTTCTAAAAATTGTATTTGTATATTTATCTTTTAATATATGATAAAGTTCAACATTTCTGTCCTTTGTAATTATCAGCTTCTTTTCGTTATCTTTTTCTTGATAATTTCCTGTTGCTATTGCCTTTTCAATTTTCTTGACATAAGTTAACATTTCTTGTTCAAGACACAATTCTGTTGCACTTTTTAGAATAATTCGCGTTCCGGTCTTACCACCTAAATAATAATAAAATCCATTAAATTTTATCATAGAATTTATTGGTATAAACTTTCTACAAATCCTCAAGTCTTCAATCGTAGCTTCCTTAGATAATTGAGCGACAAAATATTTTCTTAATGTTTCGGTCTTCAACTCATTTACACGACCTAAGTACACTGGAATTTGTTCTATAGATTTAATTAATTTTCCATTCTTGGTATATTCAATCAAAGCATATCCAGAAGTTGCAACATCAGATAAACCGCCGTATTTAGTTACATCTTGCAGACGAGGGTCATTCATTTTTACAGAAACATATCCCTCTCCTTTTGCTTTATTTTTGTTCCATATGGTTGCCTTTTGCGTAATTGCCCCATGATTCTCAACCGCCATTCTCGTAACTATAGGCGATGCCTTTGCTAGTACCTTTGTTACAATTTTAATAGTTCCCGTTTCTGAATTTGCATCCCACGCAAGCTCACCATTTCTGCACACATTCCATTTAAACATCTTGTCCATGTGATACTTATACTCTTCTTTGTTCGCGTAAAGCTCTGCTTCTCGCATAAATACAACTGGATTCTTAGTAAACTTCACAAAATAGGCGTTTCCAACAACAATATTTAGATAAGCATCATGGGCGTGATGCAAATGATTTACACTTCGTGCTTTATAAAATGCTTGTTTTTGTCTAAAATCAGACACAACTCCAGCCTTTGAAAAGACAATATCAGTGTCCTTAAATGCCTGTGATAAAATTTCTGTTATTGCTTTTGTTCCCTGTCTCGTTTCCACAAGTTGTCTATTAACAAATGCAGCTTTTTCTTCCGCTGTAAAAGGTGTAGATCGTACCAAGCGATGATATTTTTCATCGGAAATCAATTTTTTGTTCTTCAAGAAAGCCCACAAATCCTTGATTTGCTGATTATTTCTTGTATCGCTATCAATAGGATAATTATCACTCTTATAAGCATTTGAATCCTTGCACACTAGAACCAGGTTATTTTCTAGGCTATCATCTTTTACAAAATGGCGAGGATAAATATGATCAATGTCATATTTACCATTGGCAACCATTAAATCATCTAAATCAATGCTTTTTCCTGTATACATACATCTGCCCATTTGTGTATAATACAAGAACAACTTTCTACTGTTAAATTCAGCCTCATCTCTAGCCTCAACCTCTTTTCGCCAATCATTTGCTTCTTTTCCGATTGACTTATACAAATCTAATAGTCTTTGCTTTCTAGAAATCGTACGTTTCTTTTCTCCTTCCTCACGTGCCATTTCAACAAATACACGCTTAGGAGGACATCCTAACTCATCCTCGATTTCTCGAATAATGGACAGCGTCTGCCATACCATACGTTTTACTGGAGCAGAAAGATATTTATCATCAAGATCATCTATCGTCCATTCCTGGAGTGGTTTTTCAACTGTAGCTACCATCTCTTTTAAGCTATCTGTATATGTATAGCGTGAGCTTAATAATTCCATTAAATTATCATTTGTTTCCCATAGTCCACCTATGAGACTACGAACTACGCCATCCTCTTTCGATGCACCTTCAAGCATCAAGAATTCTCTAGATAATTTGCCCCATCCTTCAAATTTAAAACCCGAAATCTTCTTTATGTCTTTTTCTGATAAAACAGATGCATACTTCTCTTTAATTGTTTCTACTAATAATTTTTTCTCTTGTCCAAAAAGTGCACCTAAAAATACAATATCCTCAATAATAACTCTATTTTTATCAGAGTGAACTTCATCACCAAAAATTCCATAGAATTTTCCAACAGTTGTAAGAGATGACTTAAATCCTCCATCAATACCTGAAATAGCATCTATTTCGGCCTCACTAATCACATGGCGCCTCACCAGATAATTATACAATGCTTTAAGCGAAACCTTTTTTCCTCTTGAAAATAAATCTTGATAGATTTCTTGCTTTAATTCAACAGATATCTTTTCGCCCCTAATTTTCAAATTATTCAACTCATTTAGCAACTCAAATTTCTCATATAAATAAGAATTCTTTGGCAACGCTTTACTGCCACTCAAATAGGTACAGTGTCGAACCATTCGCTCAATAAAAGCCTGTCTAGACTCTTTCAAATTAACTTTTTGCTCGAAATTCCATGGATATATTTTTCCACTTTCTATTGGTTTACTCCATGCATTTACTCCTTTTTCGCCTGCATGCACATCTCCCAATGGTCCAACATAATATGGAATTCTAAATTTATATACCTGTTCAATCTTTTCAGAAACACTAAGCCCTGTTTCATCCTTCTCAGCTAAAAATGGTAAAAATCGTTCTGTATTTTCTAATATTTTCTTTAATTCTCTTAAATGCACTTGATTTGGAATTACACCATTTTCATAAGTAAGTTGTTTTGAAAGAAAGTTTCCAGTTTCAATTCTTTCGATGATAGTTTTAACATCTGGATCATCTTGAGGAAACTTTTGCATCATTGCTTTAATATTTTTATATAATGATTCAGCGCTTCTATCACCATTAATTCTGCGAGTTTTTTCTCCTTTACTATTCACGCTTCCTACATAAGCACTATAGTTTCCTGCCTTCATGGTTCGAAACATCTCATTATATGCATCCATATCATATTTTTTTAAAACACCCTTCAGCACCTTTAAATCTGCCTGGTGTTCTTCATAACTTGCAACACGAGCTTGAGATAAGAATTCATGTCCCTTCATAATATTTGCTAATAAAGCTTTATCATGAATTTCTTTGAGAATTTCTATAACATCATAATTATCATTTCCAATTATTTCCTGTACCTCTAAAGCTTTTTCTTCATAGGATGCATTCCTAAAACACAGAGCTACTGCCTTATTCTCCTCTCCGAGAATTTCTTCCCCAAAAATATCCTTCATCTTTACAGTCATTCCACAAATAAGGCTCAACATTTGATATTGTGCTTTGTCCTTCTTTGTAATCCCTGCAAGTCTTGAAGCATTCTCAAGCACTTTGGATTTGGAAATACCTTTTTCACTTAGTACTTCTTCTAATTGTGCAATATTAACGCAAAAAGAAGAAATTTCCAACTCGCATAATTTATTATTTAGTTCATCAAATAATTCAGATAATGATGACTGCACGCCATCTTCATCAATCATTTCATTTAAGAAATGCCCTCTTCGTTTATATAAACTTGCAATCGCTAAATAAACCAAGCGAACATCAAATTCCTGACTTCCGTCATTTTCAATCATTGCTTTTCTCAAATGGAATATGGTTGGATACTGTTGATAATATTCTTTATCCGTAAAATCTCCATCCGCAAAAATGGCAAATTTCTGTTGATTACTTTCTGAACGATCTTCTAGATAGAATTTACTTTCATCTAATCGCACAAAAAATCCTTCGTCTACTTTTTCTATCTTATCTGCAAAAACAGACCTTAAGAATCCAAGTCTTGCAACTTCTCTCTGACGCCTTCGTCTTGCTGTTCTATATGTTCTTCTGCCTTCTGCCGTTTCTGCTTCATCAAACAATCGAACACCCCACAAATCTTTTCCTTTTGCTCTTACTAATTCATAATTTGGTGTTGTTGCAGCCCATCCAACCGAACTTGTTCCCATATCGAGACCTAAATAATAATCATTACCCATATTTTTTCCTCCATTTATATTGCTTTTCTTTCTTAACTATGCTAGGATGAACTTACAAACTTACAAGGTGAGTGCAAATAAGGATTCATCCGATATGGTTTGCCCGCATCGTGCGGCATTAAAAAAGACTTTTTTAAGTCTTTTTTATTTTTATCTAAAACTCATCGTATTTCTTTGCAGTATCCTTTGCTTTTTCAACTGGATACTTTTCATTATTACTCTTCATCTTTTCTTGTATAATTTCGTCCATATCCAATCCACAAGCATCTGCCATATGTATGCAATAAACTAATACATCAGCTAGTTCTTCCTTAATGTTATCTTTTTTTGACTCACAAAATGTATCAGAACCACTCCACTGAAATACTTCTAGTAATTCCGCAGCTTCCAAGCAAATAGAAAGTGCTAGATCCTTTGGATTATGGAACTGTTTCCAGTTTCTGTCATCTCTAAATTTTAATACTTGATTAATTGTTTCTTGTGTCATCTTGTCCTCTCATTCTTAATCTTGAATAGTTGTTTCATTAGCAGATGCTATATATTTCTTTAAATACTCTTTCATATTTGGATTACATGCATATACAAAACACCCTTTAATTCCACGAGCTAATATTGTCGTATATGTATTTATAATCAACTCTTCAACAATCTTTGCATCTGTATTTTGTTTTACTTTTCCATCTTTAAAATTATCTAAGTTGATTACTATTGATTTTTTATCTTTATCATAATCAATTTCTTCTCCAAAAATAACCCCAACATAATTCAAATCATAACCTTGTGTTGTATGAATACATCCAATAGTATACCTTGAATCTTCACGCGTAACCCAATCTTCATTTGCTAAATTCCAAATGTAATTGTGTCCATCAATGGAAATATCAAACTCGCCCGCAGCTACTAATTGATTATAATATTCTAAGTTATCTTTAACTTTCTTCTTTGGTTTAGTCTTCCACTCCCATGAAAAGCCTGCAACAGTTTTACATAATCCCATTTCTTTATCTTTATCTCTAATAATATTAATCATTTCATCAACATCATCAAACAAAAGAAATTTATAGTTTTCGATATTTTTAAAACCTTCGCAGGAGCATTCCATTATACTTTTTACATAGTTTATATAACTATCTCCACCTTCACATCTCATTTGGGTCGTTAGAATATGCTCTTTTAAATGTTCTTTATATGAGTTCAAAGAAGATTGATATTCGTTATAACTAACATCTGATGACTTTATACTCTGGAACTGATCATAGAACAAAACCGTATGTTTAGCAGATGCTAATATCCAATCCAATTGATTACAATTGTTTTTGTCCATATTTAGTTTATTGCAAACCTTATCAAATCCACCAAAATTAGTTAAATTCTTTCTTTTTGATAATCTATGTGATTCATCTACAACAATAATGTCGTACTCTTCTTTAACAACATCATATGGGCTGATAACCATTCCTTTTACAAGGCCATTGCCACACTCTTTAAACACCTTTTCAACAGTCCTTCTAATCCCTGGCATTGGAAAAACAAATCCAATTTTAAATGGTTTTCCATTCCTTTCGCGTAAAATATATTTCTTTAATCGTAAAAGTACATTTTTCTTATCCTCATCTATAAACTCCGAACCATTTTCTTCTAGAATTTCATCATCGATATTTATTGCATTAACTAGCGAATTAATGATGCTAATTGCTAAAACCGTTTTACCCGTTCCAGCACAACCATCAATTAAACTAATTCCTTTTACATCACTTTCGAAAGAATCTACTATTTCATTTATAACAGCAATACTTACTTCATTCTGTTCGCCGTTTAATGCATTATAAGGAGAATATTTAAATATATTATCATTCTCAATGACCTCTAATGAGTTATTTACTAGATTATGCTCTTTTAACTTTTGCCACAACACACGAAAATTATTTTGATACATTTTTCTATTATAATAATCATGTGATGCTTGCTGCCCTTTGTTCTTGTTAAGAATGTTCTTAAAACGATTATCTACAGAGCAATATTTAATCAATCTCTGCTCATAATCTAGAGCAACTGATTTATTGAATTCACCATCATCAATTATCTCTATAAAGGTAAGGGCTTTCTTTTCTTCATTTTTGAGATGTTGTCCCATTCTTGTGGCTGCACTAGTAGTCTCACCAATATACAAACTTGAATCATCATGGATTAAATATACTACAGGCCAATTTTTTCCGCTTTGAGAATTTCTTAACTCTATTAGCCCTTCTTCATTAAATGGATATGATTTTATTTCTTTTCTACAAAAACTCATATTCTCCTCCAGTACAATACTCACATATGATAATACCTAATCGCTAGATATTTTTCCAAACAAGTATCAAAAAATACTATTCTCGATAATAAGATATAGAGCACGAGTGAATACTATATTTCTCCATCTTCCACAAACCAAATTCTCCATTCTTTAATCGTTCATAATCCTCTTTACTTCCTTCTATATCATATGTATAAAATACCTTTTCTCCTGGGATTGAAACCTCCGAACATTTTAAAACACGTCCTATTGTTTCCCCTTTATCTGAGAAAATAATGTCACCTTTATCATAAAACTTTGTTTCTGAATAAATCGAAAATGCAAACACTGGTTCCATCATTTCTTTCCTTTCACAATATCCGTCTATTTATAAATATTTTACAATAAATTATACACCGCTATTCTGACTTCTTGTCGAATAATATAATCTACTACTCTCCCTTCAAATTCTAAAAGTATGTTAGCTTTTTTGCAATAGATTTACACATATTCCCGAAATACTCATCACTTATTATTAAAAGCTTTAAGCCAATCTTCTATACCATCAATAACCCCTCACCTATACGGCATAAATGATGGAATGTAATTGCTTTTATTCGGTTTAATGTTTTTCATAACAGTATATAAAAATTTTATGAGCAATCGTCCATGCTACCATTTATAGCACTAATTTGCCTAAAACCATGAAAATCCACCTTTCAACAGCTTTTCAACTAACTCTACTTCCTTTTCCTCTTTTCTTCCCGCTCGCGCTCATATTCACTCTGCCACATACACATATCCATCAACTTCATCGGTGGATACTCTATACCACATCTACTTATTTCAGCTCTAACTTTTTCGAAATCCTCTTTATGAGCTATATAATATTCAGCTACACTTTTTAAAGAATCATCCCCATACTTTCCTGTGGATATTTCATATCTTTTTACAGCTTGTACATAATATCTATCATACGCAGGGGTACATCCTAAAGTTCCAAGTAAAATCTTTGAAATTAATGTATCTGTGGCATTATTATTCTTACCTTCACTTGAAGGACGCTCCTCAAAAAATGCCTTACGAATTTTTTCGCTTATTTCTTTTATTAATTCTAAGTTCTGTTTTTTATACAATTCCTCTGCCGAAATTCCCCTCAAAGGATTGTATTTTTCTTCCATAATAATTCTTACTATTGGAATATGTACTTTATAATCTTTTCCTAAAAGAAACGATGACCCTCTATACATTCCCCAACTAGCTAGATAAAAAGCTAAATGTAACGCTAAATAATCCAACGTTTCATCATCTGTTTTATTTCTATTCTCTCTAAACACATTATAACAGTGTCGCCAAGACATAAATCTTCCGTGCTTATCTTCTAATGTCACATTATAGTAATTACGAATAAATCTTACCGCATCTTCACTTTCTAATGTCATCTTATGTATATTTTTATTTGACATATTTCTTAAATACCTTTCCAAATAACACAGCTTTGTCAATCATTTCATTCATCAATTCATCATAATTAGAATGATCATCAAAGTTCAATCCTGGAATTCGATATAAGATGCGAGAAGCTTTCTTTTCATCTAAACGTTGCCAATCTAATTTTAGTCCCATTTTTGATTCAATCTCATCTTTCGACTCGGCCATATAGTCAAACAATTCCTTATTATCGTTTATATAGAGTTCTACACCAACATATCCATCTTTATTAATTAAAGTTAATGAAATTGAAACGCCACTTACTCCAATTGCGACACTATACCAATGATCGGTTGTTGCTTTTCGCATATTAAATGGTTTTCCTCTTTCCTCCAGGATCTCATTAAAACGATTCCAAAATTCTAATCTTTCTGATTGTGATTTATTATACTCCCCAGAACCCGCATGCGTCTTAGCCGTCTTAATAAAACCATTTGGTTTCTCGACAACTTCAAATTTTGGAGCATATAAAGAATTTCCGATTTTATACGCATGTATCTCTATTAAAAAGAAATTAATATCTACAGATGTATTATTATTTAACCACTCAATAGCACTTCTATGTTCTTCTCGTGCTTGTTTTACAATCCATACCACCACGCGAGCATCTAATCCAGATGCATATGTTATAATTTTACCAAGATGATCATGATTGGACGCTTCCAGTTGATTTTCAATAATCACTTTCTCTCCTGTTGTTTCATCTTTACCAACTAAATCGCATCTATATGCACCCACGTATACTTCTTTTTCTACTTCACTTAATGTCAGACCAATTGCTTCATTTATCAATTCGAGATTATCTTGCTCTGCTAGCCAGTTTGAAAAGTCATATTGCTCGTGACTCCATAATTTTCTTATATCTACTTCTTCAAGTTTTCCTAGTTTAATTTCAGACATTATTTATCCCCCTAAACAATTTTCTCTTTGTTTATTATACCAATTTTCTACATACTACTTCAATA
>CAYMTP010000003.1:0-43708 GCA_964393435.1 uncultured Lachnobacterium sp. | reverse complement strand
CTCACGGTCTAAGCGATTTTTCTTTTAGGGGAGTTTTTTTACAGCCCCTTTTCATATTAATAAAACATTTAAAACTATTTACGAAAAGAAGTGGAAGGGTTATGATAAATGTGACAAAGGAAAGGAGAGGATAAATAATGAATAATTTTACATTTTATTCACCAACATATTTTGCATTTGGAAAGGATATGGAGGAGAATACCGGAGAATATGTAAAGCGTTTTGGTGGGAGTAAAGTATTGATTCACTATGGAGGGGGGAGTGTAGTTCGTTCTGGATTGTTAGATCGAGTAAAAGCTTCCTTGGAAAAAGAAGAGATTTCATACGTGCTGTTAGGTGGGGCACAGCCAAATCCAAGAAGTGGTCTCGTATATGAAGGAATTGAACTTTGTAAAAGAGAAAACATTGATTTCGTGTTAGCTGTTGGTGGTGGAAGTGCCATTGACTCAGCAAAAGCAATTGCTGCAGGTGCAGTATATGATGGTGATTTCTGGGATTTTTATTGTGGTAAACCAATTGAAGAAGCGTTGCCAGTTGGAACAATTCTTACAATCGCAGCAGCTGGTAGTGAAGGAAGTCCAGATTCTGTAATAACAAATGAAAATGGTATGTTTAAACGTGGAGCATCTGGCGATGCAATTCGACCAAAATTTAGTGTTTTAAATCCTGCACTCACACAGACGCTTCCAGCATATCAGACCGCGTGCGGAATTACGGACATTATGGCACATTTGTATGAGAGATATCTTACAAATACAAAAGATGTAGAAGTAACAGACCGATTGTTAGAAGCGTTACTTTTAACAATGGTGCATGAAGGGCCACGTGTAATAGAAGACCCAAATAATTATGAAGCAAGAGCAAATATTATGTGGGCAGGTATGATTGGTCACAATAACGCATGTGGTGTAGGAAGAAGCCAGGATTGGAACAGTCACAATATTGAGCATGAATTATCTGCTGTTTATGACTGCGCACATGGAGCAGGTCTTGCGGTGACTATGCCAGCAGTATTTACATATGTAATGAATCACAACGTGATGCGTTTTGCACAGGTGGCGGTTCGTGTATGGGGTTGCCAGATGGATTTTGAACATCCAGAAGTAACCGCTAAGGCTGGAATTGAAGCTTTCCGTAATTTCTTGATTTCCATTGGTATGCCAAAGAATTTTGAAGAACTTGGTGCTAAGGAGGAAGATATTCCAAAATTAGTAGATGTACTTTGTAATGGAAATGGAAGAGAAGGGTCTATTAGCGGATTCGTAACATTAAGCGAAGAGGACTGTACAAATATCTATAAGTTGATGTTGTAGTTTGGGGGAGTGATTATGTATAAAGCTTTAGATAGTAGATATGATAATATGTCGTATTATAAATGCGGAAAAAGTGGTTTAAAGTTACCTGGTGTATCTTTAGGACTATGGCACAATTTCGGTGAGAATGCTTCGGAAGAAAATATGAAGGACATGATTTTTACAGCATTTGATCGCGGGATTACACATTTTGACTTGGCAAACAATTATGGACCAGAGCCAGGTCGTGCTGAAATTAATTTTGGAAAAATATTAAGAGAGAATATGCTTTCTTATAGAGATGAAATGATTATCAGCACCAAGGCAGGGTACCTCATGTGGGATGGTCCTTATGGTGATTGGGGTAGCCGAAAGTATTTGCTTTCTAGCTTGGATCAAAGTTTGAAACGAATGGGATTAGAATATGTTGATATTTTCTATCATCATCGAATGGATCCAGAAACTCCGTTGGAAGAAACCATGGGAGCATTGGCACATGCAGTTTCCAGCGGAAAGGCATTGTATGTAGGATTATCAAATTATGATGGAGAACATTTGGAAGAAGCAACTGAAATTTTAAAAGATTTAAAATGCCCATTCATCATTAATCAAAATCGTTATTCAATCTTTGATCGTACAATTGAAAACAATGGTTTAAAAGAAACATCTGAAAAACTAGGAAAAGGTATCATAGCATTTAGTCCACTTGCACAGGGCTTGTTAACGAATCGATACCTGCAAGGTATTCCAGAGGATAGCCGAGTAAAGACGGATGGTAGATTCTTAAATGAAGGTGCAATTACAGAAGAAAGATTGCAGCAGATTAGACAGTTAAATGAGATAGCGAGTCAAAGAGGACAGACTTTGGCAGAGATGGCATTAAGCTGGGTGTTAAAAGATGGTGTAGTAACAAGCGTGTTAATTGGTGCTTCGAAATCATCACAAATTTTAGATAATATTAAAGCACTGGACAACATTCATTTTACAAAAGAAGAATTGTGCGAAATAGATAAAATAGCACTCAAAAAATAGGTAATTATGCTCTTTAAAATATGATTGCAGAAAAAATTTAAAGTGTTAAAATTAAAGTATAAGTTACCGGGGGGTAATAGAAAAATATAATTATAGGAGGGTTTTTATTATGAAAAAGAAACTTTTGGCGTTATTGTTATGTTTAGCAATGGCAGTAACAATGCTCGCTGGCTGTGGCGGCGGCGGTGATGCAAGTGGAGACGGAGATGGAGTAAAGGCTACTGTATTCTGGTATGAAGAATCAGACGTTTATTTAAGCTCAGTTCGTACAGCATTAAACAAAGAATTAGAAGCAGCTGGAATTACATATGACAACCAGTTCGCAGCTAATGATCAGGCAAAACAGATTGACCAGATTAAAACAGCAATCGCAGGTGGATCAAATCTCTTAATCGTTAATATCGTTACATCTGGTGCTCCAGATACAGCGCAGGATATTATTGATGCAGCTGGAGATATCCCAGTTATCTTCTTCAATCGTGCAATCGGAACAGATGGAAGCGATGTAACAGTTCTTGAGAACAATGCAACAGCTTGCTTTATCGGAACAGATGCTCCAGAAGCAGGACATATGCAGGGCAAGATGATTGGTGACTATGTAGTTGCAAACTATGACACAATTGACAAAAATGGCGACGGCGTTATTACTTATGCAATGATGAAAGGTCAGGAAGGTAACGTAGAAGCTGAATATCGTACACAGTATGGTGTTGAAGATGCAAATGCAATTTTGAAAGCTGCGGGAAAAGCAGAACTTAAATACTTTGATGCAAACAACAAAGATTGCTATCAGGTAGACCAGGATGGTGCTTGGTCAGCTAAAGCTGCAAAAGAATATATGGATACAAACTTTGTAACATATAACGAAGCAAACGGCAACATGATCGAACTTGTTATCTGTAACAACGACGGTATGGCTGAAGGTGTAATCGCTTCTCTTCAGGATAAGGGTTACAACAAAGATGGCGCTCATGTAGTTCCAGTATTTGGTGTAGATGCTACTGAAAATGCAGTTGCATTAATCGGCGAAGGTGCTATGATTGGTACAGTTAAACAGGATGCTGAAGGTATGGCAGCAGCTATCGCTCAGACAGCAAAAGCTATCGCAGAAGGCACAAATCCAGTTGATGCTTTGGCAGGATTAAAAGATGAACGTTTCAGCATTGCAGAAGATTGTGATGCAAAACTTTTCATAGCTTATGCTCCATATACAAAATAATTAATAAGCTGAACTCTATATTGGGCAGCTGTCGTATCGGCGGCAGCTGCCCTTTTATATTAGTAAGAGATAAAAGACCCTAGGGGTCTTTGTCTTAATTTTAAAGTAGAATAAAAATGGGGAGGAACACTATATGGCACATGATGTTCTTCTAAAAATGGAAGGAATTTCCAAGTCATTTCCAGGTGTAAAAGCTCTGGATAATGTAAGCTTGGAAGTAAAAGCGGGAACTGTTCATGCATTGATGGGGGAAAACGGTGCTGGAAAATCTACTTTGATGAAATGTTTGTTTGGTATCTATGTAAAGGATAGTGGACATATTTATTTGGATGGAAAAGAGATAGATTTTAAGAGCAGTAAAGAAGCCCTTGATAATGGTGTAGCAATGGTTCATCAGGAATTGAATCAGGCTCTAAAACGCAACGTTATGGACAATATCTGGTTAGGTAGATATCCTAAGATTGCGGGAATCATGGTAAACGAACACAAGATGCGTGAAGATACAGAGACAATCTTTAAGGAATTGGGGCTTGATGTAGATGTATACCGTATTATGGGCGATATGCCGGTTTCGCAAAGACAGATGGTAGAAATTGCAAAAGCAGTTTCTTATAATTCAAAGGTTATCGTATTTGACGAGCCTACATCTTCCTTAACTGAAGAAGAGGTAGAACATCTTTTTGAGATTATCAATATGCTTCGTGACAGAGGCGTAGGTATTATCTATATTTCTCATAAAATGGCGGAGATTAAACGTATTTCGGATGAAATTACAATCATGCGAGATGGACAGTGGGTAGCTACAAAACCTGCTGCAGAATTGGAAATGAATGATATCATTCGTCTAATGGTAGGACGAGAACTGACAAATCAGTTCCCACCAAAGACCAACAAAATTGGTGAGGTTACATTACAGGTAGAAAATCTAACTGGTCAGTATAATCAATTAAAAGAGGTATCCTTTGTAGCTCACAAGGGTGAAGTTTTGGGTATTGCTGGATTGGATAGTTCAGGTCGTACAGAAACATTAGAGAGTATTTTTGGTATTCGTACAAGAAAGAGTGGTACGATTACCTTAGATGGTAAACCATGTTTAAACCGAAATGCAGGAGAATCTATTAAAAACGGATTTGCTTTATTAACAGAAGAACGTAGAGCAACAGGTATTTTTGGTGTATTAAGCATAAAGGAAAACACTGTTATCTCCAGTTTGAAGAGACACAAACGATTTGGTATTTATTTGAGTGAAAAATCACAGAGGGAGGATACACAGTACTACATTGATGCAATGCGTACGAAGACACCATCCCAGGATACGAAAATTCGAAGCTTGTCTGGTGGTAACCAACAGAAGGTTATTATTGGGCGTTGGTTATTAACAGATCCTGAAGTGTTACTTTTAGACGAACCTACACGTGGTATTGATGTAGGTGCGAAGTATGAAATTTATCAGTTGATTCTGGATTTGGCAAACAAAGGAAAAACTGTACTTATGGTTTCATCTGAAATGCCGGAATTATTAGGTGTTTGTGATCGAATCATCGTTATGTCTGGTGGTCGAGTTGCTGGAGAAGTAGATGCAAGAAATACTTCTCAGGAAGAAATTATGACACTGGCAGCGAAATATGTATAAGGAGGAAGAGATTCATGGCAAATCCTTTAAAGAAATTAAAACAGGTCGAAGCTGATTATAAACAGTTAGATGCCAAAGATAAAAAGAGATTTTGGGTGGATGGAATTTTAAATAATGCCTTATACATCCTTATGGGTATCTTTGTAATTTACACAGCTATTGAAAGACCTAACTTTTTGACACTCGGTTCCTTTGCGAACCTTATTACACAGGTAGCAGCATATTTGCCAATGGCACTTGGTATTGCAGGCTGTATCGTTTTAACTGGTACTGACCTTTCTGCAGGTCGTGTTTCAGGTTTAACGGCAGCGTTTGCGGCTGTTATGTTGCAGAAAACAGATTTTGCAAACAAAATGTTCCAGAATCTACCAGAAGTTACGCTTGGCTGGATTTTAGTAGTTATGTTAGGGGTAGTAGCTATTGGTGCAGTGATTGGTTTAGTAAACGGTTACTTTGTTGCGAAGTTTAGTTTACATCCATTCATCGTAACCTTATCTACACAGCTTATTACCTATGGTATTATCCTTTGGTTCTTTGGTTTAAACGGAAACAATGGCCAGCCATTCTCAGGTTTAAGTAAAGAATACAAGAACTTCGTAGGTGGAGAATTATTCCGTTTAGGCGGTGTAGCAGTTCCAATGTATGTGTTATATGCTGTAGTTCTTGTTGTATTAATGTGGTTCATTTGGAACAAAACTGCATTTGGTAAGAACATGTTTGCAGTAGGTTCTAATGCAGAAGCAGCCAAAGTATCTGGTGTAAACGTATTCTGGACTACCGTATTAGTACATACTCTTGCAGGTGCTATGTATGGCTACGCAGGTTTCGTAGAAGGCGTACGTAGTGGTTCTGTTGCAGCGACAACAGGTCTGAATGCAGAATGTGATGCTATCGCAGCCTGCGTTATCGGTGGTGTATCCTTCGTAGGTGGTACAGGTTCTATTTCAGGTATCATCCTTGGTGTATTCATCTTACGTATCATTTTCGTAGCACTTACAATGCTTGGTGTAGATTCATCTTCTCTTTATATTATCAAAGGTGCAATTATCCTTTGTGCATGTGCATTAGATATGCGTAAATACTTAGTAAAGAAATAAGAGTGAAGTAATGGAAGAGAATAAAGAAGTAAGAAACGAAGAAACACAGAATGAAGAGAATAAACCGAGAGAATTTCGAGGTTTATATAAGTATGTGAAAATTTCTGTAAAAACATTGGATCGAATTATAGTTGGGTGTATTGCGGTGATTATCATCATTGTAGCACTTAACTTGAGAAATCCAGGATTTACGATTACATTTGATTCGAAAGGCGGAACTGATGTAGCTCCTCAAAATCAAATGTACGGTGAACTTTTAGAAGTTCCAGAAGCCCCTACCAGAGAAGGCTATGAATTTACAGGGTGGTATATTGATACGGCCTGTGATGATTTATGGGAAGAGGAACAGGATATCATAGAATGTGATATAACGCTCTATGCTGGATGGGAAAAGAAATAAGAGAAAAGAATCTAAATGAAGTTTCAGAGTGCGATTTGTAGAATCGCACTCTTTCTTTAGGAGAGAAAGTGGAAAAATAATAGTAGAGTATCTTATAAAAAGGAGATAATAGAGATGAAAGTATTATTGATTAATGGTAGTCCAAATGTGAATGGGAATACAGCTCGTTCTTTAGAAGAAATGAGAAAGATTTTTGAGGAAGAAAATATAGAGACAGAAGTAATCCAGGTAGGAAATCAGCAGATACGTGGTTGTTGTGCATGTCAGTCATGTTATAAAACAAGTAAATGTGTATTTGATGATTTGGTAAATGAAGTGGCAGCAAAGTTTGAAGAATGTGATGGTATGGTTGTGGGAAGTCCGGTATATTATGCTTCTGCAAATGGTACTTTGACCGCATTTTTAGACAGACTGTTTTATAGCACCAGATTTGATAAACGAATGAAGGTTGGAGCAAGTATTGCTATAGCTAGACGTGGTGGATGCTCTGCTACATTTGATCAGTTGAATAAATATTTTACGATTAGTGGTATGCCACTTGCATCCAGTCAGTATTGGAATAGTGTACATGGTTCTACTCCAGGTCAGGTAGAGCAGGATGCGGAAGGTTTACAGACCATGCGCACTCTTGCTAGAAATATGAGCTTTCTTATCAAGAGCATCTCACTTGGAAAAGAAAAGTTTGGTTTGCCTGAAAAAGAAAAAGGACAGTATACAAATTTTATTAGATAGAAGAACAACAAAAGGTCTGTTGGAAGTGTTCCATACAGACCTTTTAGTTTTTAATTGTTAGAAATGTTTATCTCTTTTAGCCTTTTGTGCTAGCAGAGATTTCGGATTTCGTTACGGAAGGGAGATTGCTAAGATTATTTCCTTCTGTACCATCAGGTAATGATTTTAGGTATTCTGAGTCTTTTCGGTGAGCCACGCCAACACCTTTAATGTCACCAGCTTTTGCCATTGAAACACCTTCTTCCTTAGAAACAATGGAACCATCCGAAAGCTGGTAACCAGATATTTTTCCACTTGATTTTACGAGGCCTATGATTTCTTTTGCATCAGATTTTGCATCAGGCACTTCGTCCAAAGCAGCATAGGGGAGCTGGGAACGCATTTCGTTTTTCTTTGTATCCATAATAATCTCCATTTCTAATAATGTTTTGTGAATAGTATTTGAATATAAACTGGTTTTATGTAAAATAAAATTAGAAATTTTAAGAAAAGTCTTGACCTTCCATAAGGTGGAACCTTTATATTCAGGTTAGGAGGGAAGAAATTATGAACGAAAAAATCAGTATCAATCAAGTAGAAAAAGTGACAGGTGTGTCGAAACGTAATATTCGTTTTTATGAGAAAGAGGGATTGCTGCTTCCAAAGAGAGATAGCGGTAATGGATATCGTGTTTATGATGAAGCAGATATATGGAGAATCAAAGTGATTAAAATGCTGCGTATGCTGGATATGCCATTGGAGGAAATAAAAAAGGTATTGGAAGAGGATAAACCATTAAGCGAAGCGGTGGGAAATCAGCAGATGGAATTGGAGCGAAAAGCAAAGGAGCTTCAGGCGGCTATTGAGTTTTGTGAGCAATTAAAAAATATTGAGTTAAATACATTGGATGTAGATCATTGTTTGGATAATATTGAGAAGTCGGATGGAGAAGGTTTCTTCAAACTTTGGGTGGAGGATTATAAACGTGTGAAGGATGCCAATCGTGATATGGATTTTACATTCGTTCCAGATAATGCAATTACAAATGAACGAGAATTTACAGATGCATTGTTTCAATATGCAAATCAGGAAAATATAAATTTGGTCATAACGAAAGAGTCTATGTATCCAGAGTTTACGATTGATGGTGTGGAATATACGGCAGAGCGATATTATACATATATGAATCGTGTGCCTACAGCGGTAGTTTGTTGTCATCGAAAGAATAGAGAAGTTAAAGGCGAAGGAATTTCTGAGTCACGTAAGGGAATCTTGTGGTTTGTTCATAAATGGGGATGGGCTGTAGGAATGCTAGTTGTAGACTTGATATTATTATTCCCATTATTAGCACTTGAAGGTACTTGGTGGGAGAAGGTTGTTGTCGTTGTAGGACTTCTGTTGGTAGAAGGAAGTATGCTTTATCGACAAAGCATATTGCATTACAATGATAAAACAAAATAAAGCGAATGTGAAAGGCTACCACGTCAATAAGACGTGGTAGTTTTTGTATACTGAGAGATATAGCAGATAGGTTTCTTTCATACAATAAAAGAAAAGGTCTTGCAGCAATTATGAAAAGTAATGTTTTAATTGGACTAATGACATTGATTTGGCTAGCGTTAATGGCAAATATCATTTGGCAGGGAACAGACGGTAAATGGCAGATAGAAGATGCAGAGAAAATAGGGCTGTTAGAGGTGGCAAAGTATACGAATCAAATTATTGTAGTGTCTGTGTCGAATGAAGGTGCCAGATTATGTTTCTATGAAAAAGTAATAGAGTATGATAATGAAGACGGAAATGGAAACTGGGAACTTGTGCTGGAGACAGAGGCACTGATAGGAGAAAATGGATTAGGTAAAACAAAAGAAGGGGATGGAAAAACACCAGTAGGAGTATTTCGTTTTACAGATGCGTTTGGTATTTTAGATAATCCTGGAGCGAAAATGAATTATGCAAAAGTAAACAAAAAACATTATTGGGTTGATGATGGAGGTTCGAGATATTATAATCAATTTATATCTATTGATGAAGTAATACCCGATTGGCAGTCTGCAGAACATATTTACGAGTATGGAGAAAGCTATCATTATGTCTTGGCGACGAGTTATAATAGTAATTGTATTCCGGGGGTAGGGTCGGCTGTTTTTTTGCATTGTACTTCAGATGGAGCAACGGCTACTGCTGGGTGTATTGCGATACCGGAAAGTTATATGAAAGAGATTATAAGGAATGTTGAGCCAGAATGTGTGTTAATCATTGATACGGTGGATCATATTTTAAATTACTAGGTGAGAAATAGGAGATTCGATGATGGGAAATATAGCAGAGTGGGTTTATCTGGCAGAAGGTGCAAAAGTTGTCGGAGATGTAACTATAGGAGAAGGCAGCAGTGTGTGGTATAATGCAGTTATCCGTGGTGATTCCAATCCAATTGTCATTGGAGAAAACACAAATGTACAGGATAATGCGGTTTTGCATGTGAGCCATAGTCATGCAATGTTTATTGGAGACAATGTAACTATTGGACATGGAGCTATTGTGCATGGATGCACCATCGGAAATAATGTATTGATTGGAATGGGAGCAATCATTTTAGATGGCGCTGTGATAGAGGATAATTGTATCATCGGTGCAGGTGCATTGGTGACACAGAATAAAATGATTTCATCTGGTTCTTTGGCGTTTGGTAATCCTGCGAAAGTAATGCGACAGATTACAGAGGAAGAAAAAGATTCTATTCTGGAAAATGCCAATGAGTATTCGGATGAAGCAAGTGATATGCTTCGTGAGGGAGAATAAGATGGGGCAGAAGGATTTAAGGAGGTAAAATATGATTCGCAAAATTATCAAAATAGATGAAGAAAAATGTAATGGATGTGGAGCGTGCGCAACAGCTTGCCACGAAGGTGCCATTGACATGATTGATGGAAAGGCAAAGCTTATGAGAGAGCATTATTGTGATGGTTTGGGCGACTGTCTTCCAGCTTGTCCAACAGGTGCTATTTCTTTTGAGGAAAGAGAAGCGCCAGCCTATGATGAAGCAGCAGTATTGGCGGCTAAAAAGCAGACAGAAAATAAGCCAGCATTCTCTGGATGCCCAGGTACAAGAGCAAGAATGATGGCACAGCAGGCAGCAGAAGAAGAGCGTGGTGCGAACTACAAGGTTCCATCTCGCCTTATGCAGTGGCCAGTACAGATTAAGCTCTTGCCAATAGTGGCACCATTTTATGAAAATGCAAATCTTTTGGTGGCTGCGGATTGTACTGCATTTGCCTATGGAAATTTCCATGAAGAGTTTATGAAAAATAAAGTGACTATGATTGGATGTCCAAAATTAGATGCAGTAGATTATTATGAAAAACTGGTAGAGATTATCAGAAACAACAATATCAAGAGTGTGACCGTGGTACGTATGAATGTACCTTGCTGCGGTGGTATCGAAAATGCAGTAAAACGAGCACTACAGGAGAGTGGCAAGTTCTTGCCATGGCAGGTGGTAGTGGTTTCTACAGAAGGAAAAATCTTAGAATAAGGAAGAATTATTATGGCACGAATGATAAAAAGTAAGAAAGAAAATTCCATATTGGAGAATAGTAAACGAAATGTATTGCAGATTGTTTTCAGCCGCACCATGCTGATTATGCTTTTGATTGTTTTGCAGTTTGCATATATTATTGCTAGAATGTATGCTTATGCAGAATATATTCCGGTATTTTTGGGTAGCGAGTTTATAGTAGTAGCAACAATGCTGACATTTATTCTAAATTCGAAAGAAAACCCTGCCATAAAATTATCATGGTGTTTTCTGGTAGGGGTTTTTCCTATCTTTGGAAGTATTGTATATTTAGTGGTGCGTTATGATTTGGGCTATCGTGTGCAGCAGCGGCGTATTTCAGAATCCGAAACGCAAAGTCGCAAATATTTGCCTGCTCATGACGAAGTGATGGAGGAGTTGAAGCAGCAGGATATGCAAACGTATCATATTGCTTCTTACTTGAGACAGCAGGCGGGCAGTTCTGTAAATAAGAATACCAAGGTGACGTATTTTCCTATTGGAGAAAAGCAATTTGAAGAAATGGTAAAGCAGCTGGAGTCTGCAAAGGATTATATTTTCCTGGAATACTTTATGATTGCTCCTGGAAAAATGTGGAATACTATTCTGGAGATTTTAGTGCGTAAAGCGAAAGAAGGGGTAGATGTTCGTCTATTATATGATGGAAGCTGTTCGGTTTATTTGCTTCCATATAAGTATCCTAAAAAAATAGAAAATCTAGGAATAAAGTGTAGAATGTTTTCCCCACCGATTCCATTTTTATCTACTCACTACAATAATCGAGATCATAGAAAGATTATGGTTATTGATGGAAAAGTGGCATTTACAGGAGGTATAAATCTCTGTGATGAGTACATAAATGTGGATAGTCCATGTGGTCACTGGAAGGATGTTGGCATCATGCTTGAGGGTGACGCGGTGCACGATTTTACTGTTATGTTTATGCAGATGTGGGTGGCAACAGAGCGAAAATCGATTGCTGAAATTGAGTTTCCAGATATGTCGATGTATTTGTTGAAAGAAAAACAAGAAGAGACAGAAGGTTATGTCATCCCATATGGGGATAGCCCTGTAGATAAAGAAAACGTAGGCGAAATGATTTACATTGATATCCTTAATCAGGCAAAGAAGTATGTGTACATCATGACACCATATTTAATTTTGGATAACGAAATGTTGACAGCGATCACCTTTGCGGCGAAAAGAGGCGTGGATGTACGAATTATTTTGCCACATATTCCAGATAAAAAGTATGTCTTTGTTTTAGCTCAGGCGAATTATAAGGATTTACTGGCAGCAGGGGTAAAGGTCTATGAGTATACGCCAGGCTTTGTACATGCAAAGGTGTTTGCCAGTGATGATGAACGAGCGGTAATAGGAACAGTAAATTTAGATTATAGAAGTTTGTACTGGCATTATGAATGTTCTGCATATTTATATCAGGTGCCAGCAATCAAGGATATCGTGACAGACTTTTTGGATACCCAGAATAAATGTGAGCAGGTAACACCAGAGACGATAAAAAATATCGGTTTTATATCAAAATTTGCGGCGTTCCTCTTGAAATTGGTAGCTCCGCTCATGTAACGAAAGAGAAGAGATTAGAAAATGTCGATTACTGTTTTCTTTTGACATTTATTAGTTTTTTTATATTGACAGGAAATTTGGGAAATATTTCTGTGAATCGTGATACACTACAGGAAATGCTAAATGTAGTATTTTTGATTATCTTGTTTGTTTTTAACATTTGTATGTAAAAGGTTTGACAAAAGTGTCCCATTTTCCATAATTAGAACACTAGATATAATCGAGAGGTTATTATCTATGTTAAAGGCATCAAGAGTGTGGGGTAATTATGGAAAAAGAGTATTATGATGCACAGGTGAAATACATAAATGAAATCAGGAGTATTCGACATGATATTCAGGCACATATGATTGTATTGCAGTATTATCTAGAGTCCGAAAATTATGAAAAAGCGAAAGCTTATCTCTACGATATGAAGCAGCATCAAAATATAGACAGAATCATGGTTAAGGATACAGGACACGACTTGGTAAATGCCATTATAAGTGATACTTTGAGTCGCAGCCAAAGAAAGATCAATTTCCAGTTAGAAGGAATGCTTCCTTTGAATTTTGTTATGACGGAGTATGATGTGTGTACTTTGTTTTCCAATCTTTTCTCGAATGCGAGAGAGGCTTGCGAAAAACTGGTAGAGAAAGAGCCTGTGATAATCATGGAGATTCGGGAAAATAGTCAGGAATGTTTGATTGCAGTACAGAATCCAATTGAGTGGAAGATAGAAACAGATGATAAGGGTTTTGTAACCTCTAAGAAGGAGAAGGATTCCCATGGATTCGGGCTCAAGAATATCATGAAGGTCGTAAAGCAATATAATGGCAAGATTGATTTTCTGGTTACAGACCAGTCCTTCCGAGTGGAAATTGTGCTAAAAAATAAAAGATGATGAAAGCTGAAGTCTATGGTAATGCCATAGACTTTTTTATTTGATTTCGGTATAATAAAAATATTAGGAAGAGGAGGTCTATGCTATGGGATTATTAACAAAAGCAAGTTTCTCAGGAGAGGTTTCAGAAAGAGAAAAGAAAAATCTTGAAGTTGCATATAGAGCGGCGTGTGAAAGTATGGTTCTTTTAAAAAATGAGGGTGTACTTCCACTTAAAACCAAGAAGGTGGCACTATATGGTCCAGGTGTGACCAGGACCATCAAGGGTGGTACAGGTTCAGGCGAAGTAAATGAACGCCACAGTGTAACCATTTTGGAAGGTATGGAAAACCGTGGATTTGAGATTACCACAAAGCAGTGGATTGAAGATTATGAGGGAGCTTATGAGGCGGGAGAAATCGCACATAAAAAGGCCCAGAGAGATATTATTAGATTAATCAAATCCAAGTCCTTTATGGAAATGATGCTAAAGGGCTACACACCACCGGCAGGCAGAGCGATTACAGAAAAGGATATTGCGGATAGTGATACCGATACAGCACTTTATGTGCTGAGCCGACAGGCTGGTGAAGGTGGTGATAGAAAAGCAGAAAAAGGTGATTTGTTTATCACTGACGAAGAGAGAACTGCCATTGAAACCTGTGTTAAAAGCTACAAAAATTTTGTGTTAGTAATCAACAGTGGATGTTCAATCGACATGTCTTTCGTAGATGAAATTCCGGGGATTGGTGCTATCCTCTTTATCTGTCAGTTAGGAACCGAGGGGGGGAATGCGTTTGCTGATACTGTTTCTGGTAAGGTAACACCATCAGGAAAATTGACGGATACCTGGGCAAAACAGTATGCAGATATCCCATTCCACAATGAATATAGTTATTTAAATGGAAACGTAGAAGAGGAGTATTACAAAGAGGGTATTTATGTGGGATATCGCTATTTTGATAGTTTTGGTATAGAACCATGTTATCCATTTGGATACGGATTGAGCTATACGGACTTCTCTATTTTTGGTGCAGGGGTAATCGTAGAAGGAACCAAGATTCATTTGGATGTAACTGTAACAAACGTAGGAGCAAACTATAGCGGAAAAGAAGTGGCACAGGTTTATGTAAGTGCACCAAATGGAAAATTAGATAAGGAATATCAGAGCTTAGCCGCGTTTGCGAAAACAAAGGTACTTTCACCCGCTGAAAGTGAAACATTAAAGCTGACCTTTGATATGACAGAAATTGCAAGCTACGACGAAGCTAGTGCAAGTTATGTATTAGATGCTGGCGAATACATTATCCGCCTTGGAAATTCTTCCAGAAATACAGTACCAGTAGCAGTAGTTACTTTGGACAAAGATGTAGTCGTTTCAAAGCACTGTAATATCTGTCCAATGGTAGAAGCAATGGAAGAACTGAAATCGAAAGAAAAGACTTTCGAAAAAGTAAACCCAGGTGTACCACGTGTAGCAGTAAAAGCAGAGGCATTTGAAACGATAACTTACACCTATGAAACACCAGAGGTTTATAGCGATGATAAAGTAGATAAGTTTTTGAACACATTGACATTGAAGGAAATGGTGGAAATCGTAGTGGGTATCGGCATGTTTGGCGGAGAAACCAGATTTAATATGCCAGGTTCCGTAGGAAATACCACATCAAAATTCTGGGATAGAGGTTTGGCAAACGTAACGCTTTGCGATGGCCCAGCAGGACTTCGTATTACGAAACGTTCTGTTGTACAGCAGGATGGCACATTAAAACCAGTCGAGCTTCCAATCTCGGTATTTGAAATGTTCCCTGATTTTATTCAAAGCTTTTTGAAAGCAGACCCAGAAAAAGGAACCGTAGTATATCAGTATACCACAGCATTTCCAGTAACTGCAGCGTTGGCACAGTCTTGGAATATAGGCCTTTTAGAGGAAGTAGGAAGAGCTATCTTTGTAGAAATGAAAGAATATGGCTGTACCTTCTGGCTTGCACCAGCGGTAAATATTCATAGAAATCCACTATGTGGACGTAACTTTGAATATGTATCCGAAGATCCATTCTTGACAGGTGAAGTAGCTGTAGCGATTACTAAGGGTATTCAGCAGGAAGATGGCTATTATGTAACCGTAAAACATTTTGCATGTAACAATATGGAAGACAATCGTAATAAGGTATCAAGTAATTTAAGCGAACGAGCCCTTCGTGAAATATATCTTCGCGGTTTTGAACGAGCAGTTCGCAAAGGAAATGCAAAAGCAATTATGACTTCTTACAACCGCATTAATAGTGTATATGCACCAAACAGTTACGATTTGTGTACCAAGGTCCTTCGTAATGAGTGGGGCTTTGATGGCGTAGTTATGACTGACTGGTTTTCTACCAATAAGGGACTTGCTCACAATGCACTTGCGATGAAAGCGGGAAATGATTTGATTATGCCAGGCGGTGGTGCTTACAAGAAAGAAATTCTAGCAGGTGTCAAATCTGGTATGATTAAGGAAGAAGATGTACGACGTTGTTGCGCGAATGTAGTTCGTGCCATTATGCATAGTGCGACACAGAAAGAGTATATCGATAAGAAATAGCTCTTTCCAGATGTTGCTTTCTTGACGGAACAGATTGGAAAAGTTACAATAGAAGGTAGACTAGAAAGTATATGTGTAGGAGGGGATTATGGAAGATAACGATATTAGATATCTAAAATGCTTAGCAAAGCAGTATCCAACGATTGCAGAAACTGCAACAGAAATCATTAATCTACAGTCAATTCTTAGCTTGCCAAAAGGAACTGAGCATTTCATTACGGATATCCATGGGGAATATGACCAGTTCCAGCATATTACGAAAAATGCGTCAGGTGCAATTAAGCAGAAAATAGAAGAAGAATTTGGAAACACTATCAGTTCAAAAGAGAAGCGTAATTTAGCTACACTTATTTATTATCCAAAGCAAAAACTGACACAGATTATCGAAACGGAAAAATACATTGATGATTGGTATTCTGTAAATTTGTACCGTTTGGTTTGTATTTGTAAGAGAACTTCTTCTAAATATAGTCGTTCTAAAGTTAGAAAAGCTATGCCAAAAGAGTTTGCTTACATTATTGAAGAATTATTGACGGGACGTCAGGACATACTAGATCAGGAAGATTATTATTTCGAAATCATCCACTCTGTTATCCGCACTGGAAGAGCAGGGGAATTAACGGTAGCACTCTGTGATTTGATTCGACATTTGATTGTGGATCATCTCCACGTAGTAGGAGATATTTTTGACAGAGGACCATATCCACACTTGGTTATGGATGATTTGATGAAGCATCATTCTGTAGATATTCAGTGGGGGAACCATGATGTATCTTGGATGGGTGCAGCAGCTGGTAACTCAGCACTTATCTGCACCGTGCTTCGTATCTCGGCTCGTTATGGAAATTTAAGTTCTATCGAAGACGGATACGGAATCAATCTGATTCCACTTGTACGTTTTGCTATGGAGCAGTATGAGGATGATCCATGTGAACGTTTCCACGTAAACTTTAGAGAAGATGCATATGATGTACGTGATATTGCAATTGATGAAAAAATTCACAAGGCAGTTACTATTATGCAGTTAAAATTAGAGGGTCAGATTATTAAGCGAAATCCGGATTTTAAAATGGATGACCGTTTGCTTTTGGATAAGATTGATCCAGATAAGTGGACCGTAGATATAGGTGGTGTAGAGTATCCGCTTTTAGATACGAACTTCCCAACTATCGATTGGAATGATCCATATGCACTAAGTGCGGAGGAACAGGTAGTTATGGACAGACTGATTTTCGCTTTCCGTAATAGTGAAAAGCTTCAAAAGCATGTGAAGTTTTTATACACCAAAGGAAATATGTACACCGTGTATAATGGTAATCTATTGTACCATGGCTGCGTACCATTAAACGAAGATGGTTCCTTCAAGAAAGTAACTGTTTTTGGACAGGAATATGCAGGAAAGCAGCTTTATGATGTGCTTGAGGAATATGCACGTAAAGGTTATTATGCAACGGATCTTGAAGAAAAGCAAAAAGGTTTGGATATCCTTTGGTTCTTGTGGTTAAACAAAAATTCACCAGTATATGGAAAAGAACGAATGACTACATTTGAGAGACAATTCGTTGCAGACAAGGCCACATACAAAGAGCCAAAGAATCCATACTATAAATTGATTGAGGACGAAGCTGTAGCAGACCGTATTCTAGAAGAGTTTGGTCTTTCTGGAAATGAATCGCATATTATCAATGGTCATATTCCAGTGCTTGTAAAAGAAGGTCAGTCCCCAATGCATTGCAATGGAAAGGTGCTTATCATTGATGGCGGTTTCTCAAAGGCATACCAGGAAAAAACAGGTATCGCGGGATACACCTTGATTTATAATTCTTATGGACTTAGTCTTGCAGAACATGAACCATTTGAATCTCTCGAAAAAGCAATTCAGGATGGAAATGACGTAGTATCTCATAAGACATTGGTTCAGCGAGTGAGCAAACGTAAAACAGTAGCAGACACCGATATCGGAAAGAATCTGAAGGAAGAAATAAAGGATTTAGAAGCCCTTCTGAAAGCTTACCGAGAAGGTGTAATTGAAGAAATATTATAAACGTAATACAAATGACATGCAGGCATTCGAAAGTGTGCCTGCATGAGTTGTGTAGAGAAAGGATTATTTGTGGGAAACAAATTTGATAGAACAAAAAGACTTCTAGGGGCAGATGCCATGGAAAAATTGAAAGATTCCCATGTGGCAGTTTTCGGAATTGGAGGAGTTGGCGGACATGCAGTGGAAGCTTTAGTGCGAAGCGGTGTTGGTGCTATTACAATTGTGGACAGTGACGATGTAGCGGAAAGCAACATCAATCGGCAGCTGATTGCTACTACGAAAACGGTGGGACTGAAAAAAGTAGATGTGATGGAAGAACGTCTGTTGGAAATTAATCCAGAAGTAAAAGTATATAAACACAGTTGCTTCTTCCTTCCAGAAACAAAAGACCAGTTCGATTTCTCCAAATACGACTATGTCATTGATGCGGTGGATACTGTAACTGCGAAACTAGCTTTAGTAGAAACCTGTCAGGAAGCTGGTGTTCCAATCATCAGCAGTATGGGTGCAGGAAATAAATTAGATCCAACGGCCTTTGAGGTGGCAGATATTTATAAAACCTCCGTTTGTCCTTTGGCTAAGGTGATGCGTAAAGAATTGAAGGCGCGAGGGGTGAAACATCTAAAGGTAGTGTATTCCAAAGAGATTCCATTGGAACCAATCGAAGATGTGGCTTTTGTTAGTGATGAGAGAAGGGCAAGAAGAGCCACTCCAGGTTCCATTGCGTTTGTTCCATCTGTAGCAGGGTTGATTTTGGCGGGAGAAGTAGTAAAAGATATTGCAAATGAAAAAAAATAATTTTGTTATAATTGTTTATAAGGAAAACATTGTGTTCGATTGAGACACGAACAATAAAATTTGTTTGTTTCCAGAAAATAGAAAATATCTATAATGAAGGTAAGCGGGTTTGTTTTAAACTCCTTATTTTCCTTTTAAAAACGGACGTCCTTTATCGGGCGTCCCTTTTTTTCTTATTTCTCATTATTCGATGGTGGAGCAGGGTTGAATGGTCACAGGGTGTACGTGGTGAAAAAGCAACTCTTACATTAGAAGAAGATGGAACATTCACATATACATACTGGGCTTCAGATAGTGCTGATGCTGACAAGACAGTTATGAGCATCACAGCAACTGGTACATATACAAAAGATGGTGATAATGTAGAAGTTGCTTTAGAAGACGTAGAAGGATATGCTATGAATGGAGATAGCAAAGTTGATATGAGTAGCGAAACAGGATATTCATTAACATATTCTCAGGGTTCTACAAAATTCCAGCTTGATGGAAATACATTTATCCCAGTAGAATAATTAGATTCTAAAACGATTTATACAACTCAAAACAAACTAATTTGATTTATTACCAATGGATGAAGATTAGTAATGAAAAACAAGCCGGCTCGTTTGAGCCGGCTTGTTTGTTTTTTAGTTTTCCTTGGAGTCTCCACTGTGATTTAGTTTTTTATAAATAAAAGAACCTACAAAATAAAGTACAACGATAATTGCAATTGCTGCGATAAAGATACCATATTTCTGTTCGCCTAAAGCACTGCCGCCTAATGCGGAAAGCAGAATTGCTGGGAAGCGTCCCACGAAGTTAATCCCTAACCAGGTGGTCCATTTGATATCGGTAAGTCCTACTACATAACACATCAAATCTTTTGGAGTTCCTGGAAGTAAGAAGAATAGGAACAAAAGCGTGGTGTACTTCTCATTGGAATGTAAGAATTTTACAGATTCGATTTCTTTTTTATCAATAAATAGCTCGATGAATTTCATACCAAACTTTCTTACAAAAAGGAAGGTAATCATACCCCCGGCAGTCATAGCCACATCACACATCAGTGTTCCTATCCATGGCCCAAATAACGCGCCAGCTGCAACCTCAAATGGTCCGCCAGGAATTATGGCTAAAAGAACCTGAAGGGTGTTTAACAACATAAAAATAATGGGTCCACAAATACCTGCACTGTCAATCCATATAGCCAATGATTCTGGGTCTTCTGCGAAATTTACCAAAGGCTTCCAAAGTGCAATGGTAAGTCCCACAATCACCGCAACGGAAAGTGCCAGTATCAGATAACGATATTTTTTCATAATTTCTTCTCCCGTATGAAATTTTCCTAATCCCTTAGATATAAGAAGAGTTTATCATATAATAAATAAAAATACACCTTAAGATTTTATAAAGTCAGGTTGGATTGTAATTAAATAGAAAAGTTGGTATACTTAGGGCATTATAAAAGAATAATGGAGTGTAAATATATGAAAACCCAAAAACTTTATGATGCAGATGCGTATGCAACGGAATTTGAGGCAAAAGTGCTTTCTTGTGAGGAAGTGGAAGTTGTCAATTCCTGTGGAGATACATGCACAATTTATAAGGTTGTATTAGATCAGACATTATTCTTCCCAGAAGAGGGTGGACAGACACCGGATAAGGGTACTTTAGGGGAGGCAGATGTAATTGATGTACAGATAAAGAATGATGTAATCATGCATTATGTAACTAAATGGTTGCAACCAAACGGTAGCCTGCGAGGCAAAATCGATTGGAAGCATCGCTTTTATAATATGCAGCAGCATAGTGGAGAGCATCTGTTTTCTGGATTAGCACACAGGAAATATGGCTATAAAAATGTAGGATTTCATTTGAGTAATCAGGTTGTAACGATGGACTTTGACCATGCATTTACAGAGGAGCAGTTAAAGGAGATGGAGTGGGCAATCAACGAAGCGATTGTTGCGAATGTAGAAATCAAGACCGGTTATCCATCTAAAGAAGAATTAGCAAATTTGGAATATCGCAGTAAAATTGAAATCGATGGTGATGTCCGTATCGTAGAGATTCCAGGCTATGATATCTGTGCCTGCTGTGCACCTCACGTACATAGAACTGGCGAAATAGGAATCTTCAAAATCCAGAACGTACAGAACTATAAAGGTGGCATGCGCATCAGCTTCCTTTGTGGTTTTCGTGCTTTAGAAGAATACCGCAAAAAGTCAGAAATTATTTCTGATTTATCTAATCTCCTTACTACAAATCAGTATAATTTAGTGGAGCATGTATCTAAATTAAAGGGACAAGTACAGTCTTTAAAAGCACAACTTTCAAATGTGAAACAGACCTTGATGGAAAATAAAATCACAGAGATACCTGCAGAAGAAAAAGATGTAATTCTTTTCGAACAGGAATTAGAAACTCCTGTCATGCGTGGGGTTGTAAATAAACTTATGGAAAAACACGAGGGGATTTGTGGTATCTTTGTTGGGGATGATGAGAATGGATATAATTATATTATTGGAAGTAAGACGATAGATTGTAGAGAAGTTGCGAAGAAACTTCGTGAGGAATTGAATGCTCGCGGCGGCGGTAGCACTCAAATGATACAGGGATCTGTACTAGTAAAGGCGGAAATAATTAAAAGGGTGCTATGCTAGCACCCTTTTGTTATAGAATTATATTTAAGCGACCGCCAGCTCCTGTCATCTGAGCATAGACTTCATCATAAGAAGAGGAATTCATGCGTTTAGCGATATTGCGAATTCCTCGTACATAATCGGTTTCATCTGAGAATACACTGTGTATTTCCTTAAAGGAAGATCCCTTTAAGATATTTTCACTAATAGAAAGTTTTCCGTCATCTTGAATAGTTATGCCAATCTCTTTCAAAGCATCCTCATATTTTTTTGTAAGAGCCTTTAGCTGTTTGTTTTGACGATAGGTGTCAGAAGAGTCAGACGAGCTAGAATCTATGGTGTAATTGTAAGTTTCAACAAAAGCCTGAATCGTGCTAACGACATTATCTCCATTTTCGTCTTCCGTATAGTCAAAGGATGACAGCTTTGCAGCTGCACGCTTTAGAGCACGTGAGTCCTCATAAGATAATTCTGATATAGTATAATCATTTCGTGTAGAAGTTTTTATTGCGTTGCGATTGTATTTATAAAAATTTTGCAAGAAAAAGGTGGAGGTTAAATTTGTTCCACTTGAAACTGTCGTTGACATAGGCGTCTCCTTTTTTATGTACAAATGTGTTTTCATAATTCTGTTATCTGCTATATATTTTATATCGTCATTACTAGTAATCCAATTAACCTCTCCTTTAATATTTCCAATGCTTTTTCATTGCTTGATAAAGGGAAAAGAAGTATAATTAAAAATAATGAGAATGGGCAAGGCTGCTCAATGCACGGAGGAATTTTATGAATAAATATATGATTCAAAATAATAAGGGAATGCGTGTTGTATTAACTGATTTTGGTGCGGCAGTGGTTGACTTGTATGTTTTAGGGAAAGATGGTCCGGTCAACGTTTCTTTGAGCTATGATAATCCATTGTCCTATGAAAAAGAAACCACTTATTTTGGTGCCATAGTTGCTCCATATGCAAATCGTATCTCAGATGCAAAGATTGAAATAGATGGAAATTTATATATGTTGGATGCAAACGACAATGAAAACACTTTGCATAGCGGTTATAGCAGTTTGGCGAAAAAACCATGGGAAGTAAAAGAATATCAGGGAGAAGGAGATACAAATAAAATTGTGTTTTCTTATGATGCAAAAGATTTGGAGCAGGGATTCCCAGGTAACATTCACTATGAAGTAACATATGTAGTAACAGAAGAAAATGAACTGGTTATTTCTTATTATGCAATCAGTGACAAGAAAACATTGCTTAATATGACAAATCACACTTATTTCAATTTGAACGGAGCATTTTCCGGTAGTGTAGAAGACCATGAGCTTTGGGTCAAGGCTTCCCACTATACACCTGTGAAGAGTTCAAAGGCTATTCCAACAGGAGAAATTGCTCCGGTAGAGGGAACTCCATTTGATTTTAGAGTGGCAAAACCTATCGGACGTGATATCAAAGAAAATCATGAACAGCTTGTTTTTGGACAGGGGTACGATCATAACTTTGCTATTGATAAAGAGAAAGAGGGAATGGAGAAGATTGCTACTGCCTATGCACCTAAGACAGGAATTCAGATGGATGTATGGACAGATTGTATTGGAGTACAGCTTTATACTGGTAACTTTGTAGGTGGACAGATTGGGCCAGATGGATATGAATATGTAAAACATGCAGGTTTTTGCTTAGAAACACAATATTTCCCAAATTCTGCAAATGAGGTTAATTTCGTGCGTCCTATAGCAGAGGAAAATGTACCTTATGAAACAGAAACAGTATATGCATTTTCTTGTCCTGAGGCAAAATAGTTAAAACGAGAAAGATTGGAAATTTGAGTTATATGAAAATAGTTTTTTTAGATGTGAAAACCATTGGAGAGGATATTGATTTATCTTATTTTGATAAATTAGGAGAAGTGGTAAAATATCCATTTTCTACACAAGAAGAGGCCTTGGAACGAACTAAAGATGCGGATGTTATCATCCTAAATAAAGTAGAGATTAATGAAAAATCAATAGGAAATGCAGAGCATTTGAAGTTGGTTTGTGTGACAGCTACTGGAACCAACAATCTGGATAAAGAATATCTAGCGCAGAGAGGGATAGAATGGAGAAACGTGGCAGGATATTCGACAGAATCTGTAGCACAGCATACCTTTGCTTTGTTATTCTACTTGTTAGAAAAGATGCGTTATTATGACGATTATGTAAAAACAGAGAAATATATTGGGGACGTATCCTTTACTCATTTTGCAAATGCATTCCACGAAGTTGCGGGAATGACCTGGGGTATCGTGGGACTAGGAAATATCGGAAGACGTGTGGCGGAATTGGCAAAATGCTTTGGATGCAAGGTGGTTTATTATTCGACATCTGGAAAGAATAATAACAGTGATTATGAAAGAGTTAGCTTTGATGATCTGCTTGCAGCCTCGGATATTGTTTCGGTTCATGCACCTTTGGATGAAAACACTAGAGGTTTGTTTGATAAAGAGGCTTTTAGCAAGATGAAAGAAAGTGCAATTTTTATTAATGTAGGCAGAGGCCCAATTGTGGTAGAGCAGGATTTGGTAGATGCTTTAAATGAAGGGGTGATTGCGGCTGCTGGTTTGGATGTCTTAGCCATAGAACCAATGAGCGAAGCGAATCCACTACGCACCATTAAGGATAGTAATAAGTTGATTATTACACCTCATATTGCATGGGCAAGTGTAGAGGCAAGAACGCGCTTGATGAAAATTATTAGCGAACAAATCATAGAGTGTTTTGGATTATAGAAATGAAAGAAGTTTGGAACAAAGTAAAATCTTTTTTGGGAAATAAGAAGTTAAACTGGCTATGGACCATTTTGCTTATAGTAGTTGGAACGAGGTTTACCACTTACATGGTGCAGTATCTGCTATTAGACCCAAACTTGTTTGCGAAGTTGTCCGATGAAAAGTGGGAGATAAATAGAGCATGTGTATTGGTAGTGTATTTATTGGTGCTGTTTATTACTAATCGCGTAGGAATCAGTGCAATGGTTTCCCACGGATTTTTCATGGTGCTGGCTTTTGTGAATTATTATGTGTATCTGTTTCGAGAGAATGAATTTATCTTTGCGGATATCCGTTCTATTGGGACTGGACTTAGTGTGGCAGGGAATTATCAGCTGGAGTTGAGTGACAGGGGATGGCATGTGATTTTAGCAAGCCTTGTGTTTTTTGTAATTGCCAGTTTTTTTCGAATCCGCTTTAAGAATGCATTTTTTTTGAGACTTTTAAGTGGATTAACCGCAGTTTGGTTATGTGTTACAATTGCAATAGAAACAGATGGTATCAATACAGAGACCTGGGAGCAAAAGGGTTCTTATCGAAATGGCTATGTGTTGAATTTTGTATTAAGTGCAAGAGATAGTTTTGTGGCGGCACCAGAAGGCTACGAGCTGGAAACGATTGTGAAACTGGAGCAGGAGTATTCTGCAAAGCAGGAGAATCCAATCGGTGATACCCTGACAGAGGAGCCAACGATTATCGTAGTAATGAATGAATCCTTTGCCGATCTAAGTGTGGTTGGTGAATTAGTAACGAATGAGCCACTGACCCCATTTATAGACTCTCTTTATGAAAATACAGTTAAGGGATATGCTTTGAGCTCGGTATTTGGGGCGAAAACGCCGAATTCAGAGTGGGAGTTTATGACAGGTGGTTCCATGGCGTTTTTACCGGTGGGGTCTGTCGTGTACCAACAGTATATTAGTGATACACCAACTTCAATAGTAAGCACGTTAAAAAACCACGGCTACACCTGTGTGGCAATGCATCCATATTATGAAACTGGCTGGAGTAGAAATTTAGTTTATCCAACTTTGGGGTTTGATGAAAGTTATTTTATCGAGCATTTTGATCAAAGCCAGCTTATTCGAAAATATATTTCTGATGAAGAAATGTACAGTAAAATTATAGAAAGATATGAAAGTCGAAAGGTAAATGAAAATCTTTTTATCCTGTCTATCAGTATGCAGAACCATGGTGGATATGCACAAAGCTATGATAATTTCGAAGAAAAGTATTACAAGATTGGACGCTCTTACACAGATGCCAATCAGTATTTTTCTTTGATTCGAGAAAGTGATGATGCATTGAAAGATTTTATCAATTATTTTATGTTGGTAGATGAACCAGTTGAGATTATTTTCTTTGGGGATCATCAGCCAAGTTTAAACCGCAATTTCTATGAGATATTAAATGGAAAAGGATTGTCGGGACTGACCACAGAAGAACTTCAAGCGTTGTATACCGTTCCATTTTTTATCTGGACAAACTATGATACTCCAGAGGAAACGGTGGAAATTACCAGTTTAAATTTCCTTTCTACGATGGCGTTGGAACGTGCAGGAATCGACTTGCCACCATACAATCAGTTTATGGCGGATTTGATGGAGGTAGTGCCTGCGATAAATGCGAGAGGCTATTATTCACTTGAAAAGGGAAAATATCTTCACCTGGAAGATGCGTTGGGAAACGAGTTGGAATGGATTATGAAATATGAGAGTCTGCAATACAATGGGCTCTTTGATTCTAAGAATAAAAGTAGTATATTCTTTCCATATTTGGAGAAATAGAGGAGCAGATATGAAACTGAGCAAGTTATTAAAGTACAATCAAATCATAGTGCAGTGCCATGACAATCCAGATGCGGATGCCATAGCAAGTGGTTTTGCGATTTATACTTATCTAAAAGATCATGGCAAGGATGTGCGTCTTGTCTATGGTGGCAGAAATGTGATTCGCAAAAGTAATTTGGTGACGATGATCAGGGAGTTGGATATTCCAATTGAGAATGTGAGACATACGAGTAAAGAAATTCCAACAGAACTTTTAGTCACGGTGGACTGCCAGTATGGAGAAGGAAATGTTACGCTTTACCCAGCACAAACAGTAGCGGTAATAGACCACCATCGAGTGAGTAAAGAACTACCAAGGCTACATGAGGTGCAGAGCAATTTAGGTGCCTGTGCTACTTTGGTTTGGAACATGCTAAAAGAAGAAGGCATAGATCCCAATGAAAATCAGAAACTGGCTACGGCTTTATATTATGGCTTATATACGGACACGGGTAACTTAGAAGAAATTTATCATGAAAAGGATATGGAGCTTCGTGATAGTGCTAAGTTTGATACAGGATTAATTACCAAGCTGCGTAATGCGAATATTTCGATTGAAGAACTGGAGACTGCAGGTGCGGCACTGCTTCGTTGTGATTACAATGAGCAGTATCGTTTTGCGGTGGTAAAGGCAGGGCCTTGCGACCCAAATGTGTTAGGTCTGATTAGTGATATGGTATTGGAAGTAGATTCGATTGATGTGTGCGTAGTATTCTCTATTTTGCCAAATGCGGTGAAGCTTTCTGTTCGAAGTTGCGAGGAGGATATTAAGGCAAATGAACTTGTGGCCAAATTATGCATGGGCATTGGTTCTGGCGGTGGACACCAGGTGAAAGCTGGTGGAACAATACAGATGAATTCATTGACAAAGGAATATGAAACCTACTGCCGCAAAATTGGGACAGAACCACGAATGGTGTTGGATGAGACTGGTGCATCCGAAAGGCCTTCCATGTCTGCCATCAAATCCTATTTGGAATATCGTATGGTGGAATACTTCGAAAATAGAGAGCATATTGAAGCGGTGATTTTTGACTTAGATGGTACTCTTTTGGATACGTTATATGATTTAACAGATGCGGTAAACTGGTCTTTGGAAAAGTACGGACAGCCATCACGCAGCCTGGAAGAAGTACGTGCTTTCGTAGGAAATGGGCTTCGAAATCTTATGCTTCAGGCAGTACCCAACGGAGAGGAAAATCCTGTGTTTGAGGATTTGTTTGAATTTTTCCGTGAGTACTATAAGACACATTGCAATATCAAAACGGTTCCATATGAAGGCATCTTAGAGCTTATGAAAGAGCTGAAAGGAAGAGGCGTAAAAATGGCAATCGTGTCAAATAAAATTGATGCGGGAGTGAAAGAGCTAAGCGGTATACATTTTGCGGAATATGTAGATGTTGCAATTGGGGAACGAGAAGGCATTGGAAGAAAGCCTGCTCCAGATTCTGTGAATGAGGCTCTGCGTATTTTAGATGTGGATAAGGAGCATGCGGTTTATGTAGGAGATTCGGATGTGGATATTCAGACTGCTAAGAATGCAGATATTCGTTGCATCTCCGTTTCTTGGGGATTCCGTGATGAAGCATTTTTGATGGAACATGGTGCAGGTATTATGATAGACCGCCCATTAGAATTGCTAGAATATTTATAAAAGTAAAAAGTGGCAGCATTGCCACAAAAGGAGAAATATGGAAAAAAGAATTTCAGGTCATACAAGACTTTTAGCATTAATTGGTACGCCAGTAGGACATTCTGGTTCGCCAGCCATGTATAACTACAGCTTTGAAAAATTGGGCTTAGATTATGCATATGTGGCATTTGATATAAAGGAAGATGGGGTGAAAGCTGCATTAGATGCGATGCGACTTTTCAATATGAGAGGCATGAATGTTACCATGCCAGATAAGGTGGAAGCAGCACGCTTCATGGACGAGCTTTCTCCAGCAGCGCAAATCATAGGAGCGGTGAACACTATCGTCAATGAAGATGGAAAATTAATTGGACATATGACAGATGGCGAGGGCTTTGTAAACAATTTGAAGGACCATGGTGTTTCTATCGTAGGAAAGAAGATGGTTGTAGCTGGTGGCGGCGGTGCAGCTACTGCAATTCAGGTACAGTGTGCCTTAGACGGTGCGAAAGAAATTACTATTTTTAATAAAAAAGACAGCTTCTTTACACGTACTTTGGCTACCGCAGAAAAGATAAAAGCGGCTGTACCAGAATGTATAGTAAAAGTGTATGATATTGATGATGCAGAACGGATGAAAGCAGAACTGGAGACTGCAGATATTTTCGTAAACGCTACTATCGTGGGCATGAAGCCGATGGAGGACCAGAGCATAATTAAGGATTTATCTTTGTTCCGTCCAGAGCTGGTAGTGGCAGATATCGTTTATAATCCAGAAGAAACCAAACTCTTACAGGATGCAAAAGCAGCAGGTTGTACCTGCGTAGGAGGGAAAGGTATGTTGGTTTGGCAGGGGGCTTCTGCGTTTAAACTATATACAGGCATGGATATGCCAGTAGAGGGGGTAAAGGAGCTTTTGTATGGGAACAAATAAGAACATCTTTCTCATTGGTTTTATGGGCTGTGGAAAAAGTACCATGGCGAAACTTTTGTCCGAAAAGACAGGTGCTGAGCTGATCGAGATGGATGAAACCATCGAAACAGAAGAAGGTATGTCCATTAATGAGATTTTCGATAAATATGGAGAAGCACATTTTCGTGATTTAGAGAGCCAGCTTATCGTACGAATTACAGAAAGCGGGGGTGCAATCGTATCCTGTGGTGGCGGTGCGATTCTTCGTCAGGAAAATGTAGAAAATATGAAAAAGAATGGGCAGATTGTTTATTTGTCTGCACAACCTGAAACTATATTCGACAGAGTACGTCATAGTACCAATCGTCCACTTTTAAATGGGAATATGAATGTGGAATACATTGCATCGTTAATGGAAAAAAGATTACCTCGATATGTCAGTGCAGCGGATAAAACGATTGCTGTCGATGGGAAAGAAAAGTTAGAAGTTTTAGAAGAACTTAGACAATTTGTTGACAATCTTCATAATTGATTATACAATTTAAATATATGCGTATAGGGGAGAACTGCGCATTTTTGGGGATTACTTGGGAAAAGGGGTTTTTTATATTGAGTAAGAATATCGCAGTATTGATGGGGTCCATCAATATGGAAAATCAAAGACATATTATGGATGGTATGATAGACGCCACCAAGGAGACTGGGTGTAATGTCTATATTTTTACGAACCATTCTTTTCGACAAAATAATAAAGAAAGTGCACAGGGAGCATATCAGATTATGGAGCTTCCTGATTTCGCATATTTCGATGGGGTAATTGTGGCACCTGATACGATTTTGTATCCACCAGTTGCGTCTTTTGTCATGGACAAGATTCGCAATAGCAAGATTCCATTTATCACATTGGATCACCCGATGGAAGGGCATGGGTGTCTGATGACCTCCAGCCATGATGCTCAGTATAAGATAGTAGATCACTTAATTAAAGACCATGGTTGTCAGAAAATTATATATATTCGCGGTCCAGTGGGCTATGGTGAAGCAGAAAGTCGCTATCAGGGGTATTGCGATGCATTAAAGGATAACAATATCCCGTTGAAGGATGAAAATGTCATCGAGGGGGCGTTCACTCTAGAAAGTGGTATACAGGCTGCTATGAGAGTAAATATGATAGAAATGAAGCCAGATGCCATTGTCTGTGCAAATGATGCTATGGCAGTAGGTGTCATGGAATATTTTAAGATGATAGGAATTACTGTCCCAAAGGATGTTCTTTTAACAGGCTTTGATAATAGTGAGACTGCAATGTATAGTAATCCATCGATTACATCTATTGATAAAAACCCTCATGAGTTAGGATATCGTGCGGTTTATGAAATTTTAGATATACTTGGGGGAAAAGAGCCACAGTATATCAAGGTTTCTGCTGAACCAATCGGTAGAGAGAGTTGTGGTTGTGGTACGTCGGATGATGTTGATATTAATCGTTTGAAATACAAATATATTCAAAAGGATATATATGGAAATCATTTATCAGAAATGATTAATGCAAATCTGGCACAATTCTCAGGATTGCAGAGTCCAGAAGAGGTTATTCCTGTTTTAGAAAAGACGGTACATAGAATTAGTCTTAAGGCATTTTATCTTTGTCTTTGTGATATCTCCAAGGTGTTTGCACTTCCAGAATCCAATATGGGTGGAGATTTTGATTTGCAGCAGGTGAATACCGATTATACCGAAAAAATGGAACTGCCATTGGCGTATGAAGTGGATACGTTAAATAGCTATAAGGCGTTTCCAAAGGGAATGGTACTTCCACAGGAAATCAGGGACCGCAAAGGTGGGGGTAACTATTATGTAGTAACACCAATTTATTTCCAAAATTGCTGTTATGGATATGTAGTTAGCGGAAATGATAAATTGGCACTTATGAATTCATTGTATTATTCTTGGCTCATGAATATTGGTGTAGCTTTTGAAAATATTCGTAAAAAAATGCTGTTACAGGATGCGGTTATCAAGCTAAATAATATATGGAGTTATGATACATTGACACAGCTTTACAACAGAGCGGGCTTTTATTATGAAGCGAAGACCATTTTGGATATTTTGAAATTCCAGAATAGTAAAATATTCGTATTGTTTTCTGATGTGGATGGTTTGAAAAAAGTAAATGATAATCAGGGTCATGAAGCGGGAGATGCATTGATTAAAGAGATGGCAGCCTGCTTCAAGGAAAATTTAACTGGGGATATGCTGGCTATGCGATATGGCGGCGATGAATTTGTCGTATTTGGTTCGTATGAGGATGATACAGAAATTGACTTTTTCCTACAGGCCATTCAGGCATCTATGGATCGCAGAAATGCTTCCGGAAAGAATTCCTTTACACTTGCAACAAGTATTGGTGTAACCAAGTACAATGCACAGGATGTGAAAGAGCTAAGCGATTTGATAGATATTGCAGATGCGAATATGTATGAACAAAAACGTAAAAAACGAGAAGGAAGAAAGTAGCTTATGGAAAGAATAAATGCATTAACAGGTTTATACTTTGATAAAGCATTCTTTGAAGAAGTAGAAGACTTTCTAAAAAAGGCTGAGAAAAAAGCATATTGTATGATGGCGATTGATGTGGAGCATTTCCGTCTTTATAATCACCTTCATGGCATGGAAGAGGGCGATAATCTTTTAAGATTTATTGCAAACATGCTTCATTCTTATCAACAAACACAGGGTGGGGTAATTGGTTATCTTGGAGGGGATAACTTTGCATTGGTAACGGAGTACAATTTAGAAACTTTGGACCAATTACGCGTGGAAATTCGTGAAGAGATTCATCGTAAGAATAATACCACAGGATATCCACCAGCCTATGGTATATATAATATCGTAGACAATACAGAGCCAGCCTCTGTGATGTATCATCGTGCGACGCTTGCGTTATCCTATGTCATCGGAAATTATACAAACCGTGTAAAGGAATATTATCCAGATATGGATGGTAAGGTGGAAGAAGAAATTCGTCTGCTCTCTGAAATTCAGGGGGGTATGGATAATGACGAATTCACTTTCTTTATTCAGCCACAGTGCGACATTACCAAGGGAAAAATCGTAGGAGGAGAATCCTTGGTTCGCTGGATTAAGCCAGACAAGGGAATGATTTCGCCAGGGGTATTTATTCCGGTGTTGGAAAAGAACGGATTCATTGCAGACTTAGACAGAATCGTCTGGTCTAAAGTGTGCCAGTGGTTAAGACAGTGCATGGATCGAGGGTACAAGCCAGTCCCTATTTCCATCAATGTTTCTCGTATCGATATCTTCTCGCTGGATGTTCCAAAGTATTTGATTTCTCTGATAGAGAAATATGATATTACACCAGATTTGTTGAAAATTGAGATTACAGAAAGTGCTTATGCAGAGGACGGAGATTCTATCGTAGAAACGGTAACACGTTTGCGAGACTATGGTTTTATCGTTATGATGGATGACTTCGGAAGTGGATACTCTTCTTTAAATATGTTAAAGAGTGTTCCAGTAGATGTATTAAAAATGGATATGCGTTTCTTGGAAATCAATGAAAACGAAGAAGAAAAGGGCATCGGAATTTTGGAGTCTGTAGTGAATATGGCAAGACAGATGCGTATTCCTATTGTAGTGGAAGGTGTAGAAACCCAGGTGCAGGAAAATCTGCTCCGTAAGATGGGCTGTTGCTATACACAGGGTTATTTATATTACAAACCAATGTCAATCGAGGCCTTTGAAAAGCTTTTGGTAAATGATGAAGGTTTAGACCACAGCGGCTTCTGGTACAGACAGGCAGAGTCCATTCACTTAAGAGAATTCTTAGATACAAATTTATTTAATGATACTGTAATTAATAATATCATTGGACCAGCGGTATTTTATGATATGTTCGAAAATCATATTGAAATTACCCGTGTTAATGAGCAGTATTTTAAATTAGCAGGCATTCCTCGACAGGAAGAGGAGGAATATCGTAAACGTTTTTGGAATAGCGTAAGAGATGATGACAGACAGCTGCTTTACTCTATTTTTGCTCAGGCATATGAAAATGTTGCAACAGGTGCCTCTGGTTTTATCAATTTTATTCGAAGAGATGGCGTAACCTTGTGGGTAAATATCAAAGTATTTTTCCTGAGAGAAAAGGATGGACACAAGCTGTTTTATGCGTCGCTTTCTAATATGACAGATGTAAAAGCAGATACTGTAGTAGCTTCTACAATAGCCTTTGAACTGGAAGAATTGACAGAAAAGCAGCGCGACCATATGGAGAAATATTATGGTAATCTTCCAAGTGCATTTGGCGTGGGTAGGCCTATTTTTGATGCAGAAGGAAAGCCTGTAGATTTCGAAATCAATTATGCAAATAAGGAATTAAGCCGAATGAGCGGTGGAGATATGGAGAGACTGCGTTATTTGGTAATAAGACTATTCCAGGAGAAGAAAGAAAACTTTTTGGAGGGTGTATACCGTGCAGCTTATCATGGCGAGAATGTAAATATGCATGCATACAGTAATATTTCCAACCGATACTTTGATGTAAATATGTATCAATATCAGTATGGTTATGCGTGCTGTATGTTACAGGACGTAACACATTCGCATATTTACGAAAAAGTTTCCAATAATATTATGGAATCCTTCCGTGAAGTATATTTCCTCCAGTTACAGGATAACTACTGTCGTATGATTTATCCAAACGAAGATGATATGTTAAACCGCGGAAATTACGAAGAAGTGATGAACCGTCATTTCGACTTGGGACAGATTTCTTTGTATGACGAAAAGGGAGTTCGAGAATTTCTGTCTTTGGACAATTTATGCAAGGTTTTGCGTAAAAAAGACAGTGCAGAATACAAATATAAGAGAAGAGCGCAAGATGGCGGTTTAGAATGGTGCATTACCACATTTTCAGTTTCTGACCGTAAGGAAGATGGTGTACCAAAGACTGCAATTATGACCATTCGAAGCATTGAGTCTATTATGCGTGAAAAAGAAAATAACAAACGCAAAAATATGGCAGGTATGTTGGAGACTATGTCAGATGGCTTCTTTATCTATATGGCAGAAGGAGACGAGCGTCTTTTGTATGCAAATCCAAGAGCAGTGCAGTTATTTGGCTGTAGAACCTCTACAGAATTTAAGCAATTGACCTCCAATACATTCCCAGGTCTGGTACATCCAGAGGATGTGAACCGTGTACAATGGGAAATTCATAGTCAGGTCAAGGAATCGGACCGAAACATGGATTATATCCGTTATCGTATCATTCGCAAGGATGGTGAAATTCGTTGGATTGATGACGTAGGTCATTTGGAAACCTCGGAATATATTGATGGTCCAAAGATGTTCTATGTATTTATTCTGGACGTGACAGATTCTATGACAGAAGCAGAGAAAGAATTCTTAATTGCCGAAAGCAAACGCTTTAATAAATAGTTTTAACTTAAGGTATAAAATGCCTCCATTTACAGATACTAGATTACAACAAGTAAATGCAAATGGAGGAATTTTTTTTTATGAAAGCTACAGGAATTGTGCGAAGAATAGATGATTTAGGTAGAATTGTTATTCCAAAGGAAATTCGCCGAACCATGCGAATTCGAGAAGGTGACCCAATGGAAATATTTACGAGTAGAGAAGGAGAAATCTTGCTTAAGAAATACTCGCCAGTAGGTGAACTTGGAGAATTCGCTGCGGCTCTCGCAGAGAGTATTGCACAGATAATAGGAGAGTTAGTATGTGTGACTGATAGAGATTATGTCATTGCTGCAGCGGGAAATGGGAAAAAGGAATTGGAAGGAAAACTATTAGATGAACAGCTTCAGGCGGCCATTGACCAAAGAGTTTATCGAGTGTGTTCAAGTGATAAGAAGGACTTTGTAAAAATTACCCAAGAGGATGAATCGGCATATATGCGTCAATCGGTTGCGACTATTCTTTCTCATGGAGATTGTATCGGTGCAGTTATTATTCTGAGCAAGGATAAAAGTAATAATTCAGATGAAGTACTATTGCAGGTAGCGAGAACAGCCGCAGGTTTTCTTGGTAAACATATGGAGCAGTAACATAAGCTGTTGGCATTTTAATAAAAATGCCAGCAGCTTTTCTTTTGCGAAAACTCCTACAATATCTTGCGTATATGTATAAAAAAGGCTAAAATATCTGGTAGAATGACAAATGAGGAGAGCGACATGGCGAAGAGAAAAAAGAACAAAAAGCATCGCCTTTTTTGGTTCCTTGTAAAACTTCAAATTTTGTTTATGCTAGTCATTTTGGCAGGATTTTTGTACTACAATTATGGCGGATATGCTCAGCAAATACAAGCGATTCGTCTGGATGCGATTCAATTAGTGAGAGAGTCCGATGAGAGGACTTTTATTCCTTCTCAGACAAGCATTGTGTATGACACAAATGGACAGTTGATTTCTTTTATCAAAGGGGAAAAAGAAGCGGACTATGTACAGTACGAGGATATTCCAGCAGATTTTGTAACTGCAATGATTAGTATAGAAGATAAGAGATTTTATCAGCACAATGGAATTGATTTTGTGGCATTGGTCCGTTCTGCTAAAGCAATTTTGGAAAGCGGATCCCTTACCCAGGGAGGTAGTACGATTACCATGCAGCTGGCCAGAAATATATACTTAGATAATGGAAAACGTTGGGAAAGAAAACTAAAAGAAATGTTTATTGCTGCGGAGTTGGAAAAACTTTACAGTAAGAACAAAATAATGGAGTATTATTTAAATAATATATATTTTGCAAATGGATATTATGGAATTCAAGCGGCATGTACAGGATATTTTAGTTGCGAATTGAAGGATTTAACGTTGTCTCAGATTGCATTTTTATGTGCCATTCCGAATAGTCCGAGCTATTATGACCCAATTGTCAATTATGATAATACAATCTCACGACGGGATAGAATTCTCTCTAATATGTATGAGGATGGCAAGATAGATGAAGCTACATATCTAACTGCCATTAACGAGAATATAGTATTAAAACCATCACAGACGACAAAGTCTCAGAGAAATAATTATGTAGATACATACGTATATTACTGTGCGACTCGAGCTTTGATGGAAATGCAGGGCTTTGAGTTCAAGGAATATTTTGATAGTGAAGAAGAAAAGAAAAACTATTATGAAGAATACGATGAATTATATGCGGACTGTCAGAAACAGATTTATGCAGAAGGATATAAAATATATACCAGCATTGATTTAACGAAACAGGAAGCACTGCAGGAATCATTGAATAATGTGTTAAGCAGTTTCACAGATGTGGGAGAAGATGGAGCATATCAGATGCAAGGGTCTGCGGTATGTGTTGATAATGAAACTGGATATGTAGTGGCAATTGTTGGTGGAAGAGAGCAGAATGAATTAGGTATTTACACTTTAAACCGTGCATATCAGTCCCATAGACAGCCAGGGAGTTCCATAAAGCCGCTTATCGTATACACACCATTCTTCGAGGCGGGAAATACGCCAGATACGATAGTTGTGGATGAGAAGATTGAGGGTGGTCCAGATGCATCATATTATTATGGAGAAATCACCACCCGCTTTGCTGTGGAACAATCTTTAAATTCGACTGCTTGGAAACTGTATAGTCAGATTACACCAGAAGTGGGGCTTCAATATTTGAAGAATATGCATTTTAAAGAAATTCGTTCTACGGATTATGTGCTGGCCACTTCTTTAGGAGGATTTACAAGAGGGGTATCTGCATTGGAAATGGCAGCTGGCTATGCTACTTTGGAGAATGATGGAGTATATAGAACACCTACCTGTATCAAAAAGATTGTAGATGCAGCAGAAAATGTTGTGTATATGTCGACTCAGGAAGGGACGAAAATATATGGTGAAACGGCTGCGAGAATGATGACAGATGTTTTACAATCCGCATTGATAAGTGGTACAGGAAATGTTGCTGCATTAGAAGGAATGCCTTGTGCGGGAAAAACAGGTACAACCAATGATAATAAGGATGGTTGGTTCGTAGGATATACGAGATACTATACCACTAGCGTATGGGTGGGATATGATCTTCCAAGAGAAGTAGAAGGTTTAAAAGGAAGTACATATCCAGCTCAGATTTGGAAGGAGTATATGGCAAATATCCATCAGGGTTTGACGCCTATGAATTTCCTTCCATATGCACAGCTTTCGCCTGAATTTATAGAGCAATATTATCCGTCTGAATCGGAGAGCGAAGAGGCGGTGGAAGAGGAAGAAATTTCAGATGAAGAAGTGCTGGAAGAAGAACCAGGATTGTGATAGGATGAACTAATATAAATATTGAGGAGGTCAATGTTATGAAAAAATATGGATTTGGCGTAGATATTGGGGGGACTACCATTAAGATGGGATTTTTTGAATCGGATGGAACTCTTTTAGATAAATGGGAAATCAAAACAAATACCGAAAATGGTGGTGTAGAGATTTTGTCAGATATTGCAAAAGGCATTGATAATAAATTAGCACAGGAAGGCATCAGTAAGACGGAGGTACAGGGCATCGGTGTTGGTGTGCCGGGTCCGGTAAAGAGCAATGGCGTTGTAAATCGTTGTGTAAACTTAGGATGGGGAATTGTAAATGTTGCAGAGGAATTAGGTGCACTTACAGGTATGGTTGTAAAAGTAGGTAACGATGCAAACGTAGCAGCATTAGGTGAAATGTGGCAGGGGGCTGCGAAAGGCTGTAAAGACGTTGTAATGGTAACGCTTGGAACTGGTGTTGGTGGCGGCATCATTATTGATGGAAAAATCGTTGCAGGTTTCCACGGTGCAGGCGGAGAAATTGGTCACATTACCGTAAACCCAGATGAAATTGAAGCTTGTAACTGTGGTAAATACGGATGCTTAGAACAGTATGTATCTGCGACAGGTATCGTACGTATGGCAAAGAGAAAACTTTCTAAGACAGACGATGCAACAACACTTCGTAACTTTGAACCACTCACAGCAAAAGATATTTTTGACCAAGCAAAAACAGGAGACGAAGTAGCAAAGGAATTGGTAGATGAATTAGGAGAAATTCTTGGAGCTGCACTTTCAAATCTTGCATGTGTAGTAAACCCAGAATCTATCGTTATTGGTGGCGGCGTTTCAAAAGCAGGGGACATCCTAGTTGAGACTGTTCAGGAACACTTTAAAGAAAATGCATTCCATGCATTGAAAGAAACAAGATTTGGAATCGCAACACTTGGAAATGATGCTGGAATTTACGGCTGCGTAGCCATGATTTTAGCATAAATATATAGTACATATAGAAGGGACTGTTACGCAACAGCCCCTTTTTTTAATCTGCAAGTTTTTTTACATGTGTAAGTGCCTTGCTTACAGGTGGTAAGCAGATAAGTACGAGTGTAAGAAGTGCTTCTGCACCAATGTATGCACCATTGTAGCAGATGGAGTAAATGATTGCACTATCAAAGAATTCTGGCATAAAGGTTGGGAAGAAGATGTATCCAGAGAGTGTAGAGAATACAAATCTTCCTAAGACTGCAGCTATGTATCCCTTGATAAGCCCATTTTTGGATTTGGAAAAAATACCGGATAAACCAAGTGCTCCAAATGCAAAGATGTAGTCCAAAAGCATCTGAGGGAAGCTGATGATGTATGGGTCAATAACTAACTGTAGGATACCATAGGCAAGACCTGTGGCAAGACCGACACCGAGACCATACCAGTTGCCAATTAAGGCAATAAAAAGCATGCTGAACAATGTGACAGAACCACCCATAGGCATGTTCCAAAGCTTCAGCATAGATGTCACCATGGCAAGTGCGATTGCCATAGCAGAGAAAGTGAGCTGCTTTGCACTAAATTTCTTTTTGCTACCGAATATGGCGCATCCAACGAGTAAAGCAGCAATCATTGCGATTACTAAACTCGTGTAACCAGCAGTAGTAAGCTGATAAGAGGTACCCCACTCATCAGTTACTGGGATTGCAAAAATAGACATAAAAAATCTCCTCCTTGTCTGCTGCCAGGGAGAAGTCTTCTAACTTACAATTCGCTTCCTTACGCCGGTACTAACCGGATCAAGTAGTGAGGGTCATATCTTTCGATAATCTCAGCCAAAGGCACCCCTAGCAAAAAATTATTTTGTTTACAAAACCTAAGATACAACAAGTTTGTAAATTCGTCAAGTGGGGTTTTCTGTTATAGTAGTATTGAATTGTTATAACTTTAGATAATAATATTTATAAGAAATTGGAATTGTCTGGAAAATAACTTTTTCTTGTAATATGATTCTCATAGGATTAAAATATTCACAGAAAAGAAGTCATATACATAAGATAAGTGACTACTAGTATATCAAAGGAGGAAAATGATATGTCATACGTAGATGAGGTAATTGCAAAAGTTTCAGAGAAAAACGCACAGGAGCCTGAATTTTTACAGACTGTAGAAGAAGTATTATCTTCTTTGAAACCAATTGTAGACAAAAATGAAGAAGTATATAGAAAGGCTGCACTTCTTGAAAGAATGTGCGAACCAGAAAGAGTTATCGAATTCCGTGTAGCTTGGGTTGATGACAATGGTCAGACACAGGTTAACCGTGGATACCGTGTACAGTTTAATGGAGCAATTGGACCATACAAAGGAGGTCTTCGTTTCCATCCATCTGTAAATTTATCTATCATGAAATTCTTAGGATTTGAACAGACTTTCAAAAACAGCTTAACCACACTCCCAATGGGTGGTGCAAAAGGTGGTTCAGACTTCGACCCACGCGGTAAGAGTGATGGAGAAGTTATGAGATTCTGTCAGGCATTTATGACTGAATTATATCGTCATATCGGACCAGACGTAGACGTGCCAGCTGGTGATATCGGTGTAGGTGCTAGAGAAGTAGGTTACATGTACGGACAGTATCGTCGTATTAGAGGTGCTTTCGAAAATGGTACATTAACAGGTAAAGGACTTTCTTTCGGTGGTTCTTTAATTCGTCCAGAAGCAACAGGTTATGGTGCAGTTTACTACACATGTGAAGTTTTAAAACACGAAGGCGAATCAATCGAAGGCAAAACAGTTGCTCTTTCCGGTTTCGGTAACGTAGCTTGGGGTGCTGCTAAGAAAATCGCTGAATTAGGCGGAAAAGCAGTTACACTTTCAGGTCCAGACGGATACATCTATGATCCAGACGGAATTGTAACAGAAGAAAAGATTAACTTCTTACTTGAAATGCGTTCTTCAGGACGTGACAAAGTTCAGGATTACGCTGATAAATTTGGCTGTCAGTTCTTCCCAGGCGAAAAACCATGGGGACAGAAGGTTGACATCGTTATGCCATGTGCAACACAGAACGACGTTAACATGGACGAAGCTAAGAAAATCGTTGCAAATGGCGTTAAGTACTACATCGAAGTTGCTAACATGCCAACTACAAACGATGCTCTTAAATTCTTATTAGATGAACCAAATACTATCGTTGCTCCTTCAAAAGCAGTTAACGCTGGTGGTGTATTAGTATCTGGTCTTGAAATGAGCCAGAACTCAGAACGTTACAGCTGGACAGCAGAAGAAGTAGACGAAAAATTACATAGAATCATGATTGGTATCCATGATTCATCTGCAGCAGCTGCTGAAGAATACGGCTTAGGTTACAATCTTGTTGCTGGTGCAAACATCGCAGGCTTCAAGAAGGTTGCAGAGGCTATGCTTGCTCAGGGTGTATTCTAGGCATTGAGCACTTGGTGAGGTTCTTTCGAACCTAGTGCGAAAGCCCATCCCGAGACTTGCTGAAAACGAGTGAAACGAAGTTTGAAGCCTAGTCGAGTGGATGTGTGCAGATATTTTGAAAACCTAATTACGTATAAAGGTCTCGGGGGCGATTACGCTCTCGGGGCTTTTTATGTAATACTATATAAAATGCGATGGGGTAAATTTGTGTAGAACTGACGAAAAAGAAGTGATTTTTAAGAAATGCTTGATTTATGCAAGAAATACATATAATCTCTTCAACAGAAGTAATCGTGTACAGAGTGGTAGCCTCCCATACTAGAGATAGAGGGGAGGTGGTGTGGATGGATACATACGAAGTTTTAAGCCTGTTATTTTTAGGTGGTTCGTTTCTAATTGCACTGCTTGCCTACATAGATAGGAACAACAAGCCAAAATAAATAAGCCACTCTTGTCTTGGCCGGACGAGTGACTTATTTTTAATTCACTTAATAATGAGGCTAACCACTTTGTGGGCGGTTGCTTCTTTTTATATTCATAATATAGCATGTGAAAAGAATAATTACAACATTAATTTATCCATAATTTTTCACTTGCCTCTAAGATTTCTATGATATGATGTCTTTTTTCTTTTGGACAATTCAAATAAATCTCTCTAACTCTATTTGGAAGAATATCATCATTTGGGGGATTTCCCTTAATCAAATAATCAAGATCTATTCCCAATATATTACTTGCCTCAATAAGATTTTCGATAGATAATCCTGCGACCCCACGTTCTACGCCACCATAATGCTTAATAGAAACATTCAGTTTTTCAGCCATTTGTTCTTGTGTGAGATGTAGAGCTTTTCTTTTTTCTTTCAGTCGTATACCCATCTCTATTTTATAATCTGTCATAGTCATCACCTTTGCCTTACTATATAGGTTTAGTTTACTATTACCTATTTATTCCTAAAACAATGTAAAAGGTGTTGAAAAACATAACCTAATAGGTTATAATTTAAGAAAAACTTGAAAAGGAGACTAAGATGAAAAAGAGAATATTAGCAGCGTTGCTGACAGTGATTATGACAATGACAGTCATATGTGTACCAAATGTTATTGCAGAAGCAACTAACAATGATGAAGTCATTAAAAATGACGAAATGGGTATACCAGACACCGCTTTGTATAATGTTATTTTGAATGTAGCAGATAGTAATGGAGATGAAATATTAACTGTGTCTGAGGCTGAGCAAATTACGCGATTAACTGTAAATCCAGATACATCAAAAGATGATGTAAAGAATTTACAGGGAATCAAATATTGTAAAGGATTGCAAAGTTTGAGCATACAATTCCAAGAAGTTGAAGATATTTCAGAATTAGCGTATCTAACAAATTTGAAATATCTTAATCTATATGATAATAATATTACAGATATAACTGCATTATCAAATTTGAAGAAATTGACGGATCTTAACTTAGAATATAATGATATCACCGATATCACAGCTTTGTCTGCCTTAACTAATTTAGAATTTTTAAATTTGGGACATAGTCAAATTAATGAGTTGACCGCACTTGCAAATTTAAGCAAATTGAGAATTTTACGTGTTTCTAATGAAACAATAGATGATATCACAGCACTATCTTCTTTGACTTCACTTGAAGAGTTGACTTTATGGGGATTGAGGATAAATGATATTTCTCCACTTTCAAAACTTAAAAAGTTATATGCTCTTGAATTAGGTAGTAATGAAATAAGCGATATTACGGCATTGGAAGGATTAACCGAATTAAAATACTTGTATTTACAAGATAATAATATTAGTGATTTATCAGCACTGAAAAATTTAACTAAATTAGAATATCTTGAGTTGAGTAATAATAGAATTCGTGATATAAGCGTGTTGGATATGTTGCCGGAGTCATGTGCAGTGTATGTTGAATGTAATCCAATAGGGATGGAGGAACCTATTGTATGGAATGCAGCAGATGGTATACCAGATAGCAGATTATTTGAAGAAATTGTTGCTGTGGCGGATGAAAATGAGGATGGTTTTCTAACAATTAAAGAAGCAGAAAGTGTAACAAAACTGGAAATTGAATTCAAAGAAATTAAAGATTTGTTAGGGATTGATATGCTTAGTAACTTAGAATATTTGGATTTGTCAAATAATGATATTACAGATATTACTGCATTATCTAACTTAGAAAAATTAAATTATCTTGATTTGTCATACAATAAGATAACAGATGCAAGTGCGATATCACAGTTGCCTAATTTAGAATATCTAAATCTAGAAGGAAATCCATGTGAGACGGAGAAACCGACTGAGCCAGGAACTCCAGATGATCCAACGACTCCAGAAACCCCTAGCACTCCAGAGCAACCATCGAATCCAAACACACCAGAGATAGAGGATGCCCCAGTAATCGAAAGCTATACGGATACTCAGGTTGTATTGGATGTTACAGAAAAGCCTGTTATCAAGAAAGCCTATTTCGAAGCAATTGTACAATTAAACAATGAACACGACTATGAAGTTGTGTTCCATGCAGGGGATGATGTATATATTACGTTTGGAAAAGGAACAATGAACATGATAGACGGCATAGAGGATTATGATTTTACAGTTGATATTAATCCAGACTATGATTCTTCTAAAGTGCCAACGACATTAGGAAAAGAAAGTTTTGTATCTAAAGTTATTTACAACTACTCAGGTAAGTTGCCGGCAATGGCATCTATCCGTATCCCGGTTGGTACAGAATATGCAGAAAAGACTTTATACTATACACTTTTGAATGAAGATAGCACATTTGGTACATCTCAAAAAGTTGTAGTAGATAAAGATGGCTATATCTCTGTAAATCAGGATCACTGCTCTAGCTATGTAATAACAACAAAAGATATGAGTGTAAAAGAAACTACACCTAATACAGGAGATAACACATCAATTGTTTTTTGGATGATGGTGTTAGCAATGGGTGGATGCCTTTGTTTTATTGGTGCTAAGAAAAAGAATATAATTTAAGAAATGGAATCATATATGCGGCGAGAAAATTCTCGCCGCATTTTTTATAAAAAATTTATTCGTTAACATTTTACAAACATACCTAGTTTAGACTATAATAGATAAGATAATACTTTATTTATAATAAAAGTAGAAAGGCGATTAAAATGAGTAAGATTGGAATTGCAACAGATAGTCACAGTGGTATCACACCAGCAATGGCACAGGAAATGGGTGTTCGCGTATTACCGATGCCATTTTACGTAGAGGAAGAATGTTATTACGAAGAAGTATCTATTACTAGAGCAGAATTTTTCGAACAGTTAAATGCAGATAAAAAAGTGTCTACTTCTCAGC
>CAYMTP010000002.1:0-52043 GCA_964393435.1 uncultured Lachnobacterium sp. | reverse complement strand
AATAGGATGCAATACTTTCACAGTTTTCTACTTCTTTTAAAACAGTTTTGTATGGATACTCACCAGTCCCAAAGTAGTGTAATCTCATACCGGTAAGAATTTCAAATTCTGCGTTTGCTGTACCTGCACCAACAACTGGCATGGTTAAGTAACCAGATGTGTAATTGTCCTCCAGATAGTGGAAGAATGGTGTTGGGTCCTGACTATATGTCATAAAGTTAAATTCATTTGGATCTACAAAGGACTCCAAAAGTACAGTGATAATATTTGGTCCATTTTCTGTAGTTACAGTAGTAACAGCTTTTTCGCTTTCTACTGCCTGCATTAAAGCATCGATTACTGCTTCGTCATAGTCTTTAGGTTCTTTCATTCCCCAGTTTACGAATCCTGAAGAGAAGGAATATACAAAGCCATAGTCTAAATAGCCCTGTGCGATATTTGTAAAGTAACTTGCAATAATATTATTTTCCTGTGCTACAGTCGTGGTAGCAGGAATCGCAATAAAAATAATTGCTAAAATAGATGCAAGCGAAATAAGACGTCGTTGTTTGCCCTGATATATAGGTCCATGAATATATAGAGCGGCACAGAAAATAATAAAAATAACAATAGCAATAGCAATTACTACCATCATGGTAGGTGAGATATAAGTATCTAACATTGTCATCAAATCGGATACGACACTTAAATCAGCAAATCCAAATGGGGTAACGCGGTTTGAAAGAACAATACCATTTATAATCCCCATGATAATCCAGAAGGAGCAAATAATCAGTCTGGCAAAAGCTCTTCTTCGGAATAAATAAACCAAAGTAAGGGATGCAAAAACAATAAACGAATTGTAGAAAAACGCAAGTGGCGATTTTGCAATAAAGCTAAAGGCAGAAACGATGCTCCATCGAGAAGCAAGCTCTACCAGAAATACTACAAACATGGATAGCAGTGCATGCCACATAAAGGAATAACTATTTAATATATCTATGACTTTATAATATTTCTCGGAATGTTGTTTTTCGTGTTTGGTGAAAAACTTTTCTTTTATAAAACTTATTTTTTCTTTAAAAAACGTAAGTATCTTTTTCATGATTACCTCCTTAAGTTCTCACTTTACTACATTAAAGAAAAAGTGAGACAAATACAAGAGCAAACTTTTATAAAAATTTCTTAAGATTTTGTATATTTTGAGATATACTGAATAAATTTTAGCGATTGCTCCGCCTCCAAATTCCTATTTTTTCCGCTTCTTTTATTAATTCGTCCTGAAAAGCAGGATGTGCAATGGAAATAAGTGCTTCCGCCCTTTGCCAAGTGCTTAAGCCCTTTACGTTTACCATGCCGTGTTCCGTTGCCACATACTGAGCACAAGCACGGGTCGCAGTGACAATTGAACCAGCTGTTAAGGTTGGGCGAATACGGGAATGTAAATTTCCTTCTTTATCTGTAAAGGTGGAAGAGCAGCAAATGAAGCTTTTTCCACCTTTGGAAAGATAGGAGCCCAACACAAAATCTAACTGTCCTCCAGCACCAGTGATTTGTTTAAATCCTGAGCTTTCCGAACTAATCTGACCAAATAGGTCAATGTCCACACAGTTGTTAATGGAAATCAGGTTGTCCTGTGCAGCAATGGTTCGTATATCATTTACATAGCTGGCAGGAGCACTGAGCATTTCTGCATTATGATGCAGATAGTCATATACTTTTTTCGTCCCCATGGCGAACACATAGGTTTGACGATGTGGGTCTAAGTTTTTGTAAGCACCAGAAATCTTTCCAGCCTCTGCAATATCCACGAAGCCGTCGGAATAGATTTCGGTATGAACACCTAAATCCTTTAAATCCGAATGTGCAATTAAGGAGCCTACCGTATTGGGCATAGCACCAATTCCCAATTGCAGACATGCTCGATTTGGAATGTGTTCCACAATCTGTTTGGCAATAGCCTTGTCTACGTCGGAAGCTTCGCCACTATATGGCAGTGCAGCGATTGGAGGGTTGTCCCCTTCCACGATAAAATCAACGTCAGAAATGTGTACGCTGGCTTCTGGACCGCCTATGCAATAAGGCATGTTCTGGTTTATTTCTACAATTACATATTCTGCACGTTTGCATGCAGAGGCTAAATGTGAAGCACTAGGACCAAAGTTAAAGTAGCCATTTTCATCCATTGGAGCTACCTGCATCATAACAACCCTGCTAGGGGTATCGATATCCTGATAATAGCGAGGTAGTTCTGAGTAGGAAATGGATGCATAATATGCAAGCCCTCGAGCTGCAAGCTGTCTTTCTACACCACTGAAATGCCAGGAGTTCCATGTAAAATGTTCTCCCGCATCTTCCCGCTTAAAAACAGCAGGCATCTTGGGCAGGATGGCACCTCTTAGATTTATATTTGTTAGTTCATCCGTGCGCTTGGCAAGTGCTTTGTCAAGTGCATCCACGGTAGTTACGCAAAAACCATAATCCACCCAATCACCTGAGCGGATGACTTTAACAGCTTCCTCGGCAGAAACTTTTTTCTGATTATATTCGTCCATGAAGTTCATATTATACCCCCAAGTATACATACTTAATTTATTTTACCATATGTGATATAATATGTGCAAATGATTTCAAGAATGGAGAGAATATGGAAAATAAATGTATCTATGCAAAAAAATGTGGCGGCTGTGATTATCAGGGAATTGATTATAAGAAGCAGCTTGAAACCAAAGAAGCAAATGTGAAAAAATTATTGAAGGATTTTGTAAAGGTGTCACCAATCGTAGGGATGGAAGATCCATACCACTATCGTCACAAAGTACATGCCGTGTTCGGATGTGCGGGACGTGGACAGGTTGTGGCTGGCGTGTATAAAAAGAATTCCCATGACATTGTAGATATTGAAAACTGCCAGATTGAAGACCAGGAAGCGGACAAAATTATTCGTGATGTAAAGGGCCTTTTGAAGTCCTTTAAAATAAAAGCATATGACGAGGATACAGGTTATGGACTTTTGAGACATGTGCTGGTACGAAAAGGATACCATACAGGAGAAATTATGGTGGTACTTGTACTAGTATCCCCAATCCTTCCTTCCAAGAATAATTTTGTAAAAGCATTACGCAAAAATCATCCAAATATTAGCACAGTTGTTATCAATGTAAATGATAAGAAGACCAGTATGGTTCTTGGAGAAAGAAATATCACAGTATATGGCAAAGGATTTATTGAGGACAAGCTTTGTGGATGCACTTTCCGAATCTCGCCAAATTCATTTTATCAGGTGAACCCAGCTCAGACAGAAAATTTATACGAAAAAGCAATACAGTGTGCGAAACTAACAGGAAAAGAAACGGTTATAGATGCTTATTGCGGAACAGGAACTATCGGCATTATTGCTTCCCAATATGCAAAGGAGGTTCTGGGTGTTGAATTAAATAAGGATGCCATTCGAGATGCGATTACAAATGCGAAGCGAAACGATATCAAAAATATTCGTTTTGTAAATGATGATGCGGGAAAATATATGGTATCACTGGCCGAGAAGAAGGAAAAGGTGGATGTAGTTATTATGGATCCTCCTCGTAGTGGAAGCGATGAAGCATTTTTATCTTCAATTATCAAGCTTTCACCTAAGCGTGTGGTTTATGTATCATGTGGCCCAGATACATTGGCTAGAGATTTGAAGTATTTGACGAAAAAAGGATATCGAGTGGAGGAAGCAACTCCATTTGATATGTTTCCATTTACCTGTCATACAGAGGTTGTGGTGGCACTTGGCAAAAAGAGATAGGTTGCATAAAATTTTCAGAAAAATTTTAGAATAAACCTATGTTCATGATAGAAAAAAGGAGTATAATGGAGACAGTGATTTTATTATACGAAAGTGTGGAAAGGAAAGTAAGGTAATGGCCGAAAAAAAAGGAAAGAAAAAATGGATTATTATCATTGTGGCTGTTGTAGTTGTGCTTGCGATTATTGTAGGCGTAGTTTTCTCTGCTACAGGTCAAAAACAGGAACAAACCACAAGCGGAACAGTAGAACTGATTACAAAGCGTACCATTGCGAATAGTATTACAGCAAATGGAACAGTAGAAGCTGTAAACACAGAAAATGTAACGGGTGGTTCTTACGGAATGAAGGTAGAAACTGTTCTTGTAAAGGAAGGCGATGTAGTGGCAGCAGGCGATGTCATCTGTACCTTTAACACGGAAGATATTGATGAACAGATTAAGACTGTGCAGGACAACCTTTCAGAAGCAAAAGCAGATAAACAGACGCAGTTAGCTGATTATGATGAACAAATTGCAGACCGGAAAACTACAAATGCAGAAAATTTGGCAGAAGCAAAGGAAAATTTAGCAGAAGCAGAAGCAGATTTAGTAGAAGAAAAAGCTGAATTGGAGAAATGGGAGAAAAAGTATGCGGATGGCATTGCAAACAACACATTATCTGTTTCAGAAGAATTGGAATTAGTTTCAACCATTAACTCACAGAAAGCTACGGTAAGTAATGCACAGAGCAGAGTAGATTCTTATAAATCCCGAGTTGAATCCTTAGAAAATCAGGATACATCTAACTTAGAAGATGCAAAAGAAAATTATGCAGAGCAAATGGATAATAGAATTGACAATTATAAGGAACAGTTAGAAACACTGCAGGAACAGAAAGAAGATTATACGATTCGTGCAGGCATCAGCGGTGTTATTACAGCAATTAACGTATCTGAAGACAGCAACTTTAATGGTGGTACCATTGCCACCATTGAAGGCGTAGGATTCTTTGTTGTGGAAGCTCAGGTGGAAGAATATGATATCGCAGATGTCGCAGTTGGCATGAAGGTTTTAGTGAAAACAGATGCGACTAGAGATGCAGAGTTGGAAGGTGTGGTTACATATGTTGCACCTCGTGCTACGAATAGCGGTAGCTCTTCTATGGGTGATTTGTCCAGCCTCATTGGAATGGACACTAGCAGTATTACAGGAAGCAGCAGTGGAAGTGCTACCTATTTAATTAGGATTGAGTTGAAAGAACAGAATGACAGACTTCGTCTCGGTATGAATGCAAAGACCAGTATTATCACAGAAGAAAGTGTAGAGACTTGGTCTGTACCATATGATGCAATTTATACCAGAGAAGATGGCACAACATATGTAGAAAAGGTAACTGGAAAGGATGAAGAAGGAAACATTCTTACAGAAGAAATGGATGTTACAGTAGGTCTTCAGGGAACCTATTATGTAGAAGTTATTTCAAATGATATAACAGAAACAACTCAGATTTTAGTACCAGATGCACAGGGAAATAGTTCTATTGAAGAATTACTCAATATGATGGGTGCAGATGCAGGCATCTAATATAGAAAGGACGAATTATATGAGCTCTATTATCAGGCTAGAAAATATCGTCAAGAAATTCTATATTGGAGAACCAAATGAATTGGAGATTTTACATGGTATTTCACTGGAAGTTAAAGAAGGTGAATTTTTATCCATTGTTGGGCCATCTGGTTCCGGAAAATCTACTCTTATGAATTTGATTGGCGTATTAGATCGTCCTACCTCAGGTACCTATTACCTGGATGGGATTGATGTGGAAAAAGCCCACGACAATGACTTGTCGGATATCAGAAATCAAAAAATTGGATTTGTATTTCAGACATATAATTTAATACCAAAAACGAATGCACTTCGAAATGTAGAGCTTCCTATGCTTTATGCGGGCATGTCAAAGACTGATCGAAGAAAACGTGCCCAGGAGCTTTTGGAGATGGTAGAAATGTCAGAACGTGCAAATCATTTGCCAGAGGAACTTTCTGGTGGACAAAAACAGCGTGTTGCCATTGCTCGCGCCATGGCAAATGATCCAGCTATTATTTTGGCGGACGAACCTACAGGTGCGCTGGATACAAAGACGGGACGACTGGTTATGGATTTATTCCATAAGTTAAATGAGGAACAACATAAGACGATTGTTTTAATTACTCACTCACCAGAATTAGCGGAAGAAACAGACCGTATCATTTCTATTCGAGATGGAAATATCGTGTCTGAGGTGGTGAAAAGAGATGTGGCTGCGAAACGCCGTAATCCGATAGAAGGGCAGGTGTTGTAAGTATGTTATTAGGTGAAAATATCACACTTGCCATTACTAGCTTAAAGTCTAATAAGATGAGAGCACTGCTTACTATGCTGGGAATTATCATTGGTATTGCAGCAGTAATTGCAATTTTTACAGTTGGTAATTCCTTGACGATTTCTATTGAAGAAAACTTACAGTCCATGGGTTCTAATGATGTGTATGTCATGGTAAGTGAACGTAGTCAGGATCATGATTACAGTGCTTTGATAGATGGCGTAGAGTATGCTGTTTCAGACTCAGATGCGGAAATGACAGATGCAGACTATATTACCAGTGAAATGATTCATGAAATGTATGACCGTTTTGAAGATGATATCTATGCCATTAATATTTCTCATTCTGTAGGAAGCGGAACAGCAGAATATCATAGTAGTTCTGCAAGGGTATCTTTGACAGGTACCACAGTTGGTTATTTCATTACTTCGCCAATTGATATTGTAGCAGGAACGATGCTTTCTCAACAGGATTATGAGGGACAAAGAATGAGTTGTCTGGTTGAAGCGGATTTTGCGGAGGATATGTTTGGCGATGTAAATTCCGCCGTAGGAAAAATGATTGATGTAGAATTGGATGAAAGCAACGTTTCGCTTACCATAGTAGGAGTGTACGAGAGTACGAGTGCTTCTGGAATGAGCAGTATGAGTAGTATGTTTGGTTTTTCACGCAGTACAGTATATTTGCCATTGCAGACGGCTATGACGATTACCCATTCCAAAGATCAATTTTCTACCATTCGAGTAAGTGCTGCTGTTGGTGTGGATACGGAACAGCTATCTAAAAATATAAAGGGCTTTTACGAACCATATTATCGCAACAATACGGATTTTGAAGTCACAGTTATGACTTTGGAAAGTATGATTGCCATGTTAACCAGTATGCTGGATACAATCACATTGGCGATTTCTATCGTTGCGGGTATTGCACTTTTGGTAGGCGGTATCGGAGTTATGAATATCATGCTGGTATCGGTTACAGAGCGTACGAGAGAGATTGGTACGAGAAAAGCTTTGGGCGCAAAGAATTCTTCTATTCGTGCTCAGTTTATTGTAGAAGCAATTATTATCTGTTTGATTGGTGGTATTATCGGTTTGATTTTAGGAATCACAGCAGGTATAATGTTGTCGAATTATATGGGATATCCTGCGACACCTTCGATTAGTGGTATTGTGATATCACTTGTCTTTTCTATGGGTATTGGATTGTTCTTTGGATACTTCCCAGCCAATAAGGCTGCAAAGATGAATCCAATTGATGCGTTGAGATATGAGTAACGCAGGAAGTTAGATTATTTAAATACTACGAAAAGCGGATGCAGTATATATAAAAATTCGGACACGACTTTCGCTCATAGCGTACTAGTTGCGTTACTAAGTTCGTAGCCTCCAAATAGGAGTCTACTCACCAAGTAACGACTGCTAATGGTCCAATTTTTATATATACTGCATCCGCTTTTCTTACTCTATGGAAAAAATTACTTTCTGTGATACTCGGTATCTTAAAAAATAAAATTGCTTTGCGCGGTGTTTCAAGAATGGCTATGGTATAATTAATTCAATAAATTTGAATTCTGCAGTTGAGATATGTTTAGGAGATAGAGGAAAGCATGTATAGGTTTGAAAGCGAAGCAGAAGCTCTTTGTGTAAGCCTGTTTCGTAAAGGGAAAAAGATAGGTTCACCGTTCATAGATTTTCTGAAAAGAGTCGAGATTACAGATGACTTCTTTTTTAAGGGAGCACCACTGGTTATTGTTGTATCAAGTAAAAGTGACATCAATGCAGGGCTTGCAAGTTCTTATATGGAACTTGTGGCAGAAAATCTTGGGTTAGGAGTGTTATATAGCGGTTTCTTTGTTGCTTGCACAAAACTCAGCAAAAAGCTCAGAAAAATGATAGAACTGCCAGATGGTCATAAGGTTATATCTTGTATGGTAATGGGTTACTCTGATGTAAAGTATCAGCGAATTCCGCCACGAAAGGATTTGCAGGTAAAAGTATTATAAATTTTAGTATAGTTAGAGGAAGGTGAAAAAAGATGTTCTACAAAATAGAAGAAATAGCAGATAATACATATAGGTTTGATGAGAATGGAAGAGCAAACTGTTATCTCGTGGTAGGGAGCGAAAAAGCATTACTGATTGATGGATGTTGGGGAATCGGTGATTTGAAGGGAACGATTCGGACGCTGACAGATAAGCCGATTATTGCGGTAGCAACACACCGACATCCCGACCATACTTGTGGTTTGCGTCAGCTGGGAGATTATTATGTGAGTGAAAAGGATAATATTCTCTTCAATCGAATATTGGAAAACAGACTGTTTGGAATGGCTATTGTTCTGGAGGAAAAACAAAAAATACAGCCATATCATAATAAAAAAATGGGGAAACCGTTACCTTTACATGACGGAGATATTTTTGATATTGGAAACCGATATATTGAAGTTCAGGAAATTCCCGGCCATACAGTAGGTTCAGTTATGTTTATCGAACATGCGAATAAGCTGATGTTCACAGGAGATGATGTTAATTCGAAGCTATGGATGCAGGGCAAGGGTGCTACTTCACTTGTGGAGTGGAAAATAGGAGCAAAAAAAGTTTTGGGATATATGTCAGAAGGATATTCCGCATGGACAGGACATCTTGATGGCAGACAAACACAGGAACAACTCTTAAAAATATATGGGCTGGTCGAGGAAATTATTGCGAAAAAAGAGCAATTGAGCAAAAAAGACAGTCCATATCCTAAAAGTGGCGTAATACCGGAAGTTCGTTTTAATATACATAGAATAGATGGATAGAGTGATGTTATGCGAATTAAAAATGAATTCACGAGATGAGGTGTTGAATTAGATAAATCCCAATTCGCGGAATTGCGCATATATAATTTAGATAGAAAAGAAAGACCGAGACGAACTTGCAAGTTTGTGAAGTAAGAGTCATAACCGTTATACAAAGAAGAATTAAAATGAAGTAATGTTTTCTAAACACGAATATCAATATTTCCGCCTAAATTAGGTGTTACTGACTGTTCCATCATGCTGATCATCTGGGCATTCATGGCTTCATTCATTTCCATGGACTGATCCAGCATTTTTACACTAACAGCCTGAGCTACACTTCCTGCGGCATATGGTCCGTAAGATTGTACTGCACTTAAAGCAGAAGATACAGCTGCAATATCCATAAAGGCCCCTCCTTTTCTCAGTATTGGGAAATTTCTTATAAATATTATGGCATTAGAAAGAGAAAATGGCAACAAAATTTAAATATTATTAGAAAAAATAATAAAATTATTCCGCAACATTTATTTGACGAATAAGCTTTGAGGGATTAATATTAGGTGAGCGATAGAAATAGGAGGCTTATTTATGGGCGGATTTTTCGCAGTAGCGTCGAAAGAATCATGTGTATTAGATTTATTTTATGGAACGGACTACCATTCTCATTTAGGTACCAGAAGAGCCGGTATGGCAGTATATGGTGAGAACGGATTTGATCGTGCTATTCACAATATTCAAAACTCTCCATTCCGTACAAAGTTCGAAAAGGATGTAGAGGAATTAAGGGGAAATATCGGAATCGGGTGTATTTCTGATTTTGAACCACAGCCTCTTTTGGTCCATTCTCATTTAGGAAGCTTCGCAATTAGTACAGTAGGCAAAATTGCAAATGCAGAAGAATTGGTGCAGGAATGCTACGCTTCTGGTAAAACTCACTTTTTGGAAATGAGTGGTGGAAGTATCAACCAGACAGAAGTGGCGGCAGCGATTATCAATCAGAAGGACACCATGCTGGAAGGATTGCAGTATCTTCAGGAAAAAGTAATCGGCTCACTTAGTGTACTTATTTTGACAAAAGATGGTGTTTATGCTTCCAGAGACCGTTTGGGACGTACTCCTATTATTGTTGGACAAAAAGAAAATGCATACTGTCTTTCTTTTGAAAGTTTTGCATATTTAAACCTCGGTTATATGGATTATAAAGAATTAGGCCCTGCGGAAATCGTTTTCATGACAGCAGATGGTGTAGAAACTTTGCAGGAGCCGGGGGAAGAAATGAAGATGTGTTCTTTCCTTTGGGTATACTATGGTTACCCTACCTCTACTTACGAGGGTGTCAATGTAGAAGAAATGCGTTATGAAACAGGACGTCGTATGGCAGAACGTGACGATGTAAAATCAGATTACGCGGCAGGCGTACCAGATTCTGGCGTGCCAGCAGCGATTGGTTATTCTAATCAGGCTAAGATACCATATACTCGTCCATTTATCAAATATACTCCAACCTGGCCACGTTCCTTTACACCTACCAGTCAGGCACAGAGGAGCATGATTGCCAAGATGAAATTGATTCCAGTGCAGCCTTTGATTAAGGATAAAAAATTATTGCTGGTTGATGATTCTATTGTACGTGGTACACAGCTTGGTGAAACCACAGAGTTTTTATATGAAAGCGGTGCAAAGGAAGTACATGTTCGCCCAGCTTGCCCACCAATCATGTATGGCTGTAAATATTTGAACTTTTCCCGTTCTTCTTCTGAAATGGAACTGATTACCCGTCGTGTAATCTTAGAACGTGAAGGTGAAATTACAGATGCATTGATGGAAGAATACACCAACCCAGATAGTGAGAAATATAAAGCCATGGTGCAGGATATTTGTGAAAAGTTAGGATTTACTTCCTTACAGTTTGCACGTTTGGATGATATTATTGAAGCAATTGGATTGAATCCATGTAAGCTTTGTACTTATTGCTGGAATGGCAAAGAATAGAAAATGTTAATTTAGAGTCAGATGTGTGTTGCCATACATCTGACTTTTTTATAAAATAAGAATAGTTCGAAAGGAGATTGTTATGCGAAAAATGGAATTTAAAATGGAACGCTCTGGTTTAACAAAAATCGGAGATAGACTTTCCGTAACAGAGGGTAAATTACCTGCTTCTTATTATTATACAATTGAGCATGCCATTGCCATGTCTGGAAACTATACCGTGAGTGAACGTTTAAAATCCAGAGAAGGTGTGGTAGTAGATATTATAGAAACTGAAAAAGGTTTCTTTGTGATTATGGAGTTTGACGAATAATGAAAATATTACTTACCGCAATTAATGCAAAATATATTCATTCCAATTTAGCAGTATATTCTTTAAAAGCATCCGCAGGAGTCTATAAAGATATGGTGGAGATTGCTGAATTTACCATCAATAATCAGGCGGATTATGTTTTAAAAGAAATCTACAAACGTAAGCCAGATGTATTGATGTTTTCCTGCTATATTTGGAATTTGTCTATGATAGAAACCGTCATGATAGAATTCCATAAGTTGTGCCCAAATGTACCAATCTGGGTAGGCGGTCCAGAGGTGTCCTTCGAGGTGGAAGATTTTTTAAAGAAGCACCCAGAGGTGACAGGTGTTATGATGGGGGAAGGCGAGGAAACTTTCTGTGAATTATGTGGATATTATTCCAAACTTATGGATGAAGATGCATTGAAGAATGTTTTAGGAATTGCTTATCGACAGGAAATAGGTGACGATGAAACGATTCAGATAAATCCTTGGCGTCCGATTTTAAATATGAGTAACATGCCATTTAGCTATGACAAAATGGAGGATTTTTCGAATCGTATTATCTATTATGAAAGTAGTCGTGGATGTCCGTTTTCCTGTAGCTATTGCTTGTCTTCGGTTGACAAAAAATTACGATTCCGAGACCTCGCATTAGTAAAAGAGGAGTTACAGTTTTTTATTGACCAGAAGGTGCCTCAGATAAAGTTTGTAGATAGGACCTTTAACTGTCATCACGAGCATGCGATGGAAATATGGAAATATATTCACGAGCATGACAATGGAATCACTAATTTCCATTTTGAAATATCAGCAGATTTAATTAATGAAGAAGAACTAGCCTTGATGGAACAAATGCGTCCAGGCTTAATTCAGTTGGAAATTGGTGTGCAGTCTACCAATGAAATTACAATCAAAGAAATCAAGCGTACTATGAAGCTGGAACGCTTGAAAGAAATTGTAGAGCGTATAAAGAGTTTTGGAAATATTCATCAGCATTTGGATTTGATTGCAGGATTACCATTTGAGGATTATGATACCTTCCGCAAATCCTTTGATGATATTTATGCATTACAGCCAAATCAGCTGCAAATGGGATTTTTAAAGGTGCTCAAGGGTTCTTATATGTTTGAGCATGCAAAGGAATATGAAATTCTTTATCATGACAATCCACCTTATGAGGTGTTGTCGACCAAATGGCTATCTTATGAAGATGTTCTTCGAATGAAGCGTGTGGAGGAAATGCTAGAGGTGTACTATAATAGTGGGCAGTTCGAAATCACCATGAAGGTATTAGGAACGCATTTCGATAGTGCCTTTGATATGTTCCAGAGATTAGGCGATTTTTATGAAGTAAATGGTTACTTTGGAATGAGTCACTCCAGAATGAAACGCTGTGAAATTTTGATGGAATTCTTGAAACAGGAATGGAAAGATGCTCCGGAATGGGGAGAATGGTATGACTGTATTCGTGAAGCTTTGGTGTTTGACTTGTACTATAGGGAAAATTGTAAATCTCGTCCAACATGGGCAAATAATTACGAGCACATGAAGCCATATGTCCGTTTCTATTGTAAGAATGGAAAAATGTCACATCTAGAGATGTTCTCGTATGATTTTTTAGGTGGAGATTACAACTATCGAGATGTACCAGTATGGGTTCTATTTTCCTATGATAAACGTGACCCATTGACACATCAGGCGGATGTGCAGTATGTAAATCCAGATGAAGATGTGATAATAGGCGGAGCCGATGAAGAGGTGGTGATAGAGTGGCAGCCAAAAGAACAGAAGAAATATTAAAACGATTAGATGAAGTATATGGAACAGAATATATTTGCTATTTGAATCATGAAACCCCATGGCAGCTTTTGATTGCTGTTATTCTCAGTGCACAGTGTACAGATGCAAGAGTTAATATTGTGACAAAGGATTTGTTTGCCAAATATGATAGCTTGGAAAAGTTTGCAAATGCAGATTTAAAGGAATTAGAAATAGATATCCGTCCGACAGGGTTTTATCATAACAAGGCTAAGAATATTATCGCCTGTGCGAAACGTCTGGTGGAAGTATATGGCGGAGAGGTGCCATCGGAGATGGAGGATTTGTTGACCTTGGCTGGAGTTGGAAGAAAAACAGCAAACGTGATTCGAGGGAATATCTACAATCAGCCAAGTATTGTAGTAGATACTCATGTGAAGCGAATCTCAAAACGCTTGGGATTTACGAAGGAAGATGACCCAGAAAAGATAGAGTTTGAACTTATGCGAAAGCTTCCAAAGGACCATTGGATTTTATATAATATTCAGATTATTTCTTTTGGGCGAAATATCTGCTTTGCGAGAAGTCCAAGATGTCAGGAATGTTTTTTATATGATTTATGCAAATCAAAGGATAAAAGATAGATGATAAATGAGTATGTAGTACTAGATTTGGAAATGACAGGTTTATCTGCAAAAACCGACCAGATTATTGAGATTGGTGCGGTTAAAATCAAGGACAATCAGGTCATCGAAACCATGGAGTGCTTGGTTGATCCAAAGTGTAAAATTCCCGCAAGAGTGGTAGAATTAACTGGAATTACAGATGAAATGGTGCGGTCTGGTTTGGATAAAGACGAAGCGATAGAAAAGCTTTTGAGCTTTATTGATGGACAGATTTTGGTTGGACAAAATATCAATTTTGACTATAGTTTTCTAAAGCAGTGGGCAGTCAATCATAAACGTCCATTGGAAGCAAAAGCCTGTGACACATTAAAAATCGCCAGGGTTTTACTGCCGGCGGATCAGCCCAAAAAACTAGAGAGTCTGTGTCAATATTTTGGAATCGAAAGAGCAAGAGAACATAGAGCACTAGACGATGCGTTAGAGACCTGGCAGATATTTGAAAAATTAAAAGAGCTGGGGCAAGGAGTGGAAAATGCAGATACCTATTTTGCACCAAGGGAATTAGTCTATCGTGCGAAAAAACAGAGTCCTGCAACACAAAGACAGGTTCAAAGGTTGAAAGAGTATCGAGAAAAACATCAGATTGTAGATGAAATAAATTGGGAGAACCTCACCAAAAGTGAAGCCTCCCGCATTATGGATAAATATATATTAGTTCATGGAAGATAAGTCCTTTTGAAGGGCAGCAAGCTGGTTGTCAATTTTTCGAGAATCGGCATTCACGCTTACCGCGAATTCCAAAAGCATTAATGCAGTTTCTTTTTCGCCAGCTTCTATTAGCTCTGATGTATAGTCAGGAAGCAGAGCCACAAAATCAATAAAGTTGTTTTCGTATTCTGTCAGTATTTCCAGATTTGCAGTGCCATACTGGAGCTTTAAATCCGTATTACTGGTACCGATAAAGTTCAACATTGGCTTTTCTGCAAGGGCAAAAAGAGCTTTTTCGGTAGAAGTGCAAAGCTTTACTGGTATTTTTTCCAAAGGTATGTTAATATAATCAAGTTTACTAATGTCTTTTTTACGAACTGCATTGGACTGGCGTTCCTTTTCCCAGAACGCATCCTGCACTTTTTGTTGTGTAGCGTCGCCTTTGCGGATGTAAAAAGTAAGTACGAGACAAAAAACAATAAATATAGCTAAAAATGGGAACATAATAGAATCCTTTCCTGTTATAATACAGGGTAAGTATAACAGATTTTTATGAAGAGGTGAAGACAATGAGTAATTTTAACAAAGGAAAAAAGAAAAGACAGATATTAGCAATTATTTGTTTGGTTTTAGTGGCGGCTATGTTGGTAACCACATTTGTATCAGCACTGTTTGTTTACTAATTGGAATTCTTGTGATAGAATAGATTATTAGATGATAGGTTACTATTTTATTTATTTTAATATTATGAGGAAAAGACATGAAAAAAATTAAGCTTTTAGCAATGGCAGCACTTGTATTTGCTGCAGGAACATTTTTCTTAACAAATGAAGATTTAGTGAAGGCGGATGTAGTCAAGGATACCGTGATTGAAGAAGGTGTATACATTGGCGGCATTGATGTAAGTGGTATGACTGCGGAAGAGGCGACTTTGGCGGTGGATACCTATGTGACTGGTCTTCAGGAACAGTGGATTACATTGGTAGGTCCAAAGAATACTTTGAAATATCAGTTAAAGGACTTAGGATTAAGTGCGAAAACCAGCGTGGCAGTGCAAGAAGCTGTTGCAATAGGTAATTCAGGTAATCTTATCAAACGTTTCAAAGCTTTGCAGGATTTGGAAAAAGAAAATTATGTTGTAGACATGGGATTGTCGATTGACAAACAGTTGACAGCGAACAAAATCTATGGCAAGAGAAGCAAAATTGATATTGAAGCAATTGACAATGGTTTGAAGAGAGAAAATGGTAAATTTGTTTATGTTGCTGGGCAGGAAGGCAATGAAGTAGACATTGTTACTGCAGTAACTGAATTGAATGAATATATTGGTACGGAATGGGAGTTGGCAGCAGTAGAAAATGCAGAATTTACATTGACTAGTATTATTTCACAGCCACGTGGTACCGAAGAAGAGTTGGCAGTAGTAAAGGATTTATTAGGTTCTCATTCAACGGATTATGCTTATTATTCTACCCCACCTCGTGCACAGAATGTAGAAAATGGTACAAGCAAAGTGAATGGTGCAGTTTTATATCCAGGAGATGAATTCTCCTTTTATGAGTATGTTGTCCCATTTACAAAGGAGAATGGATATGAATTAGCAGGTTCATATTCCGATGGTAATACTGTGCAAACCTATGGCGGCGGTATTTGTCAGGTTGTAACGACGTTGTATAATGCAGTTTTAAAGGCAGAGTTAGAAATCACACAGAGATTTAATCATTCTATGATTGTAGGTTATGCACCTCCAGGAGGAGATGCCGCAATTGCTGGAACATATAAGGATTTGCGTTTCAAAAACAATTATGATTTTCCGGTCTATATTGAGGGCTATTGCCAAGGTGGTCATGTTTACTTCAATATTTATGGTGTAGAAACGAGAGCTAGCAATCGTAAGGTGACATTTGAGAGCGAAGTTCTTTCTGAAAATGATCCAGCTACAGAGTTTACCTTATCCTCTAGTTATCCAGTAGGAAGTTTTGTTGAAACTAGAAATAAACACATAGGATATGTAGCAAGATTCTGGAAAGTGGTTACTATAGATGGAGTTCAGGTAGAGAAGACGCAGCTAAATAAGAGTACCTATAAAGCATCCTGTAGAAAGGTAACGATTGGAACGGCTGGGGCAACAGAAGAGCAGCTTGCTGCAATTAAAGCTGCGTTAGCGACAAAGGATGATGCTTATATTGAGTCTGTAGTAGTAGGACTGGTAAAACCAAGTACACCAGAGACGCCAACTACCCCTGACACAGGTGCTACTACACCGGACGCAGGTACCACAACACCTGGAACAAATGAGGGTGGTAATACAGAAACTGGCTCAGGCGATACAACACCTGGAACAAATGAGGGTGGTAATACAGAAACTGGCGATAATGAAAATAGTGGATCCGGAAGCGGTGAAAGTGGCAATGAAGGGAATAATTCCAACTAATATGTAAAATATGGGCTGTGGCGATTTTCGTCACAGCCTTACGCACTATATATGAGGTAGATATGAAAGCAGGAAAATTAAAGGAGTCGGTGTTAAAACGCTCTATTTTAAAACAACTGCATAGAAGAAGAGATGATATTTTGGCTGCTCCATCGGTTGGTGCAGATTATGGTGCCATATCGGTGACAGAGGATATGGCAGTCGTATTGTCTTCCGATCCGATCACTTTGACAAAAGATACCGTTGGCAGTAGTGCTATTATGGCGGCATGCAACGATGTGGCATGCTCAGGTGCTGCACCAGCGGGAGTTTCTGTCACTATGCTTCTTCCAACTTCTTATAACGAAGAAGAAATAAGAGATTTAATGAAAGACTTAGATACTGCCTGTGAGCTTTGTGGCGTAGATATCATAAACGGACACACAGAGGTTACTCGTGCGGTAAAGGAACCACTTGTAGTAGTAACTGCACTGGGAACTGTATTGAAAAAAGATATGGTACATAGTAGCGGTGTACTTCCTGGTATGGATATCGTAGCGACGAAGTGGGTAGGATTAGAAGGTACAGCGATTTTGGCGAAGGAGAAAGAAGAGGTGCTTCGCACAAGATATGCACAGCCTTTTATTGATAAAGCGAAAACCTTTCGACAGCTGATGTCGATACTTCCGGAGGCTGCAGTCGCCGTAAAGTCTGGCGCGAGTGCAATGCACGATGTGTCAGAGGGCGGTGTATTTGGTGCACTTTGGGAATTGGCAGAAAGTGCTGGCGTTGGACTAGAAATTGATTTAAAGAAAATTCCAATTCGTCAGGAAACCATAGAGATTTGCGAGTTTTTTGATTTGAATCCTTATAAGATGTTATCAGGGGGATGCTTACTTATTGCCACAGAAGATGGGAATGGCCTGGTTATGGAATTAGAAAAGGCGGATATTCCAGCGGTGATTATTGGAAAAGCAACGGATAGCAATGACCGCGTTTTGATAAATGAGGATGAGAGACGTTTTTTAGAAACGACGCAAACGGACGAATTATATAATTTAGCATAAAATGTTTGACATAGAATACATATAGTTATGTCAAAATTGTAGGCAGAGAGGAAATATAAAAATGAGAGAAAAGATTTTAAATTATATCGAGAAAAATTCCAGAGTAGACATTGTGGAGCTTGCACTTCGTGTTGGTGCGGATGAGCAGACAGTATTAAATGAATTAGAAGCAATGGAACATGAAAGAGTTATATGTGGCTATCATACACTTATCGATTGGGATAAAGTAGGAGTAGAAAAAGCAACGGCCCTTATCGAAGTTCGCGTAACTCCACAGAGAGGTATGGGTTTTGATAAAGTAGCAGAACGTATTTATAACTATCCAGAAGTAAATTCGATTTATTTAATTTCTGGCGGTTTTGATTTTATGGTAATCATCGAAGGAAGAACACTTCGTGAAGTAGCACAGTTTGTATCCGAAAAACTAGCTCCAATGGATACAGTGCTTAGCACAAAGACAAACTTTATTTTAAAGAAATACAAAGACCATGGAACTATCTTAGCAAAACCAGCTAAGGACGAAAGGGAGTTGATGAATTAATGAGAAATCCATTATCAAGTACAATCGTAAATGTTAAGCCATCTGGTATTCGTAAGTTTTTTGACATCGCGGCTGAAATGGATGACGTTATTTCCCTCGGTGTTGGAGAACCAGACTTTGATACTCCATGGCATGTGCGTGACGAAGGTATTTACTCTTTGGAAAAGGGTAGAACTTCATATACTTCAAATGCAGGTTTAAAAGAATTAAAAGAAGAAATTGCGAAATTCTTGAAACGTCGCTACGACCTTACATACGATCCTGTAAAAGAAATGATTGTTACTGTAGGTGGTAGCGAAGGTATCGACATATGCATGCGTGCCATGTTAGATCCAGGCGATGAAGTACTGATTCCTCAGCCAAGCTATGTTTCCTATGAACCATGCTGTATTTTGGCAAACGGAACACCAGTAATTATTGAGCTTAAGGCAGAAAATGAATTCCGCCTCACTGCAGAAGAATTAGAAGCTGCCATTACGCCAAAGACCAAGCTTTTAGTACTTCCTTTCCCTAACAATCCAACAGGGGCAATTATGGAAAGAAAAGATTTAGAAGCAATCGCAGAAGTGATTTTAAAACATGACCTTTATGTATTAAGTGATGAAATTTATTCTGAGCTTACTTATACAGAAAATCATGTTTCCATCTGTAACCTCCCTGGAATGCAGGAAAGAACCATTCTCATCAATGGTTTTTCAAAATCTCATTCCATGACTGGGTGGAGACTTGGATATGCCTGTGGACCAGAAGTCATTATCAAACAGATGCTTAAGATTCACCAGTTTGCTATCATGTGTGCACCTACTACCAGCCAGTATGCGGCCGTAGAAGCTATGCGTAATGGGGATGAGGATGTGCAGGAAATGAAGGCAGAGTACAACGTTCGCCGTAAATATCTTTTAAAGAGATTTGCTGAAATGGGTATAGACTGTTTCGAAGCATTAGGTGCATTTTATGTGTTCCCTTGTATCAAGGAGTTTGGAATGTCTTCTAACGACTTTGCTACATCTATGCTTAAAAGCAAAAAGGTATGTGTTGTTCCAGGAACTGCATTTGGTGATTGTGGCGAAGGCTTCCTTCGTATTTCCTATGCATATTCCATGGAAAACTTAAAGATTGCTATGGACAGATTCGAAGAATTTGTAAATGAACTGAGAGAGAATAAATAATTATGTCATTAAATATTGTATTATTTGAACCAGAAATTCCTGCTAATACAGGAAATATTGGACGTACTTGTGTGGCGACAAATACAAGACTCCACTTAATCGAGCCACTTGGATTTTCTTTGGAAGAAAAACAGCTAAAAAGAGCAGGCATGGATTATTGGAAGGATTTGGACGTAACTACCTATGTAAACTGGGAAGATTTTTGCAAGAGAAATCCAGAGGCGAAGATTTACTATGCTACTACCAAGGCGCGTCATGTTTATTCAGAAGTAAACTATGAACCAGACTGCTATATTATGTTTGGAAAAGAAAGTGCAGGTATTCCTGAGGAAATCTTAAAAGATAATCCAGATACTTGTGTTCGTATTCCAATGGTAGGAGAGACACGTTCCTTGAATTTATCGAATTCTGTTGCAATTGTATTATATGAGGCGTTGCGTCAGAATGATTTTTCGAATATGAAGTTAGAAGGTGAACTTCATAGATTACACTGGGAGGACTAAGATGGGTATTATCAAAACAAGAGGTCTTGTCCATGATTTTATCCGCCGTGATGAAGAGGATAATGTAGAGTCTATTACAACGGCGTTAGACCATGTGGATTTAAATGTAGAAGAAGGCCAGTTTATTGCAATTCTTGGACACAATGGGTCTGGAAAATCAACGCTGGCAAAACATATTAATGCACTATTGTCTGCTACCGAAGGTACTATCTGGGTAGATGGAATGGATGTATCAAAAGAAGAGAATATCATTCCAGTTCGCAAGTCGGCTGGAATGGTATTTCAGAATCCAGACAATCAGATTATTGCCAATATCGTAGAGGAAGACGTTGCATTTGGTCCAGAAAATATTGGAGTTCCAACAGAAGAAATTTGGGAACGTGTGGATAAGAGTTTAAATGCAGTTCGCATGACAAAGTACAGAAACCACTCTCCAAATAAATTGTCTGGGGGACAGAAACAGCGTGTAGCCATTGCGGGAGTTATGGCAATGGAACCAAAATGTATCGTGTTTGATGAACCAACTGCGATGCTTGACCCAAATGGACGTAAGGATGTGTTAAAGGCTGCACATGAATTAAATAAAACAAAAGGTGTTACCGTACTTCTCATTACACATTACATGGAAGAAGTGGTTGATGCGGATTACGTGTATGTTATGGAAAATGGAAAAATCATTATGGATGGATCGCCACGTGAGATTTTCTCCAGAGTAGAGGAATTAAAGACACATCGTTTGGACGTGCCTCAGATGACACTTTTAGCACATGAACTAAGACAAGCAGGTCTTCCGATTCCAAAAGGAATTTTAACAAGGGAAGAACTGATAGAAGCAATAATGAAAGTGAAATAATATGTCAATTATTTTAGATAAAGTAAATTATAACTATAGTGAAGGAACTGCATATCATGTTCAGGCACTAAAAGATATCAATTTAAAAATTGAAGACGGAGAATTTATCGGCATTATCGGTCATACGGGTTCGGGAAAGTCCACCTTAATTCAGCATATGAATGGGTTGATAAAGGCTACTTCTGGTGGAATTTATTTTAATGGACAAGATATTTATGACGAAGATTTCAATATGAAGGAGCTTCGTAGCAGAGTGGGATTGGTATTTCAGTATCCAGAACATCAGCTCTTTGAAACTACAATTTTCGATGATGTATGTTTTGGCCCAAAGAATCTTGGATTAGATAAAAAGACCGTAGAACTTCGTGCATATGAAGCACTTAGGAGCGTAGGATTTCCAAGCGAACTTTTTTATCAGCCACCATTTGATTTGTCTGGGGGACAGAAGCGTCGCGTAGCTATTGCAGGAGTACTTGCTATGAAACCAGAGGTGCTAATTTTGGACGAGCCAACGGCAGGACTTGATCCAGCGGGGCGTGATGAAATTTTGGGACTGATTTCCGAGATGCATAAGGAACTGGGGATTACTATTATTTTGGTTTCTCACAGCATGGAAGATGTGGCCCAATATGTAGACCGTATTATCGTGATGAACCAGGGGGCTGTAATGTATGATGGCACACCAAAGGATGTATTTCGTCAGTACAAGGATTTAGAGGCGGTAGGTCTGGCTGCACCACAGGTAACCTATTTGATGCATGAACTGCAGAAATGTGGTTTGCCAGTAGATTTAGATGCCACTACGGTGGAAGAAGCAAAGGAAAGTATATTAGCTGCTCTAGGCAGATAAGTATTTAGATAGAGGTTTAGAAATGATTCGAGATATTACCATTGGTCAGTATTATCCAGCGGATTCGCCGTTGCATAAGCTGGACCCAAGAGTAAAACTGTTTGCTACAGTCATATATGTCATTGCCTTGTTTTGTTTTAAAGGAATTGTGGGATTGGCATTGATTACAGGTTTTCTTTATGCTGTAATCAAAATCTCCAAGGTGCCTCTTAAGTTTATGACAAAGGGGTTAAAGGCAATCGTAGTATTAGTAATAATTACGTCGGTGTTCAATCTATTTGCGACACCAGGAAATATCGTGTTCTGGAAATGGGGGAGTCTTCAGATTACAGATACAGGCATTATCAATGCGGTACTTATGACTATCCGTTTGGTGTATTTGATTTTGGGTACTTCACTTATGACACTTACCACGACACCAAATCAGTTGACGAATGGTTTAGAAACAGCATTAGCACCATTAAATAAGTTTAATGTACCAGTACATTCTATCGCGATGATGATGTCCATTGCTCTTCGATTTATCCCAATTCTAATTGAGGAAACAGATAAAATTATGAAGGCACAGATGGCACGTGGTGCCGATTTTGAAAATGGAAATTTGATTCAGAAGGCAAAGGCCATGGTTCCGCTTTTGGTTCCACTTTTTGTATCAGCATTCCGTAGAGCAGAAGATTTAGCGATGGCTATGGAGGCCAGATGCTACAATGGCGGCGAAGGTCGCACCAAGATGAAACCATTGAAATATGAGCAGGCAGATTACCAAGCTTATGGTATTTTAATTGGATTTTTAGTGATTGTAGTTATTGCGGCAAACGTGGTTCCGTTTCCACAGTAAAGTATAAATGATTCACGGAATGCCTTTGAGAAGGTGTTCCGTGAACTGCATATGAGGTAAAAGATTATGCGTGTAAAAATGGTAGTTGCCTATGATGGCACAAATTATAGTGGCTGGCAGCTCCAGAAGAACGCAGTCACCATAGAGCAAAAACTTAATGAAGCACTTTACGATTTGTTAGGTGAAGAGATACAGGTTATTGGTGCCAGTCGTACCGATGCGGGAGTGCATTCCCTTGGAAATGTATGTGTCTTTGATACCAATACCCGTATGCCAGCAGACAAAATCTGTTACGCATTAAATACGCGTTTGCCAGAAGATATCGTAGTCCAAAGCTCTTGTCAGGTAGCGGATGATTTTCATCCTCGTGCAGGAAAGAGCAGTAAGACCTATGAATATCGTATTTTGAATCGTGATTTTCGTGATCCAAACCGTCGTCTGAATACTTATTTTCATCATTATGATTTGGACGTGGAAGCAATGCAGAAAGCTGCAAGCTATTTGGTGGGAGAGCATGACTTTAAAAGCTTTTGTTCCGTACATGCACAGGTGGAAAGTACGGTACGTACCATTTATGAGTGTACCGTTTCTCAGAAAGAAGATGAGATTCGCATCCGGGTAAAAGGAAATGGATTTTTATATAATATGGTTCGCATTATTGCTGGCACCTTGATCGAGATAGGTGCAGGAAAACGTCAGCCAGAAGAGATTTTGGAGATGCTAGAAGCGACCGATAGAAGTAGTGCTGGACCCACCGCACCAGCATGTGGACTTACCATGGTGGGAATTGAGTATGATTCCATTTAAAGAAGGTGAAAAAGCCACAATATGTAGGGATTTTTCTTGAAAATTTTTCTAGAAAAAGTATTTGACACACGAGGATTCGTGTAATATAATATCCTAGTCTGCGATAGTATGAAAATGTGAGCCAAAGCCCCGGCAAGCATTTTAACTATAGAGAATAATCGGGTGAAGAGGGATAGCGTCCGGACATACGAGATTCCAAATAGCCCAGTCGTTTTTATTGTTAAAATATCTTAGGAGGAAAACCAAATGAAGACATTTATGGCTAGTCCTGCTACAATCGAAAGAAAATGGTATGTAGTAGACGCTGAAGGTAAGACATTAGGACGTTTAGCATCAGAAGTTGCTAAAGTATTAAGAGGAAAAAATAAAGCTATCTTTACACCACACATTGATTGCGGTGATTATGTAATCGTAGTTAACGCTGAAAAAATCAAAGTTACAGGTAAGAAGATGGATCAGAAAATCTACTATCGTCACTCTGACTATGTAGGTGGTATGAAAGAAACTACATTAAAAGAAATGTTAGCAAAACATCCTGAAAGAGTTATCGAATTCGCTGTAAAAGGCATGCTTCCAAAAGGACCTTTAGGACGTGAAATGTACAAAAAATTATTCGTATATGCTGGACCTGAACACAAACATGCAGCTCAGAAACCAGAAGAATTAACATTTTAATTAGGAGGTAAATTACAGTGGCTACTACAAAGTATTACGGAACTGGAAGAAGAAAATCATCTGTTGCTAGAGTATACTTAGTACCAGGAACAGGTAAAATCACAATCAATAAAAGAGACATTGATGAATATTTAGGATTAGAAACATTAAAAGTAGTTGTTCGTCAGCCATTAGTTGCAACTGAAACAGTTGACAAATTTGACGTATTAGTAAACGTTAAAGGTGGCGGATACACAGGACAGGCTGGTGCTATCAGACATGGTATCGCTCGTGCATTACTTCAGGTAGATGGCGAATACCGTCCAACATTGAAAGCAGCTGGTTACTTAACACGTGACCCACGTATGAAAGAACGTAAGAAATACGGTCTCAAAGCAGCTCGTCGTGCTCCACAGTTCTCAAAACGTTAATCATTCGTTTCGAAAACAACAAGATTTTGCAATCCCAGAAATGCAGTCGCATTTCTGGGATTTTCTATATTTATCTGGTTTTTCTTAGTCTATGCAACTTATTCCTCCCACCATGCAATCTATTCAAATCCTCTTGTTTTTCCAACGTCATTTGCTATGATAGCTTTGGAGGTAATCAATATGCGAATAAAACTCAGACTGAATAAATCCACACTAGAAACAATAGAAAAAGAATTATTAGAAAAAGATATTGAAGTATCAGAGGATGCAGCCCTAATTCTCACAGAAGAAGGTTACATTGGTGATAGCATCGAATGTAAGGATACCGAAGGTATTGCCTATGTAAATACTGAGGATATCTGTTACATCGAATCTATCGGTCATGATGTATTTATACATACCAATGAAAAGAAGTACAAAACAAAGTATCGTATTTATCAGTTGGAAGGCTTGCTTCCACCAGATCGATTTATTAGAATTAGTAATTCTATAATCATAAAAAAGAACTCGATTCGTCACATAAAGCCAGCTTTGAGCAGTAAATTTTATCTTACACTCACTAACGGAAGTGTGGTGGATGTGACTAGAACTTATTTCTATAAATTTAAGGAATTCTATGGAATCTAGGGAGGGGAGAATATGTTTAGAGTATCTATATTATTTGTATTACTTGTTATTCTAGTGGTTGCAATCATTTTTGTATACAGACTTATTTATACATACAACATTAACGAAAAGATACAATCTGGTGAAATCCAAGGCAGAAAAATGGTCGACTTGTCTCGAATGGTAACAATCGCTATCATTGTAGGCTTGGTTATATACTCGAGTATAGTGACTTATGTGGCAAATGATTATGCGAATCAGGAATATCACGTTTCAAGAAATAATTATGCAATTATTGATGTTTCCAATACCGATAATTATGAATATGCAGGTTATTTTGGAAGCGTACAATTGGAGGATGCTTCTTATGCGAAAGTGTATAACAAAGATGAAAATCCAGGTTACGAGAAAGAGGTAGTTGCATCAGGAGATTATGTTTTTACGGTGTTTACCAGAACTGCCCCGGCAGATAGTTTTCACCCAGATTTTTTATGCTTCGTAGAATATATAGGGACTGATAAAGAAAAGTATGTATGTTACGATAATGCAGGTTTTCAAGCTATTGGAGAAGAGGAAGATTATTTTTTTGCAGGTTCTGCAGGGGATATATCAGATTGTATATTGTATATTGGATATTTGGAAGAAAACTATAGTTTTCAAATTAGTATATCCTTATTAGATCAAGAGGCAGAGCAAAAATATATGGAAGCAGAAGAACTGGCGTATAAAGATGATAAGGGAGAATTTCCTGAGGTAGAGGATTTCGCTGTATCAGTGGGAAGTGTAAATATTCAAATTATGAATTAAGTAAAAGAAGGTGTTTTTAGAGCACCTTCTTTTTATTCGACCGTGACCGACTCGGTCGCGACCGAATAAAACTTGACAATGGAGAATATACTAACTATACTAAAATTAAGATTTTAAAAGGAGGTATGGAAAAGTGTTTTATGGCAGAGTGCAACAGAAGAAACAGTTGATGGATATGTTTCAAAAAGAAGAGCAGATGATTTCTCTTATATATGGTAGAAGACGTATTGGTAAAAGTGAGCTAATAAAGCACTGCCTAAAAGAGACTAGTATTCAAAGTATATATTATGAATGCAAACAAACAACTGAGCGAAATAACGTGGACAGTTTATCGGAGTTAATCGCTGAAAGTTTTCAATTTCCAAAACCTGCTTTTACAAATATAGAAGAATTGCTTCATTTTATGTTCAAAAAAGCAGAAGACAAAGCAGTGATATTGGTTTTGGATGAATATCCTTACCTGCGTGAAAATGTAAAGGGATTAGATAGTATTATCCAATCTGTAATTGATAAATACAAAGATACCTCTCGTATAAAGCTAATATTATGTGGTTCTTTTGTGGATACGATGAAAGAACTTTTAGGAAAACAGAATCCATTATATGGACGTGTGGATTTGACAATTGATTTAAAACCAATGGATTATTATGAATCAGCATTGTTTTACAAGGGTTTTTCTAATGAAGATAAGGTTAGACTGTATAGTGTTTTTGGAGGAATTCCATATTATAATAGATTGATTGATGCTTCAAAGAGTGTAAAGGAAAATATCATAGATTTAATTGCATCTCCTGGAGCACGTTTGGAAAATGAAGTTTCTATGTATTTGAATTCGGAAATATCAAAGATTACAAATGCAAATGAGGTATTTGAAGCACTAGCAAAAGGATTTTCGAGATATAAAGATATCTTAGACCAATCCAATGTATCTAGTGGTCCTACACTTATAGATGTCCTTGAAAAATTAATAAAAATGGATGTAGTTAAAAAAGAAGTGCCAATAAATGATGAGCAAAATAAAAAGAAGGCGGGATATTATATATCAGACAATTTATCGCTATTTTATTACAAATACATTTTTGGTAATGTTTCAAGAATGCAAATTATGGATACAGAAGTCTTTTATAAAAAATATATTGAAGCGGATTTTGAGACAAAATATGTACCTAAGAGATTTCAAGATATTTGTAAGCAGTATCTCATACGTTTAAACAGAGCAGGACAAATGGAAGAGATTTTTGAAAAAATTGGGAAATATTATTATGATGATACTGTAAATAAGAAAAATGGAGAATTTGATATAGTTACGCTTGATGATAAAGGTTATATTTTTTATGAAGCAAAGTTCCGCATAGAACCATTAAATGAACAAATGGTAAAAGAGGAAATTGCACAAGTAAACCAATCAGGGATTCCGTGCTATAAATATGGTTTTATATCAAAGTCAGGTTTCTCGTGTGAACCATCATCGGATAGAATATTGATATCTTTAGATGAAATTTACAAATAATAAATGGAGACAATCTTATGAGAGAACTTCAACTATATGTGGATTTAATACTAAAATCAGATATGCAGAAAATTATTATCAGCAATCCAATTAGTAAATCAGAGGAATATAAAAAAATAGTTATCGAAAATAAGGGAAAAACTTATCAGATCGCAAAATACACGGAAAAGCAAGTGTTTCACGAAAACATTTCGCGAGAAGACCTATTTGCTCGCTGTGTAGAATTAGCAGAAAACCATTATAAACAAATTAACGGTATCTCCGCTACAGAAGAGCACATTATCCTCATTTCGAAAAAAGGAAAATGTAATTACAAAGTGAAAAAGACTGCAACAGATGCAGTAAAACTTTCCGCAAAAGAAGACGGACACAACCGTAAGAAAAACTATATTCTAAAAGAAGGCATGAACATCGCACCACTGGTAGACATGGGGGTATTTACCAAGGATGGAAAAGTAGTCAATTCCATGTATGACAAATACAAACAGATTAACCGTTTTATCGAAATTATCGATGATGAAGTTTCTAATTTGAAAGTGGAAGAGTTGAATGTTATTGACTTCGGTTGTGGAAAATCCTACCTTACTTTTGTAGTTTATTACTATCTCACAGAAGTAATGAAACTTAAAGTTAACATGATTGGCTTAGATTTAAAAGAGGATGTTATCAAAAAATGCAATCAGGCATCTGAAAAATACAATTACACGAACCTAAAATTTGAAGTAGGAGATGTAAATGGATTCAAAGCACCATTTGATGTAGACATGGTAATCACCCTTCATGCTTGTGATACTGCGACAGACTATGCATTGTACAATGCGATTCAGTGGAAGGCAAAAATGATTTTCTCAGTACCTTGCTGTCAGCATGAGTTGAACAAGCAGATAAGACCAGACGATTTAACAATTCTTTCTCGTTATGGTATCGTCAAAGAAAGATTTTCTGCGTTAGCAACAGATGCGATACGAGGAAATCTGTTGGAATATTGCGGATATAAAACGCAGCTACTTGAATTTATTGACTTTGAACATACACCAAAGAATATTCTCATTCGTGCAGTCCGAAGACCAGTTATGCCAAAACAGGTAAAAGAAAATATGCTGCAAGAAGTTCACGCACTGATGGAGGAGTTTTCTTTTGAACCAACCTTGTATAAGTTATTGGATTTACAAAATCTTACTGTATTATTGTGAGGGGAACTGTGATAGAATACCTCTTTGGAAATTTTAATTTTCAAAGGAGACCAACTATGAATAATAACACAGAAGCAATTTATGATGCAAAACAACTTGGTACTGGAAAAGTAATCATCTTAGGTTTACAGCATATGTTTGCCATGTTTGGTTCTACTGTATTAGTACCACTTCTTACAGGTTTAAGTGTTTCTACTACTCTTTTATTTGCAGGTGTAGGAACCTTATTATTCCACTTTTTAACAAAAGGAAAAGTTCCAGCATTCTTAGGTTCTTCTTTCGCGTTTTTAGGTGGATATGCAGCTATTGCCCCTCTTTTGGAAGATGGCAGTAGCAATGTGGAAATGATTCCATATGCCTGCTTTGGTGTAGCTTGTGCTGGTTTGGTATATTTGGTTATGGCAGGACTCATTAAGCTTTTCTCAGCAAAGAAGGTTATGAAATATTTTCCACCAATCGTAACAGGCCCAATCATCATTGCAATTGGTCTTACACTTTCACAGTCAGCAATTGATAGCTGTTCCACCAACTGGCCAATCGCATTAGTAGCTATTGTAGTAGTTATCTTTTGCAACGTATTCGGAAAAGGAATGATGAAAATCATTCCAATTCTTATCGGTGTAATTGCGTCTTATGTAGTAGGCATCGGCATGGGAGAGGTTGATTTTTCTGCGGTATCAAATGCAGACTGGATTGGACTTCCAATTGAGAGAGAATTGACGATTTTAGGCTTGTTCGATGCGAACTTTGATCCCGCAATGTTAGTGACGGCAATTATTACAATTATGCCAATCGCACTTGCGACCATCGTAGAACATATTGGAGATATCTCTGCAATTTCTTCTACAACAGGAAGAAACTATATCAAGGATCCAGGCCTTCACAGAACACTACTTGGCGATGGTTTAGCAACAATGACAGCATCATTCTTTGGGGCTCCAGCAAACACAACTTATGGAGAAAATACAGGAGTACTTAACTTATCAAAGGTATATGATCCATTCGTAGTAAGACTTGCTGCAGTGTTTGCGATTATCTTCTCGTTCTGCCCTAAATTTGCAGCAATTATTCAGGCAATGCCAACCGCAACCGTTGGTGGTATTTCCTTAATCCTTTACGGCATGATTTCTGCAGTTGGTGTACGTAACGTAGTAGAAAATCAGGTAGACTTTACAAAGACACGTAATGTTATCATCGCGGCACTTATCTTGGTACTTTCTATTGGTATCAACTATAGTGCAGCAGGCTGTATCGCATTTCAGATTGGCAGCATTACAATCAGCCTTTCTGGTCTAGCAGTGGGTGCTCTTATAGGTATCATTTTGAATGCAATCTTACCAGAAAAAGATTATGATTAGAAAAGGAGTAAAAATAACAGCCATCGGTTCGAAAAGAATCGATGGCTGTTTGCATATCATATTTAATTATTTTGTACCAAAGATACGATCGCCTGCATCGCCAAGACCTGGACAGATGTAAGCGTGTTCATTTAATTCGCGGTCTAAGTTGCCAACAAAAATTTTGATGTCAGGATGTGCTTCTACAAGTTTTTCCAAACCGACAGGAGCTGCAATTACACAAAGAAAAGTGATGTCCTTTCCCCCGCGTTCCTTGATGAAGTCAATCGCTGCAATAGCAGAGCCGCCGGTTGCCAGCATTGGGTCTACGACAAGAATTTTTCTCTGGTCGATAGAAGATGGAAGCTTGCAGTAGTATTCATGTGGTTCAAAAGTTTCTTCATCACGATAGAGACCGATATGACCAACCTTCGCAGCTGGCATAAGTTTTAAAAGACCATCTACTAAGCCAAGGCCTGCTCTAAGAATAGGAATAATTGCAGGTTTCTTTCCAGCGATTACAGGACACATAGCAGTTTCGATTGGAGTCTCTACTTCTACCTCTTCTGTTTTCAAATCCCTTAATGCTTCATAACCAATAAGCATTGCGATTTCTTCAACGATAGAACGGAACTCATTGGTTCCAGTATTTTTATTTCTAAGCATTGTAATTTTGTGTTTCACCAATGGATGTTCACAGATTACCACTTTTTCGTTTCCATTATACATAATTAGGATTCCTTTCTATGATTAGTCTAACGATATTTTATCTTTTCATACTGAGTTTTTCAAGAATAATATAGTGGAAATAAATGTGTTGTGGTACACTAGACAAAGAATTGATTATGCAAAGGAAAAAGAGATGAACAAAGATTTATTAGAAATATCAGATGGAAAATTATATGGCAATAATGACATGGCAAAAATCAGCTGTCATGATTGTAAAGGCTGCTCTTCTTGCTGTCAGGATATGGGGGATTCTATTTGGTTGGATCCATATGACGTATTTCAACTGACGAGAAATCTCGGAAAATCCATGGAAGAACTTTTGACAAAAGAAGTAGAACTGCATGTAGAAGATGGACTCATTTTACCAAATTTGAAGATGGCTGGTGAAGGTGTGCCACATTGTAGCTTTTTAAATGAGGAGGGACGTTGTAGTATCCATCAGTTTCGCCCTGGTCTTTGCCGTCTTTTTCCATTGGGCAGAAATTATGAAGACGAAAAGCTTACATATTTCGTGTTAAAGGATGCATGTCCAGCACCAAATAAGTCAAAGGTAAAAATCCTTAAATGGTTGAATGTACCAAATACAAAGGCTTATGAAAAATTTCTTGTAGAGTGGCATGGGCTTACAAAACGATTGCGTGGATACTATGAAGAGCATATGGAGGAAGAGGCGGTTGTAAAAGTAATCAATATGCAGTTCCTTCAAATATTTTACCTGACTCCATATGTGGAAGAGGATTTCTATCAAGAATTTGAAACGCGCATGATCCAGATGAAGAAACTAGTGATGATTTAGATGTGATTTTTACCTGCAGCTTGTATTATTTTTAAAATATAAGCGGTTTTTCTTGACCTTCCCCTTGGGTTATGGTGTACTTTTACCATGTGTTCAGAAATATTTTTCTGCAAAACATAAAAAGTGAGGTCAGGTTATGACAATAAAAGACGTAGAAAAATTGACAGGTTTAACAGCAAAGAGTATTCGCTATTATGAAGCAAAAGGATTGTTGACAGTAGAGCGAAACGAGGAAAATGATTATCGCAGCTATTCTGAGGCAGAAGTAAATCGTTTAAAGAAAATTAAAGTTTTACGATATGTGGATTTTAGTGTAGAAGAAATCAAATCTATGCTGGATATGGAAACAGAAGATATCGTAAAGAAATTGCAGGAAAAAGCAGATACCTATTTGGAAGAAAAAGATAAATGTGAACAGATGCGAAACATCTGTCTGCAAATAGCAAAAGATTTAAAAAAGAATGAAGTGAATCAGGATAAGCTGATGGATGAATACAATGAAGCTGTTGATTTTATGGAAAGTGGTGAAATGGCAGAATTGGAAGAACAGTTGCGGGTAGTTGGAAGTCCAAGTCTTTCGCTGACAATTGTTCAATCGCTTATTTATTCGGGACCTATTATGTGGTTGTTTCTTAATATTTCAGATGGTAAGCTAGACGGGCTTATGTTGAACGCAGCATTGGCGTTATTAGGAACTGTGTTGCTTACAGGAATTTGGATTTATTATATAATACAGCGATTGAAATATAAGAAGCATGTGAAAAAGAGAAATCATCAAACGGTTTGGATCATTCCAGCTATGATACTATGTTTGGTTTTAGGACTAGTAATTTTTACCCAGGTTATGGGATGGATAGAGAAAATTTTAGCACCAGAAAACTTCCTGTTTTATGAATTGCATCCGATTGCAGAGACTACGCTAATCGTACTGATGGTGCTAGGGTTAGTGCTTTTTATAGTAGTTTTGTTATCAAAATTTTCGAAGCTATCAAAAAAAGATTTGGAACAGTCGAATGACATTTTTTATCTTTGGAATTTGTTAGGAAAATTTAAACCGTTGGTATTTATAGCTTGGTTAGTGGCGTTGTATTGCAGTGTAACTAGTGTGACATTTTTTACAGAGGATGAAATGGTTTATTATTCACCAATTCATCCAATGGGAATCACTTATAGTTATTCAGATGTAGAAAAAATCACAACTGGATTTGGTAATAGCAATTTCACCCTTGCAGGGCATAAGAAAAAGGGGCACTTTTATTATCAGCTAGAAGTGGATGGAAAAACGATTTCACTTAGCCAGCCTTACACCAACGGAGCGATTGAAAGATATACGGAAGATACTTATCTTGAATTGGAAGAATTTGATCAGCGCATGATGGCGCTGGGGATTCCGAAAGAAGGTGATATCACGGGATATCAAAATGTTAGGATGGATCAAGTATATGTGGACAGATTTATTCGAATCATAGAAAATAAATAGAACTAGAAAGAGCAGATTGTATTTTACCAAAATGTAATCATATGCTAAATGGAATTTATTAAAAATCTCCTTGCTAGAAATTCATCTAGCAAGGAGTTCTTTTTATTCTGCCATAGGAATGAAGATACCCAGTGCTGGTGGTGCGATAGTAAATACAATGAATAGGATAATGAGGAAAATCAAAATCGCAATGGCAACTTTCACACTTATGGTATTGCATTTGTGAGCGACTTTTTTCTCTATCCAGAATACAACTGCTACACTGATTAGGTAAAGGAGGATATCGATCCAGGCTACATTAAAACCAAGGATGCCTGATATGGTGTAGAAAGCTACTACAATGAAGGCAAGCCCTGCTAAAATGCCAGTGGTTCGAGCTGGTAAAAAGCAAAGGTTATTCCTCTGTGTGGTGAACAAATCCCAAAGGGTAAGTACAAGCATCGGAAAGAAGAGAAGCTTTAAGTGCTCCCATACAGATTCGTTCACCGATGCAAACAAACCCACAATTGGTTTTTCTCCTGATAGTTCATAAGCGAAATGCAAAAAGACGCCCAAAAGTACAACAAAGAGGTAGCGAAGGATAATACGTGTTCGATTATTCATAATACTACTCCTAATAAAAAATCTTTTACTAGTAATATATGCTTTTTTCACGTATTTGCTAACCATTCATACACTAATACTATCGATGGAAAAGGATGGTAGATAGATTTTGAACAATATGTATTTTAGCGGATTAGATATCTTGTGGCACATTTTTTCTGATGTACCAGATGCCACAGCATTTATACGAGGAAGCGAAAAATATCCCCTTGTGAAAGGTGTAGCACAATTTTATCAACAGCCTCATGGGGTGCTTGTGGTGGTTGAGATGATGGGATTGCCTTCGAATACAGAGAAGTGTAGGAATGGAATTCACGCTATGCATATTCATGAAGGCACGCAATGTAGCGGAAATGAAATAGACCCATTTGCAGATGCAGGGATGCATTATAACCCAGAGAAGTGTCCGCATCCATTTCATGCAGGTGACTTGCCACCAATATTTGAAAATGAAGGGTATGCTTTGTCTGTGTTCTATACCAACCGCTTTCACGTAAATGAGGTTATAGGGAAAACGATTATTATACATGAGAATATAGATGACTTTAGCACACAGCCCTCTGGAAATGCGGGAGCAAAGATTGCTTGTGGAGAAATCTCGCCAGTTCGAATTTATCGATAAGTATTTCAGGCTCTAAAATTTACTTCTTAATTTCAAGAATTTACCTGTTAGCCATAACCTATTGAAACTGAATTTCGAATTTGTTATCTTCATTTCAGCAGATGACACTGCTTAAAAATAGATAGAAGGATAAGAATTAGGAGGAAAAAGAAATGAGTTTCTTAGCAAATATTATTTGGTTTATTTTTGGAGGATGGATTAGTGGGTTATTATGGTTAATCTATGGTGCACTTTGGTGCTTGACCATCGTAGGTATGCCATATGGTATCCAGTGTTTCAAGTTCGCAAAATTAGCAGCTTGCCCATTTGGAAAAGAAGTAGAGTACGGTATGAGTACGGGTTCATTTTTGATGAACGTAATTTGGATTTTAGTAACCGGTGCTGAAATGGCAATCACACATCTGGTGATTGGTTTGGTGCTTTGCCTAACTATCGTGGGAATTCCGTTTGGTATCCAGAATTTCAAAATGGCGAAGCTTGCACTGATGCCTTTTGGAACAGCAGTAGTATAAATAAATCCCCTTAGTACAAAAAAATGTGGCAGTTGCAAAACAGACGATTTTCGTCTATTTTGCAACTGCTACATTTTTATGCCCTATTATTTTAACATAAATCGCTCTTCTACTGCTTCGTCAGTAACATTTGCGTTATTCTGGATACGCTTCAATTCTTCATCTGGCTTCCAAAGATAGCTGAATCGAAGCTCAGTACCGCTAAATACACGTTTTAAATTTTCTACATGTCTTAGGCAGATGATAACCGCGGCAATGGCTAGAATCAAGCCGCCCCAGATATCATTTGTAATAAAAACGTAGATAATCGGAAATGCAATGGAAGCAGTGATTGGAACAAAGCAGATGTAGTTTGTTACTAATACGACTACGACTTCGCAAGCAAGCAGAATCAGGAAAAGCCATCCATCAAAGGAAATGACCATACCTGCAAGTGCTGCCAACCCCTTTCCACCCTTAAAATTCATATAAAATGGAAAAATATGTCCCAGAATAACAGTCACGCCAGTTATAGAAAAAGCATGGATAAAGGTTGGGAATAATGTCCTTGCAATCATAATTGCGATATAGGCCTTTGCAATATCCAGCAAGGCACAAATCACGCCTCTTAATTTTCCAAAAATCATAAGTGCGTTGGAAGCACCAGCATTTCCAGATCCCTTTTCTCGAATATCCATTCCGTTTCGTTTCCCCAATAAATAGGCTGGGTTAATACAACCTATCAAATAACCTAACGCTCCACAGCATAAATAATTCATCTTCTGTCTCCTAAACTCAAATAAATACACAAAAATATATATTTATATAATAGCTCTAATTCTCCGATGGTTCAATAACCAATTTAAGGAGATTAGAGACCGAGATGTGTGTGGAAGAGGGTTTAAGTTGATTTTAAAGAAGAATTAAAGTAGAATTGAAATAAAAAGAAAAGCAATCCAGTGCTTTTGTTTTTACATGGCAGACCAGTATCAGGATAAAGAAGTAGTTGCATTTATTGATGACTACAATGCAAAGCAGAAGGCTGCCAGCGAAAAAAGTTAAGAAAAGGAATCGACCATGGAAATTAGAAAAACTCGACTGGACGAATTGGACAAGGTAATGGAGGTTTATGCCCGTGCTAGAAAATTTATGGCGGAGCATAATAATCCAAACCAGTGGAAAAATAACAAACCAACCAGAGAACAAATTGAGCAGGATGTTTTGGCTGGAAAACACCATGTGTGTATGGAAGGTGAGGATATTGCAGCAGTGTTTTATTTTGCACACGAAGAAGACCCAACCTACGTGAAGATTTATGACGGCGCATGGTTGAATGAAGAGGACTACTCGGTAGTTCATCGTATTGCATCGTCTGGTGTGGTAAAAGGTGCGGGATCTTTCTGTATGAATTGGGCGAGTAAGCAGTGTAAGAACCTGAAAATAGATACACATAAAGACAATTATGTGATGCAGAATATGTTGAAAAAATGTGGATTTATCCATTGTGGAACTATCTATTTAGAAGATGGAGAAGAGAGGCTGGGATTCCACAAAATATGTAAATAAGAATGCGAAACGTTAGACTAGTAATGGAGAAAAAACCATGATTAAAGTAGAAAAACTATCCTATGCATTTCCAGAAAAAGATTTGTACAAAGACGTATCCTTTACCATTGAGGATGGGCAGCACGCGGTACTCATTGGAAGCAATGGTACGGGAAAAACGACACTGGTAGATATTTTGTTAAACGACGAGAAATATCTCTATGATGGAAAAATTACTCGCGAAATGGAAGGTCGAGTAGGATATGTCAGTCAGTATGAGAAAGAAGAGAAAGATAGAGAGATAACAGTTTTTGATTTTCTGGCAGAAGATTTTGTCCGTATTCAAAAGGAAAATGAAGCAGTTTGTAAGGAAATGGAAACGAACTTCGAGGATATGGAAGCACTTTTGGAAAAATTCCAGATGCTGTTGGATGAGTTCGCAGCTATCGATGGAAATAATTACGAAAGTAATATCAAGAAGCAGTTGAAAATAGCTGGACTTTCCCATACGGAACGTCTGTCGATATCTGCTATCAGCGGTGGCGAGTACAAATTGCTTCAGGTAGTAAAACAGATGCTTTTGATGCCATCTTTATTAGTAATGGATGAGCCAGATGTGTTCTTGGATTTTGATAATTTAAATGGTCTTCGAGAATTGATTAATTCTTATAAAGGAACTATTTTAGCCATCACCCACAATCGCTTTTTGTTAAATCATTGTTTTAACAAAATTCTCCATTTAGAAGATACTGATATTCAGGAATTCGATGGAACCTTTGTTGAATACAACTTTACGCTTTTGGCGAAAAAGGTGGAATTGCAGGAGCAGGTGGCAAAGGAACAGGCGGAGATTGAACGAAATCAAAAAATCGTAGACAAACTACGTGCCAATGCAACTCGTGTTACCAGTGCGTCCAGGGGAAAGGCGTTACATGCTCGTGTTTCTTATTTGGAGCGTTTGGAAGCAAGACGTATCAAGGCTCCATTTGTAAACTTGCGTCAGCCAAAGATACAGCTTCCAATTTTAGAGTCAAATATATTTGTAGAACAAGTAATAGAGCTTTCTCAGGGACTTATACATCCAACCGAGGAACTTCCAGTAGAAAAGAAGACAGTACTTCGTGTGGAAGACTACACCGTGGCTTATGAAGATACGCTTCTTGAGAATGTGCGTTTTGAATTGAAAGAAGGGGAAAAGGTCGCTATCGTTGGTCCGAACGGAACAGGGAAGACCACCTTGCTTCGTGATATTTATCGAAACAATAATGCGTTTATTTCCATAGATGAGAATATGGAAATCGGATTTTTGTCACAGATTCATGGAGAAATGTTGAAGGAGTCCAATACAATCTATGAGGAGTTTGAAGAAAGTGGATTTACAACACATGGTGAGATAGCAGAGTATTTAAAAGATTATTATTTTGAAGTAGATATGCTTTCTAGTCCAATTGAACAGCTTTCAGGGGGAGAAAAAAATCTCTTGCAGCTTGCAAAAATCGCGGCTGGAAAAGCGAACCTTTTGCTCTTAGATGAACCGACCAGTCACTTGGATACCTATTCTCAGATTGCTTTGGAAAGAGCCATAGGAGAGTATAAAGGAACAGTGCTTATGGTTTCTCATGATTTTTATACCATTGCAAACTGTGTAGATTATATTCTCTTTGTAGAAGATAAATCGATCCGTAAAATGCGTACCCGGACGTTCCGCAAAATGATTTATGAAAATCATTTTGACAGGGATTATTTGGAGCAGGAACAGTTGAAAAAAGATATAGAAACGCGAATTGAAAAATGTTTAAAAGAGAATGACTATGAAACTGCAAAGGGGTTATGCGAAAAGCTGGAAGTAGTAGTAAATAAAATGAAATAAATTTTATACTGGAGGATAGACGGTTGAAAAACTATATTGTATATATTGGTGAAGATAATAAAGTAAATAATGAGTTATATCAATTGTTTAACTGGAGATTTCGTGTCATTTATTATAATAAAACGAAGGATGTTCCAGTGGAACACTTGGAGGAAGATGCTCCAGCACTTATTGTAGTAAGTATGCTTGGAAAATCTATAGATTTTAATGAGCTCTTTCATGGTTTTGAAGAGAAATGCCCAGAGATTCCAGTGGTTACGATTAGTACAAAAGAGGAATATGTTTTATATGAAAAATACTATGAAAATAAACAGTTCCATAGCATCATGCGTCCAGTAACGGGTAAGCGAATTATAGAGATCTGTAGAGCTGTTATGGATGGAAAGGCATATGTCGAAGGTGACGAGTTGGCTGAGGATAGGAAAAAACATATCCTGGTTGTAGACGATAATGCTATGGTTCTGCGCAATATCAAAGGGATTTTAGAGGAGAGATATTCTGTTGCGGTGGCACCATCGGGCTTTCATGCTTTGGTTTCGGCTGGAAAGAAGTTGCCAGACTTGGTGTTGCTAGATTATGAAATGCCAGAAATGAATGGCAAAGATGTAATGCAGAAATTCCAGTTAGATGAGGATTTGAAAGACGTTCCTGTTGTATTTTTAACAAGCGTAGATACTAAGGAGATTGTGTTAGAATTATTGGCATTAAAACCAGCAGGATACTTTTTGAAACCAGCCGATTCGGAAATGCTATTAAACCGAATTGAAGAAATCATTGGAAAGTAGGCGAATATATGTATAAGACACAAATAGCTTGTGAAATTTTCATATTTTTTATAGCTGTTCTTTATTTTACATCATCGGGAAAGAAAAACAAATCTTCAAAGTGGTTTTCTGCGATGCTGATTTGTACTTTTTTACAGTTAATTTTTGATGTTATTACGGTTTATACAGTAAATCATTTGGATACTGTTTCTGCAATTCTAAATCGTGTGATGCATATCTTCTATATGGGATTTATGCTTTCTATATTCTATATTGCATACAAATATTTGGAATCGATGATTGAAGAAGAAATTGGGCAAAAGATTAAGAAATATAATTTTACAGTGGTTCCTTTGGTTTTAACGATTGGGGGCGTAATTTTTTTGCCTCTTCAGTATATTGAGTCACCAAGAAGTAATTATTCTTATGGGCCAGCTGCGTTTATGACGTATATTGGTGTAGCGTTTTATGTAATTTTTATTATAAGATTAATGAAACGGTATGGAAATCTGATTCCGAAAAAGAAGAAAAAGGCAATTTATGTGGCATTATTTAGTGAAATACCTGTTGCGGTATATCAGATTCTTATTCCAGATTCATTGATTACTTGTATTGGCATGGTTTTGCTCAACCTGGGTATTTATATGACCACAGAAAATCCAGATGCACTATTAGTGGATCAGTTGGAAAAAGAAAAACGACGTGCCGATAGTGCGAATGAAGCCAAGACGAATTTTCTTGCGAATATGTCTCATGAAATCAGAACACCTATTACGGCGGTGCTTGGTATGAATGAGCTTATTTTACGTGAGAGTAAGGAAGTGAACATTAAGCAGTATGCAAGGGATATTGAAGGTTCTGCAAGGTCTTTGCTGAGTATTATAAATGATATTCTGGATATTACGAAAATTGAAGCAGGAAGGCTGAGTGTCATTTTTGAGGAATATGATTTTGCTACTGTCCTTCGAGATGTCAACAATATGATATCTTTTAAAGCGAGAATGAAGGAGTTGGAATATGAAACCAATATTGACGAAAATATTCCGTGTAAGCTAATAGGTGATGATATTCGTCTCAGACAGATATTGGTGAATATTTTAAATAATGCAGTAAAGTATACGCCTAAAGGTATGGTGACTTTAGAAATAAAATTGCTGCCATGCGAACAGGAAAATACTGCAAGAATTTTCTTTAGCGTAAAAGATACCGGTATAGGAATCAAAGAAGAGGATTTAAAGAAACTGTGTCAGCCATTTGAACGAATTGAGGAAAAACGAAATCGTAATATTGAAGGCACTGGACTTGGTATGAGTATTACAAAACAGCTTTTGGGTTTGTTACATAGTGAATTAACGGTGAGCAGTGTCTATGGTGAAGGTTCTGAATTTTCATTTGAATTATGTCAGGAAATCGTAGATGCCACACCGATTGGAATGTTAGATGAACATATTGAAGTGAAGGATTTGGAATATCAGCATACATTTGAAGCACCAGATGCAAAGATTCTTTTGGTAGATGACAACGAGTTGAATCGCAGGGTATTTGTCGGACTGTTAAAAGAAACAAAGATTCAAATTGATGAAGCGGATAATGGAAAAGAATGTTTGAAAAAAATTGCCCAAAAGGCATATGATATTATTTTCCTAGATCATATGATGCCGGAAATGGATGGGATTGAGACCTTACGAGTGATGAAAAAGATGGAGGATTTTCCATCGAAAGAGGCTCCAGTTGTTATTTTGACAGCTAATGCAATTGTTGGGGCAAAAGAGAAATATTTAAGAGAAGGATTTGACGATTTTCTGGAAAAACCAATTGATTATAGAAAATTGGAAAATATGATCAAAGAACTTTTAGATGATTCTTTGATTCATGAGAGTGACGTTGTATCGGTTGGGCCAAGCTATGATTTTGCAGAACTCCCTATGGTAGAGGGTCTTGACTGGAAATATGCTAGGAGTCATTTTAATGATGATAGGATGATGTTAGATACTGTGGAGTTTTTTGAGAAGGCTATCCTATTTGATGCAGAGGAATTGACGAAGCTCTTTGCAGATATAGGTACGGAAGTTGGAAGAGTGGCTTATTGCACCAAGGTTCATAGTATGAAAAATTCTGCAGCTACGATTGGAATTGTGCCTTTGGCGGGTATGGCAAAAGTATTGGAGGATGCAGCTCGATCTGGCGATCTAATGGTTATAGAAAGTATGAATCCAATATTCTTGACATGCTGGCGGTCATATCAAAAGAAATTATCTGTGTTAGTGGGGGATGCGAAACAGGGGGACAAAAAGTCTGCAGAAGAATTCCGGGCAGAAGTGAATGAACTGTTGAGTCAGATGAGAACCGCGGCAGAGGAAATGGATATAGATGCATTGGACCGAATAGGAAAGCAGTTGGAGGAATTTGATTATACAGAGCAGCAGCAAGAAGTGATAAATAAAATACAAAGTGCAATCCTAAATTTTAATATAGATTATTTGCAAACAGTAAATAGCATTTAGGAGGAAAATGGCTCAGTGAAATACTGAGCCATTTTTTAAATCCCCTATTTTATTACTAATCTCTTATATTCATTAATAGCCTCATCATAGGAGTGTAAACTCATCAGCCAGAAGTCTTTGCTGGTTAAATCGATATCACAAATCTTAGCAACATCTTCTACACTTCTTACAGGTGTTTCCTTTAACATATAGTTATATTTTTCAAGGAAAGCTGGTCCTTCCTGCTGGAATTTAGCGTACAATCCACGTGCAAATAATCCGCCAAATGCATATGGAAAGTTGTAGAAACCAAGTCCTGCGCTGTAGTAGTGACCTTTGCATACCCACATATATGGATGAAGCACATCGTGGTCTAAGCCATCACCATAAGCTTCTTTTTGTGCTTCCAACATGATGTTGCATAATTCGTCTGCAAACATAAAGTTTTCGGAACGGTTGTTTACTACCTTTGATTCGAAAAGGAAACGGGAATAGATATCACAGATAATCTGTGTCACATCGCTAAGCTGTCCTTCTAATAAAGCTAGTTTTTCATCGTCATTTGCAGCATTTTTAATTGCATAGTTTACAACGATGTTTTCGTTAAAGGTAGAAGCGGTTTCTGCAACAGGCATAGAATAGTGTGTATTCAGTGGTCTGTTGTCGAAAATCATAAAGTCATGGTATCCATGTCCAAGCTCGTGTGCCAGGGTAACAATATCGCTCATGGAACCATCGTAGTTGGTGAGTACTCGGAACTGTTTTTCAGAATCCAAACCAGCACAGAATGCACCTCCGACCTTACCTTCGCGAGGGAAAAAGTCAATCCAGTTTTCTTCAAAAGCACGGTCTACGATTTTTGCGAGCTGAGGATTTTCTTTTTCAAAAATATTCATAAGATAAGATTTTGCTTCTTCTACAGTATATTTTTTGTCGCTCTTGCCCATTGGTGCAAATAAGTCATACCAAGGAAGTCCGTTTTTATGTCCGAGAGCTTCTGCTTTTGAACGTAAATAAGTGTGGAAATTTGGCATGTATTCCTTCATTGCTTCGAGCAAAGCATCTAAAGTAGCACGCTGCATTTTGGAGTTGAATAATACCTTATCCAATGGAGAAGCGTGTCCACGAAGCTTACATTCGGTTAAGTCCTGCATTTTGATACTATTTAACGAGAAACAGATAGCGTCCTTGATTTTGTCGTAAGCTGCAAGCTCTGCTTCGTATGCACTTTTACGAACTTCTGGGTTCGCATCGTAAGCCATATTTCGAATTGCAGAAAGTGTAGTAGTGTCTCCTTTATATTCTACCTTTACAGAAGAGGTCAGATATCCCTGTAAGTCGCTCCATGCATTTCCGCCACTCATATCCATTGCACCGAGGGCTGTTTCTACTTCTTCACTCAAAAGATATTTTGCAGATTTCTGCATTTCGTGAAGGTAGAAGGAGTAATCCTGCAACATTTCATCATCGCCAATAATTGCGTCTAAATCAGAGAGTGTGGAAAGATATTTATCGATTGCAGTAGCAAAAGGAGTAATATCATTATTTTTCTGAATGAGACGTCCAAGGTTAGAAACGCTTTCGCCGTCGTTGGTGTCGGCGTTTTGGCGAAGGGCACAGTAATTTACCAAACGATTAAAGCATTTTTGGTATTCCTCTAATAATGTGAGCACCTCTTTTGTGGTGGTTCTTTCATCTTTTGAACCAAGGCTTTCGGCGGTGTTTTTGAATTTTTCTACAAATCCATCTAATTGATTAAACTCACTCTGAAATTTTGGGTCATCAAAACCAGAGTAGAGTACGTCTAATGACCATCTGTCATACATACTTTTCTTGTCCTTTCTAGATATATAATATTTTTTCATTATAAGCAAGTTCTTCAAAAAATACAACTTTATCATTCCAATATATGGGATTTTGTAATATAATAAATGCTGAGTAATAAGGCATTTATGATAGAAAAGAGGTAAGATGAAATTAAAACGTAAAGAATTAGGTGTAACTATCTTTCTGTTTGTTTTTATGATTCTTTGTATAATTGGATTTCATACCACTTCGGATAAGGTGTACAATCAAAGTTTGCAAGGAGAAAATACAATTGTTGAGGCAGAAAAAGTAGAAAAGATAGATGAAGCCAGCGAAATATATTATTTGGATTTGCAAGGGATAGATGAAACCAACAATACGTTATTGTTTTATACCAATCATCAGGAAGTGTTCGTATACATAGAGGACGAACTTATTTACTCCCTGGAAAAGGCGGAGTCCGTGTTTGGTCGAACACCTGGTGCCATGTGGAATGTGGTTACGCTTCCGGCAGAAGATGTTCTGGTGCAGGTGCGAGTTGCACAGGTGTATCCCGAGTTGACAAAGCAGGTGCCAGTATTTGAAGTAGGAAATATAGTAGAGATATATCGTAGCATTATGGATGGTGCTGCATTTGAAATTTCATTGTCTGCCTGCATCATTATTATAGGGGTTGCATTATTCTTATATTGGGTAGCGGTGTTCTATAAGGAAAATTGTCAGAGAGAAGTATTATATCTGGGATTCTTTGCAATTATCTTTGGTATTTGGAATTTTGGAGAGACACAGTTTGCGGTTTTCATGTTTGAAAATAGAGCATTTTTCTCTTATTTGGCATTTACATGTTTGATGACGATGTGCTTGCCAGCAGTTTTCTTCTTTAAAGAGTTTTTGGAAGTGCAGGATAAATACGTTTATAAAGTAATTGCAGCATATATTGTTTTAGAGACTGTTGTTTGTCAGGTGTTGCACTTTACAGGTGTTGCAGGGGTGAAGCAGACTGCGAATTTTACGATGCTGAGTATCGTACTGGTTTTAATGTATTTGTTCTATGCGATTATACAGGCGATTGTCGAAAGACGAAACATCAAAAAGGTTACCGTCAATATCGTCGGTTTACTGGTATTGGTAATTACAGCAGTGGTAGATATGAGATCTTATTATTCCAATGTGTTAACTGCAGAAAAGGTAGCGAAGATAGGATTTTTATTCTATGCAATTATTCTTGGTTTGGAAACCACGCGTGTTGCTCGTGAAAGATTGCAGGAAGTACAGAAAATGGAATTGATTAAAGAAATGGCTGAAAAGGATATGTTGACGGGCTGTTTCAATCGTAATGCTTACTCAGAGGATGTTACTGAGATGGCAAACCTGACAGGGGTGCAGATTATTACCTTTGACTTAAATGATTTAAAGAAATGTAATGATACAAAGGGCCACAAGGAAGGCGATGCGTATATTTCTGAAGCCGCAAATATGATTAACAAAGTATTTGGTGATCTCGGAAAAGTGTATCGTATCGGTGGGGACGAGTTCTGTATTATTGCGAAGGGCGTTTCGGAGACGCAGTTTGAAAAGAAAAGAGATGCGTTAGATCTTGCGATTGGACATTTTGTGTTAGATCATCCAGATAGTGGATTTGGAATTGCATGCGGATATGCGAGTTATGATTCTGAGCAGGATGAAACTATTGAAGATATCAGACACCGTGCAGATTTGTCTATGTATGAAAATAAAAAGGAAATAAAGGCAACAAATTGACAGAATTAGAGTTATATTACAATAAATTTAATGAAGAGAAACGCTTAGATTCCAGACATGGACAGGTAGAGTTTATAACTTCCATGAAATATCTGCATAAGTATCTCGAAGAATTGGAGCGGACTATACCAAAATCAGAAATCAAGATTTTGGATGTGGGAGCAGCTACAGGACGTTATAGTGTTCCATTGGCAGAGGAAGGCTATGATGTGACGGCAGTAGAATTGGTGAAGCATAATTTGGCTCGCCTAAAAGCCAAAGGAAGTTCTGTAAAGGCCTATCAGGGAAATGCAATGAAGCTGAAACGGTTTGAGGATAATACCTTTGATGTAGTGCTTGTGTTTGGACCAATGTATCACCTTCATGAAAAAGAGGAGAAATTGAAGGCTTTATCGGAGGCAAAGCGCGTGGTAAAGTCTGGTGGTAAAATTCTTGTAGCATATATTATGAATGAATATAGTGTAATCACCTATGCTATTAAGGAACGTCATATAAAAGAAGGCGTGGAAGCAGGAATGCTGGATGAAAACTTCCATTGTACCAAGAAAGCAAATGAGCTTTACAGTTTTGTACGTACAGAAGATATCTTAGAGTTGAACCGAGAGGCAGGATTGGAACGATTGGAAATTATCGCAGCAGATGGGGCTGCAAATTATATTCGCCCATATCTAAACGCCTTGGATGAAGAGGAGTTTCAATATTTTATTCAGTACCATTTGGCTACTTGTGAGAGAGCAGATTTGTTGGGGGCAAGTGGGCATTTAGTGGATATATTACAAAAGTAAGGAGTATCTTATGAGAAAATACGTGTATAAGTGCTTGGCGTTACTGTTGCTGGCGATGATGCTGGTAGGCTGTGGTAAGGCTGGCGGAGAAACGGAACCTGATGTTGAGCAGGATTCCCAGATGGAAACAGAAAATGGAACTGAGGTTGTAGAAGAGTCAGAGCCAGTGGTGACCACTGTTACGATAACAGCAACAGGTGACTGTGCTTTGGGAGCTTTGCAGTATCACGGTTATGAATCTTCTTTCCATGAATTTTATGATGTATATGGAGAGGCTTATTTCTTCGACAAATTCAAAGAAATCTTTGCAGAGGATGACCTGACACTGATTAATCTGGAATGTGTGTTTACAGATGCTGCCAATAGAGTAGAAAAGGAATTCAATATTAAAGGAAAACCAAGTTATAATGGAATTCTTTCTTCCAGCTCAATTGAAGCAGTATCCATGGGAAATAATCATACTGAGGATTATGGACCAGAAAGCTTAGAGGATACAAAGAACGCTATGGATGAAGTGGGCGTTTTATATGCGATAAATGATATCATTTCTTATTATACGACAGAAGATGGTATGGTCATTGCAATGGTTTCTGCAAGTGTTACAAACGGAGGAAGTTCCAATGACCAGTATTTATTAAATGGTGTAACAGAAGCCAGAAATCAGGGTGCAGATTTGGTAATCGCAAGCTGTCACTGGGGTGTGGAAGGTTCTTTCTATCCAAATGATTATCAGCAGAATCTGGGTCATGCATTGATTGATAACGGGGCTGACCTGGTTATCGGAAATCACCCTCATGTATTACAGGGAGTAGAAGAATATAATGGTAAAATCATTATTTATAGTTTAGCTAATTTCAGCTTTGGTGCAAATCGCAATCCTAAGGATAAAGACACTGCAGTTTACCAGCAGACATTTACCTTTGTGGATGGTGTACTTCAGACAGATATCACTGCCAAAATGATTCCAGCCAGAATCAGTGGACATGACACATATAATGATTATCAGCCAGCTATTGCAAATGCAGAGCAGGCAAGTGCGATTATCAAAAGATTGAATGAATACTCAGCTCCTTACAGTGGCGTATTTTTTGATGAGCAGGGAAATCTATTAATTAAAACTGAAGAATAGACTAGACAATAAAGACTTGAAGGAAATTAGACATAAATGAAATGGCGTATTAACAATAAGACAGTAAATATAAACAATAGCAATATCAATATCAAAAAACAGTTGGGAGAGTCGGATGGTTTGCAGGGGGCAATCCTTTGTCCATTACAGGAAATCAACGGATATTTGGTAAGACCAGGATTTTATCGTATGAAAGGTGCTTTTGAGACTAAGAACGGCGTAAGTTTTACTATTAGTTCTCATGGGGCTACCCGTGCAGAGTTGCTATTGTATGAACCACATGGGAAAGAGCCAAAGGTAGTAATTCCGATTCCAGAGGCATACCGCATTGGTGATACCTATTCGATTCTGGTATACGATATTAAAATTCAGGACTTTGAATATGCATATCGCTTTGGTGGGCCAAACAAACCAGAAAAAGGTATTTTCTTTGATAAAGAAAATGTTATTTTAGATCCTTATGCCCGTGCTGTAACAGGGCAGCGCCATTGGGGTGAAAGACCAAAGGATGGAAAAGATTTCGAATATCATGCACGTGTTGTAAAGAGTGAATTTGACTGGGGAGAAGTAGGCCAGTTGAACACACCAATTGAGGATTTGGTGATTTATGAAACTCATGTACGTGGATATACCAAAGATAATTCTTCTAAGGTCGACGCAAAAGGGACCTTCCAAGGCTTGCGAGAAAAGATTCCTTACTTAAAGGAATTAGGAATTAACGCAGTAGAACTTATGCCTATTTTTGAGTTCGATGAAATGGAAAGTGCCCGAGTGGTAGACGGCGTGCAGCTTTATAACTATTGGGGCTATAATACAGTTTCCTTCTTTGCACCAAATACGGGTTATGCATCTACAGAAGAGCATAACTACGAAGGCAAAGAATTAAAAAGACTTATTTATGATTTGAAGAAGAATGGTATCGAAGTTATTCTGGACGTTGTATTTAATCATACTGCGGAAGGGAATGAAAATGGTCCATGTTTTTCGTTTAAGGGAATTGATAATAATATTTATTACATGCTCACTCCAGATGGAAAGTATTACAACTTCAGTGGTTGTGGAAATGTAATGAATTGTAACCACCCAATTGTACGAAACTTTATCTTGGACTGTCTTCGCCATTGGGTAACAGAATATCGAGTAGACGGTTTCCGTTTTGATTTGGCATCGATTTTAGGCCGAGATCAAAATGGTGCACCTATGGCAAACCCACCTATTTTGGAAACCCTTGCATTTGACTCCGTACTGAGTAAGACGAAGTTGATTGCTGAGGCTTGGGATGCAGGCGGACTTTATCAGGTAGGTAGCTTCCCATCATGGAATCGCTGGGCAGAATGGAACGGCAAATACCGTGATGATATGCGTAGCTTTTTAAAAGGGGATAATGGTGCAGCGGGTGCAGCAATTACTCGAATTACAGGTTCGTCTGACCTTTATCATCCTGAAGAAAGAGGACATAGTGCATCGATTAACTTCATTACCTGCCATGATGGTTTTACTATGTATGACTTGTATTCTTACAATGAAAAGCATAATGAAATGAATGGCTGGGATAATACAGATGGTGACAACAATGGTCGCAGCTGGAACTGTGGTCATGAAGGAGAAACGGATGATCCAGTTATCAACAATCTTCGTCGTAGATTAGTGAAAAATGCTTTTGCGGCACTTCTGTGCAGCCGTGGAGCAGCAATGTTCTTTGCGGGAGATGAATTCTGTAATACGCAGTACGGAAATAACAATGCATACTGTCAGGACAATATTATTTCATGGCTGGATTGGAATCGTTTAGGCGAATACAAAGAAATTCATGATTTTGTAAAATTCATGATTCAGTTTAGAAAGGATCATCCAATCCTTAGAAAGCATACCAAGCCAGCTGCATGTCAGCTTCCTCCAATTAGTGTTCATAATGGTTATCCATATAATAGTGTGACGGAATACAACACACATATGATTGGTATTATGTTCGCAGGCCGTAATGCAGAGGATACAGACGATGATTTGATGTTCTACTGTATGAACTCTTATTGGGAACCACTTACTTTGCAGCTTCCATCCCTTACCAATGGAATGGAATGGAAGGTAAAAGTAAATACCAATTGTGAGTATAGTGATGAAGCAGACTTTGACTATATGACTGAAAAGTTTGGGCCAAACACAATCCGTGTTCCGGCAAGAACAACCATTGTGTTTGTAGCGGAATAAGGAATATAATAAAAGAAGCGTTTTGCTACATATAGTACTACCATATATGGAACTACCATATATGGTGTTGCTAGGGTAGAAAGAGGCTTCTTTTTATATGTAGATTTCTTCTCTTAAGCCTATTAGAAAATCAGCACTGACATCCAGAGTTTGGGCAAGTAGTCGCAATATTTCTACGTTCGGACTACGTTGCCCAGAGCGATAGCCACAAATGGCGGATTTGGTCACATAGGATGATGCAGCAAGTTCTTCTACAGAACAATCTCTAATTTGCATGGCGATTTTTAGACGATCAGAAAAGTGAGGATATTCTTTTGTGGATATTTTGAGTGGGTAAGTTCCCTGCCTTAATCTGCCCATGGGCATATTTTAAAATAATTTTTTTGAAAAATCTTGCTAGGTCGCGAAACGCGACCTTTTTCTTATAATCCAAGAAAAAAGGATGGTTTAACACCATCCTCCATCTAAAGTAATCACTTGTCCTGTTAAATAGTTATGTTCATTCGCGAGAGAATATACCAAAGAGGCGACCTCTTCAGGCGTACCAAAACGTCCTGCTGGTATTTCGTTGATTAAAGCCTGACGTTCATCTTCCGTAAAACAACGATTCATTTCGGTATCAATACAGCCACATGCAATAGCATTTACCTGAATGTTGCTTGGAGCCAATTCCTTTGCTAAAGCCTTAGTGAAGCTGTTTAATCCTCCCTTGCTGGCAGAGTATGCTACTTCGCAGGAGGCGCCTACATTTCCCCATACCGAAGAAATATTGATAATTTTGCCTTGTTGTTTTGAAAGCATATATGGAATCGCCAGCTTTGAGGTATAGAAAGCAGATGCAAGGTTCACATTCATAAGATTGTGCCATTCCTCTGGAGTCATATCGCTTAATAAACCAATGTGGGAAATTCCTGCATTGTTTATGACAATATCAACGCTGCCAAATTCTTTTTGGATTTCTGAAAATAGTTGTTGCACGTAGGTGTAGTCTCCAATATTCCCCACAGAAGCTAAGACAGGAACGTGATAGGTTTCTTTCAGTTCTGCTTTCAAAGCCATAAGGGCAGCTGTCGATTTACTACAATTTATAATAAGAGAATAACCTTCCTGGGCAAAACGATAGCAAATCGCTTTTCCAATGCCGCGAGAGGCTCCAGTAATAAGTACCGTTGGTTTCATAAGAACTCCTTTAAAAAAATAAACTATATTAATTATACCATTATATCTGTAAAAAACAATCAAAGGAAAATTGTGTAAATTTATGAAAAAGTGGATAATATTTGGAAAAGATTTATTGACATTGTATAAAGAAATAAGTAAAATAAGAATATGTGAGAATTAAATATGTGACGGATTGTTACTGCGTAATAGTAGGCAAAACCAAACTTCAAAAGATTACCTTGGCTGAAGTTTGGCTTTTTTTGTTTGATGGAAAATGGAGTTTAGAGTAGGAAGTATTATGACGATCGAGAAGATTATAAATAATAATGTGGTAACTGCACTAGATGAGACCAATCAGGAAGTTGTTTTAATGGGAAAAGGCATTGGATTTCAGGCAAAAGCAGGGACCTTTATCGAAAAAGAAAAAATAGAAAAGAAATTTGTGCTGTCTAATAAAGATGAAATCGGCAAGTTTGAAGAAGTGGTAGGTTCTATTCCTATTGAACATTTAGATGTATGTATTGAAATCATCAATTATGCCACAAGTGTATTGGGAAAAAGAATTAGCAGTAGTATTTATATATCTTTGACTGACCACATTAATTTCGCGTTGGAGAGATATAAAACAGGAATTATTTTTGATAATCCTATAGCACAGGAAGTAAAAAGCTTTTATCGCAACGAATACTTGGTAGGCGAATATGCGGTGGCAATGATTGAGAAGAAGTTGGGAATCAAGCTGCCCGAGGATGAAGCTGCATCAATAGCAATGCATTTTGTGAATGCAGAATATAATACGGCAATGAGTGAGACCATGCATATCACCACCTTGATTCGTGAGATTATTGAACTTGTGGAAACAGAGCTTCAAATAACAATGGATGATTCCGATATTAGCTATGGTAGATTTATAGCACATTTAAAGTTTCTGGCATTTCGAGTATTTAGCGATGCACAAATTGCAGAGCAAGATGAAGAATATAATAATATGGTGATGCGTCTTTATCCAAAATCATTTTCTATCGTAGAAAAGATTGCAAGTTATATGAAAGAAAAGTATAATTATGTTATGCAGGTGGATGAGATGGTAAATATGACGATTCATGTTCGTCGCATTCAGCCAAATATAGAAAAGGAGTAAGGACCAATGTTTGATTTTTTGAAGAAAAAAACAAAGGAGTATGACGATGTCATTGGGGCACCATTAAAAGGGGAGGCAGTTCCAAGTGCAGAAGTAAATGACCCAACATTTGCAGAAGAAATGCTTGGAAAAGGTATGGCAATCAAGCCATCCGAAGGTAAAGTATATGCTCCATTTGATGGAGAAGTTACTTTGGTATTTGATACCAAACATGCAATTAGTTTAGTATCTGCAAAAGGTGCAGAAGTATTAATCCATGTTGGACTTGATACGGTAATGTTAAAAGGTGAACATTATACCGCTCATGTAGAGGCCGGTGCAGCTGTGAAAAAAGGTGATTTACTTTTAGAGTTTGATATGGAAGCAATCAAGGCTGCGGGCTATGATACGATTACACCTATCGTGGTTTGCAATGCAGAAGATTATAAAGATGTAATTCGTACTACTGGAAAACAGGTAGAACCTGGCGACACAGTTATGGAATTAGATAAATAATAAGGGGGGACACATATTATGCAGACATTTACTTATGTAATTAAAGATGAATTAGGAATTCATGCACGTCCAGCCGGACTTCTTGTAAAAGAAGCTAAGAATTTTGCAAGTACTATTACATTAGAAGCTAACGGCAAAAAATCAGCAGCAAAAGGACTTATGGGCGTTATGAGTATGGCCGTTAAACAGGGTAACGAAGTTACTGTTACGATAGAAGGGGATGATGAAGTAGCAGCAGCAGAAGCTATGAAAGCATTCTTCGAAGCAAACTTATAATATTCTCGGTTATAAGTTGTTGTGTTCTTTTGATAGTGAT
>CAYMTP010000001.1:0-66452 GCA_964393435.1 uncultured Lachnobacterium sp. | reverse complement strand
GTCATAAGTGCGGTTTGGAGCAGATGACACTCTCCAACTTGTCTATGGTGGATTACACCAATATGTCTGAGCAGGAACGCAAGGACTATGTTACAGGTTGGATGTATATCCATAGTAGGAAAGGAAAGCAAAATGGCAGGTAGAAATAAAAGGGCAGAGAGTACTAAGGCTGCGAAAAAAAGAAAGAAAATCACCAAGAAACAGCAACAGAAGCGTAAGTTGATTATTTTCGGTATTGAAGTGTTATGTTTGCTTGTGTTATTAGTCGTGTTATACGTGTGGTCTTTGTGGTCTAAGGTCGATGTGGATTCTGGTTTTAGTGGTTCAGAGGCTGGTATTAATGATGACTTAGATGATGATACCTTGAATACATTGGGTGGATACACCAATATTGCGTTGTTTGGTTTGGATAATAGAACCCAGGGACAATACAATAGTGGTCAGTCTGATGTTATTATGATTGCAAGTATCAATAATAAGACCAAGGAAGTAAGGCTGGTGTCTGTATATCGTGATACCTATTTGAGCATAGGGGATGGCAAGTTTAATAAGGCCAATAGTGCTTATGCCAGAGGTGGTGCAAAGCAGGCAGTTCAGATGCTGAATGCAAACCTGGATTTGAACATTACAGAGTATGCATGTGTAGACTGGGCAGCGGTGACAGAAGCGATAGATGCTTTAGGTGGTGTTGAAATCGAAATCACATCTCAGGAAGCGAGTCAGATTAATCAGTATATTGGTGAAGTAGATGCGATGGTAGGAACGAAAAGCGAGAAGGTAAGCGGTGCAGGCAAGAAACTTTTAACTGGTGCACAGGCTACCACATATGCTCGAATTCGTAAGACCGCAGGTAGTGACTTCAAACGTACTTCTCGTCAACGTATTGTACTTGAGGCTATGCTGAATAAAGCAAAAGAGTCAGACATTAAGACATTATTAGATATTTGTAATGCGGTGTTTGATGATATTTCTACAAGTTTAACCTTAGATGAAATCATCGGACTTGTAAAAGATGTGCAGAAATATACGATTGGTACCACATCGGGATTCCCGTTTGAAATGACTACAGGAAACTTGGCAGATGCTGGAGATGCGGTTATTCCAATTGGTTTGGAAGATGATGTATCGAAACTCCATGAGTTCCTCTTTGGTACTACGGATTACCAGCCATCGAAAACAGTTCAGGCCATTAGTGATGCTATCATTAAGAAGACTGGAATAACAGAAAATTATACGTCTATCGATGTAGAAGACTTCAATGATACAGCGGGACAATCTGGTACCGTATTTAAAGATCTAGAAAGTACAGAAAAAGAAGATTAAGAAAAAATTGGTAGACCAATCATGAAAGTGATTGGTCTACCATTGTACTATATATAAATAGACAAAGTCAGAGGAGAAAACCGAATGAAAGCAAGTGTAATTGAAAAAATCAATGCAACAAATCAGAAGTATTTGAAAGACCTTGTAGGAAAAGAAATTCCACAGAAATTAGTAGATCAGCTCAACAATATGGATTGGTCTTATTTGGATTTGATTCATGAAAGAGAGCAGAAGCGTGGCGAGTTCGCACCTCTTGGTGCTATGGAGCTTCCTGAAATTCAGGCGAAGATGGATGAGTTTAAAGCGATTGGTTTAGATGCCATCAAAAAATGTAAGGTAGGTGCGATTCTTCTTGCTGGTGGACAGGGCACACGTCTTGGATTTGATAAAGCAAAAGGGATGTACAATATTGGTGTAAACAAGGATTTATACATCTTTGAACAGTTGGTTCGCAATCTTCAGAAGGTGACAGATGAAGCCGGTGCATTTGTTCCGCTTTATATTATGACGAGTGATAAGAACGATGCACAGACTCGCGAGTTTTTTGCAGAGCATGATTACTTTGGTTATAACAAAGATTTTATTAAATTCTTTATTCAGGAAATGGTTCCAGCTGTGGATTTTGATGGAAATGTTTTGGTAGAAGCAGAAGATTCACTTGCAATGTCTCCAAATGGAAATGGTGGCTGGTTTACTTCTTTGGTAAAAGCAGGTTTTGGAGAAGACATGAAAGCAAAGGGAGTAGAATGGCTCAATGTATTTGCGGTGGATAACGTGCTTCAGCAGATTGCTGACCCAGTATTCGTGGGTGCTACAATTCAGTCTGGTTGCGTAAGCGGTGCCAAGGTTGTTCGCAAATGTGACCCATATGAAAGAGTTGGTGCACTTTGTTTAGAAGATGGAAAGCCATCTATCATCGAATACTATGAGCTTACTCCAGAAATGGCAGAAGCAACCAATGAAGCAGGTTCTCTTCTCTATGGATTCGGCGTTATCTTAAACTATTTATTCAGTGTAGAAAAATTATTTGAAATCTCTGAAAAGCAGATGCCACTTCATATTGTAGAAAAGAAGGTTCCTTATATTGATGAAAATGGTGTAGCTGTAAAACCAGAAACACCAAATGCGTATAAGTTTGAAACATTAATTCTTGATATGATTTTCATGATGGATAACTGTTTATCTTTCGAGGTGGAAAGAGAAAAAGAATTTGCACCTGTGAAAAATGCGAGTGGTGTGGATTCGGTTGAATCGGCGAGAGAATTGTTGCAGAAAAACGGCATAGAAATTTAATATTTTTCATAATCCTTTCATGAATCAGTCACACTCTTTACACATTTACTTGTTAGAATGCGATTATGAACATGAGATGGAAGGAGTTTTTTGGATGGACGACAATTTTAATAACTATAACAATCAATATAATTATAACCCATATCAGAACCCAGAACAGGGATATCAGCAGAACACGAACACACAGAGTTCCCAGGGATATTCCTCGTACGAGAGAACGGAGAGAAATGCGACTGAGCCAGAGAAGAAAGGTCCTTTCAATGGCTTCGGAGTAACACTTATCAAGACCGTAACTATCGCTCTGGTATTTGGTTTGGTGGCAGGTGTTGCGGGCAGTGCCGTGCTTCACTTTAGCGGTATTACCTTAGGTATATTCTCAGAAGCGGAGGATGACAAGGAGGATAATGCTTCAAATGATAAAGACGATGAGAGCAGTGATAAAACGCCAACAGGTGGTTTGCAGCAGACCAATACAGATGTGCAGAGCACAGTAGCTATGATGGATGTTTCCGATATTGTTGATAATGTTATGCCATGTGTAGTAGCTATTAGCAATAAAATGGAAATCACTTATCAGGGTATGTGGGGACAGACCTACACACAGGAAAGTGAGAGTGCGGGTACAGGATTTTTGGTAGAGCAGGATGCGGAATATATCTACATCGCCACTAACAATCATGTAGTTGCAGATGCAACAGAATTGACTGTGCAGTTTAGCGATGGTACCACAGCGCTTGCTGAGATAAAAGGTACTGTAGCATCCAAGGATTTGGCGGTAATCAAAGTAGCCCTTAAGGATATCAGTGCAGATACGATGAACGTGATTCGCATTGCTTCATTAGGGGATTCTACGGAAATAGAAGTTGGTGAAGCTGCGATTGCGATTGGTAATGCATTGGGTTATGGTCAGTCCGTAACCACGGGTGTGATTAGTGCTTTGGGACGTTCTGTTTCGGTGGTGGATTCTTCAACAGGAACGACGGTGGTGAATAACAATCTGATTCAGACAGATGCGGCAATTAACCCTGGAAACAGTGGTGGTGCACTTCTTAATATCAAGGGAGAAGTAATTGGTATTAATTCGGTTAAGTATGCGGATACAGACGTAGAGGGAATTGGTTATGCAATCCCAATTAATGATGCGATGCTCATCATCGACAAGATGATTGATGGCGAGAAGATTGACGAATCCCAATCTGGATATTTAGGTATTCAGGGAAGAGATAGTTCTTTGGGTGCTTATGTGCATTCCGTAATTCCAGGTTCAGCAGCACAAAAGGCTGGCATTAAGGCGGGCGATATTATTACCGAGTTTGAGGGAACTACAATTGCTACAATGAGTCAGTTGAAAGAGTTGTTGAGTTATTATCCAGCTGGCGAGAAGGTAGATTTTGTAATTCTTCGTCCACAGGGAAATGATGAATATAAAGAAATAGAAATTACAGTAGAGCTTGGAGATGCGAGCATACTGAATTAGCAATAATACAACATGGAGGACTTGGAATGAAATATGATTATTTAATAGTAGGCGCAGGTCTTTATGGTGCGGTATTTGCACAGAAGGCGAAAGAAGCTGGTAAGAAAGTTTTGGTAATTGATAAGCGCCCAAATATTGCGGGAAATGTTTATACCGAAGAAATCGAAGGAATTAATGTGCATATTTATGGAGCACATATTTTCCATACAAACAATAAAGCGGTTTGGGATTATATCACTCGTTTCGCAGAGTTCAATCGTTTTACCAATTCACCAGTAGCAAACTATAAGGGAGAGTTGTATTCGCTTCCATTTAATATGTACACTTTCAATAAAATGTGGGGTGTAGTGACTCCGGAAGAAGCGGCGGCTAAAATCGAAGAACAAAAGAAGGCAGCGGGTATCACAGAACCAAAGAACTTGGAAGAACAGGCAATTAGCTTGGTAGGCACAGATATCTACGAAAAACTGGTTAAAGGATATACTCAGAAACAGTGGGGAAGACCATGTACAGAGCTTCCATCCTTTATTATCAAACGTCTTCCAGTTCGACTTACCTTTGATAACAATTACTTCAATGCTTTATATCAGGGTATTCCAGTTGGCGGATATACCAAGATGGTTGCAAACCTCTTAGAGGGTATTGAAGTAAAACTTGGAGTTGATTACTTTGATAACAAAGCAGAATTCGATTGCATGGCTGACAAAGTAGTTTATACGGGTGCCATTGATGCTTACTTTGATTATAAGCTTGGTACATTGGAATATCGTTCCGTACGTTTCGAAACTGAAGTTTTGGATATGCCAAACTTCCAGGGGAACGCTGCTGTAAACTACACAGATAGCGAATCCCCATATACACGTATCATCGAGCACAAGTGGTTCGAATTTGGAAAAGATGCAAATGGTAACGACATTCCTAAGACTGTCATCAGTCGTGAATACAGCTCGGAATGGAAGTTGGGCGATGAACCATACTATCCAGTAAATGATGAAAAGAATGGTGCTCTATACGCACAGTATAAAGAGTTAGCAGACAAAGAAGAAAACATTATCTTCGGTGGACGTCTTGGAGAGTACAAGTACTATGATATGGATGCAGTTATTGCAAGTGCCCTTGATATGGCTGCGAAAGAACTAAATTAAAAGATACATATAAGCTGTCACAAAATAGATCTAAAGAGCGTCTAAGGTGTGACAGCTTTATTTTGTCAATTTTTACCAATTTTAAGCTTGTATACATGTGAGATTTGTTTAATATTGGAATTGTTTTTTGTTTTTCAAAGGAATATAATATCTCAGATACTTGATGAATGTCGAGAAATAGGAGATAATCATGTTTAACAATAGAACATTGATCTTTCAGTATGTAAAGTTTGCAGCTGTTGGAATTACAAGCCTTATAGTCGATTATGTTTTTATGGTTTTCCTTACGGAAAATACTGTGTTCGGGCTTGATTACTTTCAGGCTTGTGCATTTTCATATACATTATCTGTTTTTGTGAATTATTTTCTCAGTATGAGATATGTATTCCAAGGCAGAGAGGATATGGGAAAAGTAAAAGAAGCATCTATCTTTTTTGTGTTAAGTCTTGTCGGACTTTTATTAAATCAGATGATTATGTGGATTGCTGTAGAAGTGTTCCAAATCTACTATGTTGTAGCAAAGCTTTTATCCACACTTCTTGTTACGAACTATAATTTCATATCACGTAAAAAGTTTTTTGAATAAATACATAAGAGGAAAAAATGATGAACAACCACAAGAATAGAGTATGGCCTATAACCGCAGGTATTATTTTTGCATTAACTGTATTAGCAACTGTAGGATTATTGATTAAGGTAGCAGGATTAGACATGTTGCCGATGAAGTATTTTGGGCCAGCTGTCTTGGTGGTTGTTTTTTTATTGCTTATTATTTTTGCTTTTTTCTTCCTTCTCCCAATTAAGAAGAAAAATGCAAAGGGCATTTCAGAAGAATCAGCACCTAAGAAGAGCGACGTTGGAAAATATATGATTCGTACAATCGCGATGCTCCTTGCAATTACGCTGATTGTAGTAGATGTGATTGGTATTCAGATGATGACTAAATTTGAAGATACCATGGCGAATCTGGTGGGAGATGAGAACCAGGAAGTAGAAGAGTTCGTGTTCGGCGTATATGTTCGTGTAGAAGATAAGGCAGAATCGCTGGAGGATGCAAAACGATATGATTTTGCTTATAGTCTTTCCTACGACAGAAACAATACAAAGAAAGCGATTGGTGTAATTGAAAATGAATTAGATCGCAATTTGAATCTAGAAGAATACAGCGATATCTTTGAAATGATAGATAAGGTGTTAGCCAAAGAAAAGGACGCTTTTATCCTGAGTTCTGCATATTTGGATATTATAGAGGATCAGGAAGGATATAGCGATATTTCGGATAAAATAAAGTGTGTTCATGAATGTGTGGTTACAAGCGAAACGCAGGTGACAGAAAAGGAAGAGGTACAATTTGATGTGACAAAGGATCCCTTCGTTATCTATATAAGTGGACATGATACTGCATATGCTGCAACTCGTGCGAATAGTGATGTAAACATTCTTGCTGTGGTAAATCCTAGTACGAAGCAGGTGCTTTTAGTGAATACACCTCGTGATTTTTATGTGCCAATCTCGGTATCCGAAGATGGTGCTTTAGATAAATTGACCCACTGTGGCACTTACGGTGTAGAATGTTCGATGGATACTTTAAGTGATTTGTATGATGTGGATGTCAATTATTATGCACAGTTGAATTTTACTGGATTTAAACGATTAGTTGATGCTCTAGGCGGAATTACGGTTTATTCAGAAAAAGAGTTTTATACTACAAATGAAGGAATTTACTTCCAAAAAGGCGCGAATGAGGTAAATGGAGAACAGGCATTGGCATTCGTTCGTGAAAGAAAGCAGTTTGGCGGCGGAGACCGTGCTCGTGGACAGCATCAGATGGCAGTTATCAAGGGCATGATTGCAAAGATGTCATCTGGAAGTTTGCTTCTCAATTATAATCAGGTATTAGACAGCATGGGAGGCTATTTCAAGTGCAATGTGTCTCAGGAAGATATTTCCGCTATTGTAAAGATGCAGCTGGAAGATATGGCTGAATGGAATGTGCAGACTTACTCAGTGACTGGTGTAGGCGAGAGCAGAACTTGCTATTCTATGCCAAATATGAAAACATATGTTATGGTTCCAGACGAAGCTACCGTAGAACATGCACAAACATTAATCAAGATGGTATATGATGGTGAAACCATCGAGCAAGAGGATTTGGTTGTGCCAGTAGAGGATTCTAATTCGAATTAAATTTATTTTATCAAAGGGGGTGTGCTAGCCCCCTTTTTGTGTTAAAATAACTTCAAATGGTGATGTGTCTTGTGGCATCACAAATCCAAAAGAATGGGGGAAGAAAATATGGGAAAAGATAAGATTTGTAAACGTGATGAGATTCCAACTCAGTACAAATGGAATATGCAGGATATGTTTGCAACCGATGAGCTTTGGGAAGAGGAAGCACAGCAGGTGCTCGACCTTGCCAAAGAAATAGAACAGTACAAAGGCCGCTTAAGTAAAAGTGCACACGTCTTGCTTGAGTTCTTCCAGAAATTAGATGAAATTCAATTCCATGGGGAACGTGTTTATGTATATGCAAATCAACGTTATCATGAGGATACTGCTGTTTCCAAATATCAGGGATATTCTGCAAAGGCAGATACGATTTCGGTGGCAATGTCGAGTGCGACTTCGTTTATGAATCCAGAGATTTTGTCTATGGATGAAGCGACATTGGAACAGTTTTATAAGGATGAACCAGAATTAGGAAAATACCGCAGAGCTATCAGTGAAATCTTACGTGCGAAGGCACATACTCGCAATGAAGAAGTAGAAAGTATTTTGGCACAGGCTGGAAATATGGCAGTAGCTCCATACAATATCTACTCTATGTTTGATAATGCGGATATTAGGTTCCCATCCGTCACAGATGTAGAAGGAAATCATATCCAGATTACCCATGGTAATTTTACGACCCTCTTACAGGAAAAAGATAGAAGATTTCGTAAGGATGTTTTCCGCGGAGTATACAAGGAATACAAAAGACGCAGCAACACAGTAGCAGCGATTTTCCAGGCTCAGCTTAAGAAAGAGAATTTCTTTGCCACTGTGCGCAATTATCCAAGTGTACGTGCAATGCATTTGGACGAAGGAAATATTCCAGAGTCAGTATATGATAATTTGATTGAAACTGTGCATAAACATCTTCCTGCAATGCACAAATATATGTCTATCCGCAAGAAACTCTTGGGTGTAGACCAGCTTCATATGTATGATATCTATGTGCCAGTGGTAGAAGACCCAGGTACCAAATATCCTTATGATGAAGCAAAGGAAATCGTTAAGAAATCCTTAGCACCTATGGGAGAAGACTATGTCAAGGTCGCTTCCGAAGGTATGGATAAGGATTGGGTAGACGTTTACGAGAATGAAAATAAACGCTCTGGTGCATATTCCTGGGGTGCTTACGGCACACATCCATATGTGCTTTTGAACCATCAGGACAATTTAGGCAGTATGTTTACTCTGGCACATGAAATGGGTCATGCAATGCATACTTATTATTCGAACAAATGTCAGCCTATCACTTATGCAGGTTATTTGATTTTCGTTGCAGAAGTAGCTTCTACCTGTAATGAATCACTTCTTATGCATCACATGATGGAAAATTGTACCGACGAAGTAGAACGCAAGTATTTAATCAATCATTATCTGGAAGAATTCCGTACTACATTGTTCCGTCAGGCTATGTTTGCTGAATTTGAAATGATTGTGCATAAGAGACTTGCAGATGGTGAAAATCTGACGAAAGAAACCCTCTGCCAGATTTACCATGATTTAAATGTACTTTATTACGGACCAGACATGGTGGTAGATGAAGAAATTGATTATGAATGGATGCGTATTCCTCATTTTTACACATCCTTCTATGTATATCAGTATGCAACAGGCTACTCAGCAGCGATTGCATTTTCTAAGAAAATCTTAGAAGAAGGTAAGCCAGCAGTAGACCGCTACATCGAAAATTTCTTAAGCGGTGGTGGTTCTAAGGATCCAATCGACCTCTTGAAGGCAGCAGGCGTAGATATGAGTACACCAGCTCCAGTAGACGATGCACTGAATGTATTCGAAGAGTATTTGGATAAATTTGAGAAAATGTGTTAGGAGAGTATCATGGAAAGAATAAAGAGTTTCCAGATTAATCACAATATTTTAGAGCCTGGATTTTATATTTCACGCGAGGATGATAATGTCATCACTTACGATTTACGTACGAGAAAGCCAAACCATGGAGATTACATGAGCAATGCTACCATGCATTCTTTGGAGCATATGTTTGCAACATATGCCCGTAACTCTAAGGTGACTGACAAGATTATCTATTTTGGACCAATGGGGTGTCAGACTGGTTTTTACTTCTTGGTAAAGGACCTGGCACCGGTGGAAGTGTTTGAACTTACCATAGAAATTTTAGAAGATATCGTAGCTTATGAAGGTCCAGTGTTCGGAGCATCCGCCATTGAATGTGGCAACTATGCAAATCTTGATTTGGCACTTGCCAAGGAAGAGGCAGAGAAGTATCTAGAAGTTTTGAATAATTGGGAGAATATGCAGTTCTCATATCCAGAATAAAAAGATGGGCGTTCTGCCCATAGCAAAACAGGAGGAAACAACAGTGAAAATCGGAATTATCGGTGCGATGCAGATGGAAGTAGACAATCTGAAAGAAGCACTGGAAAATCAGAACACAGAAACCGTAAGCGGTATCAATTTCGTAAGTGGTAATATCGGTGATGTAGAAGTAGTGGCTGCGGTATGTGGCGTAGGTAAAGTCTTCGCAGCAATTTGTGCAGAAGCTATGATTTTAAAATTCAGCCCAGATATGATTATCAATATCGGTGTGGCAGGCACACTTACCAAGGATTTGAATGTGTTGGACGTAGCCCTTGCCACTGATGTATTCCAGCATGATATGGACACCTCTGCTTTGGGCGACCCAGTTGGACTTATCTCTGGTCTCAACCAGATTTATTTCCCAACAGATGAAAAGATGAGAAGGCTTCTCGGTGAGTGTCTTCAGGAAAAAGGCGTAAGCTTTGTGACAGGCCCAATTGCAACAGGAGACTTGTTTATGCACGACCCAGCTAAGAAAGCACAGATTCGCAACGACTTCCGTGCTATCGCAGCAGAAATGGAAGGTGGAAGCATTGGTCATGTTTGTACAGTAAACAACGTACCATTTGCTGTGCTTCGCTCTATTTCAGATGGTGACGGTGGAGCAATGGATTACCAGACTTTTGCGGAGCAGGCAGCTGTGGTATCGATTGAAATCGTGTTGGATTTTATTTCGAAGTTATAAAGTAGATGCCCTATGAATATATTTGATATAAGATAATTTGTAGGTGCATTTATGAGAGAAAAACTAAATAAGTTATGGAACATCATAAAAGAGTCAAAGAAGGAAACCCGTGTGGGGATTCAAGCATTGGCTCTTTTTGTTTGCATCCTTTTGGCCGTGCATTTAGGAGATACTGCAATTGCAGTAAATAGTACATATGGGGATAGAGAACTTCCGATTTATTCTGTAGATACGGATGAAAAGAAAATCTCCATCAGTTTCGATGCAGCCTGGGGAGCAGAGGATTTCGAAAAGATTATGGAAATTTTGGATAAACATAATGTGAAAACTACCTTTTTTATGACAGGAGAATGGGTGGAGAAGTATCCTGAGTGTGTAAAGAAACTGGTGGAAAAAGGACATGATTTGGGCAATCACAGTGCTACGCATCCTGACATGACGACTCTGTCAAAGGAAGCACAGCGGGAGCAGATTTTGAAAGTACATAATGCTGTAAAAGAGCTGACTGGGTATGAAATGGAACTGTTTCGTCCGCCATATGGTGCCTATAACAATGAGGTTATCCGCACTTGTTATGAAAATGGCTATTATCCGATTCAATGGGATGTTGATTCTTTAGATTGGAAAGATTATGATGCAGCTACTATTATCAATAACGTATGTAATCATGATTCTTTAGGAAATGGTTCTATTATCCTATGTCATAATGGAGCAAAACATACAGCAGAAGCTTTAGATGAAATGCTCACAAATCTTGAAAATCAAGGCTATGAAATTGTACCGATTTCGGAATTGATTATTCGAGAGAATTTTCATATGGATGTAACGGGAATGCAGATTGCTGATTAAAATGTAAGAAGGGGCTGTCACGCTACAGACGGTTTGCGTCTATTTTGTGACAGTCCCTTACTTTATGTGGTTTACACAATATCTATTTTCCATTATAATTAAATCTTAAATATATGAAAGAAATGGGAAAATAAGATGATACAGAATAGTTTTTTACAGAATCTTATTCAAAAATGGGAATCCTTCACACCGGGGAAAAAAGGAGTCGCGATTTTATGTGCAGTTTTGGCACTTATACTTGTGATTGCTGGAGGAATCGCTGTTTCCATGCAGAATAAATCAACAGGTGCTTTCGGAACAGAAAATACACAGGACACTGAAGGGATTGCCACAGAGCAGTTTGGGACTATAGAGGAGACAGAAGAGGAAGAGGTCATCGAAACTATTACTGTTTCTATGACTGCAACCTCAGTGGAACGAGATTTAAAAATCAAGATTGTCGATGAAAACAATGCGTTGGTTGCAGGTTTGCCCTTTGTGATTACTGTGACTCCAGAAGGGACGGAGGCTGGAACGGATTACAATGACCACGATATGGATGGTATTATTTACATCCAATCCATTGTCGCAGGGAATTACAAGGTGCAGTTTCAGGAAATGACAGGGATTGTCATTGCACAGAATTCGATTTCTGCCACGGTAAAGGACAAGATTGTATATGAAAAGGTTGAAATCAAAAACGAGATTAAAGATGAAACTCAAATCGATACCTCAAAGGAAGATACTGAAAATAAAGATGTAGAGGTAGAGCAGGCAACTAAAAATACACTGCCTCTTATAAAGAGTACAGTTACGACCACAGAGGTAGAAAAAGAGAAAGTAGATTTTTCTGTATTCCCAGATGCTACAGTAAGTGATGAAAAAAATAAAATCACGGTGGCTTCTGCGGAGATTTCTTTGCCTAAAACAGTTACACTTTATGCTCGCGGAAAAGAAACCTCAAAAACCATAGATGTACAATTAGATATGGTAGATGTGAATGGCGAAGTAAAAGAGGTTCAATGGGCTTTAGATAAGGAAAATATCGTGGGTTGGACAGTGGCAGAGGACAAGCTGTCGGTATCCTTGGATGCAAAGTCAAATGGACAGGTGAAACTAATTGCCACTATTTTCTATGAAGAGAAACAAGCAAAAATTGAGAGCCAGAATGAGGAATTGAATGATGGTATAAATACTCTGCAAATACTGACACAAGAGATTTCCTGTGATGTAATAGTGGAAGATTACACAGATGATAAAACTCAGTTAAAGGATATCGAAGGCAATCTTCTTTTTGTTGATATCGAAGCAAAAACCATCGCGACACCAAAAGATTTTTCTGCGGCAGAAAAATTCTACACAAATCCAAAGTATACTGGCTGGCAGACTTTAGATGGAAAGGTTTATTATTTTAAAGAAGACAATACATATGCCACAGGAAAGCAGGTAATAAGTGGTGTAAGCTATGAGTTTGATGAAAAAGGTTGTTTGATTACAAATCCTCAGATTGTTGGAATCGATGTGTCGAAATACCAAGGTGATATTGATTGGAAGGCAGTTGCTGAATCTGGTATTGATTTTGCGATTATCCGTTGTGGATATCGAGGATCATCCTCTGGCACCCTAGTGGAAGACCCATATTTTAAGAAGAATATAGCGGGGGCTACCCAAAATGGAATTAAAGTAGGCGTTTATTTTTATTCTCAAGCAATCACTCAGGCAGAGGCGGTTGAAGAAGCCAGTATGGCACTTGAACTTGTAAAAGGATATCATTTACAGTTGCCAATTTTCGTTGATACAGAAAGCTCTGGAGGCAGAGGAGACAATATATCAAAAGAAGCCAGAACCCAATTTCTAAAAGCCTTTTGTGAAACCGTGAAAAATGCTGGATATAAACCAGGAGTATACTCTGGTAGATACTGGTATACCAATAAGGTTAATGCCAGTGAGTTGGAGCAATATCATATCTGGGTTGCCCAATATAATACAGAATGTACCTATACAGGCCGTTATGATATTTGGCAATATACAGATAGTGGAACGGTACCTGGAATTAAGGGTAACGTGGATATGGATATTGCCTATAGAGTATATTATTAAAAATATATGAAACAGTTTAGGATTCTTGCGAATTGTTTTTGGATATGCTATAATAACAGAAATGAGTGTTCCATGTTTGGAATAACAAAGTACGGAAAATAGGAGATAGTATTATGACACCTGAAGGATTCTTATTTGCATTTTTGACTTTTATTGTTTTTATATGTATCGTTGTAGTAGTTGTTGTATCAGGAACGATTGCGTCTGTGATGGGTGGCATTGATGATGACGACTATATGTCAACACAAAACGATTAATTCTTGACAAAACGTGCTTTTGCAAGTATTATCTTATGCAGTGATAAATAGATAAAGGTAATGAGAAAGAGGAGTACATAACAAGACTTCCCAGAGAGAAATGTCCGTTGGCTGAAAGACATTTTGAAGATCGACTTATGGAAGGTAGCTTTTGAACCGAATTGGTGAAAAGGCTGTGGATTTGCCACGGCAAGAAGTAAGCAATTCCGCTTCGTCCCCGTTAACGGACATGAGGTGTTCGAGAAGAGTATAGCTTTTCTCCGACATGAAAAAGGTGGTACCGCGTATATTTACGCCCTTTATGTCAATTGACATGAAGGGCGTTTTTAAATTAGAAATATGAAACGTAATATTATGAAAGATAGAAAGGAAAAGGAAAATGAGTAAAGAATTAAACAAAACTTATGATCCAAAAGACATTGAAGACAGATTGTATCAGAAATGGGAAGACAATGGCTATTTCCATGCAGAAGTAGACCGCAGTAAAAAGCCATTCACCATCGTGATGCCTCCACCAAACATCACAGGTCAGCTTCACATGGGACATGCACTTGACAATACAATGCAGGATATTTTGATCCGTTATAAGAGAATGCAGGGATACAATGCCCTTTGGCAGCCAGGTACTGACCATGCTTCTATCGCAACAGAAGTAAAGGTCATCGAAAGCTTAAAGGAACAGGGCATCGATAAGGCTGATTTGGGTCGTGATGGATTCCTGGAAAAATGCTGGGATTGGAAAGAAGAATACGGTGGACGTATTATCAAACAGTTAAAGAAATTAGGTTCTTCTGCAGACTGGGAAAGAGAACGTTTCACTATGGACGAAGGCTGTTCTCATGCAGTTCAGGATGTATTTATCAAGTTGTTTGACAAGGGATGGATTTACAAAGGCTCTCGTATCGTAAACTGGTGTCCAATCTGTAAGACATCTATCTCTGACGCAGAAGTAGAACACGAAGAGCAGGATGGATTCTTCTGGCATATCAACTACCCTGTAGTTGGTGAAGAAGGCCGTTTCGTAGAAATCGCTACCACACGTCCAGAAACCTTATTTGGTGATACAGCAGTAGCTGTAAACCCAGATGATGACAGATATAAAGATATCATTGGAAAGAATCTCGTTCTTCCAACAACAGGTCGTGAAATCCCTGTTATTGCAGACGCTTATGTAGATAAAGAATTCGGTACAGGCTGTGTTAAGATTACTCCTGCTCATGACCCTAACGACTTTGAAGTAGGAAAACGTCATGGATTAGAAGAAATCGTAGTTATTAATGATGATGCTACGATGAACGCTCTTGCTGGAAAATATGTTGGCATGGACAGATATGAATGTCGTAAGGCATTGGTAGCTGACCTTGAAGAGATGGGACTCCTTGTAAAAGTAGAACCACATTCACACAACGTAGGTACACACGATAGATGTGGCACTACTGTAGAACCAATGATTAAACAGCAGTGGTTCGTAAAAATGGATGAAATGATTAAACCAGCAGTTGAAGGTGTAAAGAATGGTGAAATCGAACTCCTTCCAAAACGTATGGATAAGACATACTTCAACTGGACAGACAATATCCGTGACTGGTGTATTTCCCGTCAGCTTTGGTGGGGACACAGAATCCCAGCTTACTACTGTCCAGAATGTGGTGAGATGGTAGTTGCACATGAAAATCCAGGTACATGTCCTAAGTGTGGACATGCAGGTATGGACCAGGACCCAGATACATTGGATACATGGTTCTCATCTGCACTTTGGCCTTTCTCTACCTTGGGCTGGCCAGAAAAAACAGAGGATTTGGATTATTTCTATCCAAATGATGTGTTAGTTACAGGTTACGACATTATTTTCTTCTGGGTAATTCGTATGATATTCTCTGGTTACGAACAGATGGGCAAGGCTCCATTCCACACCGTATTATTCCACGGATTGGTTCGTGACTCACAGGGACGCAAGATGAGTAAATCTCTTGGCAACGGTATTGACCCACTTGAAGTTATTGATAAGTATGGCGCAGATGCACTTCGTCTTACACTGATTACAGGTAATGCACCTGGCAACGATATGCGTTTCTATTGGGAAAGAGTAGAAGCTTCTCGTAACTTTGCCAATAAGGTTTGGAATGCATCTCGTTTCATCATGATGAACTTAGAGGGAATGGAAATCACAGAGCCTGCTTTAGATGAACTTCATGCAGCAGATAAGTGGATTCTTTCTAAGGTAAATACTTTGGCAAAAGATGCTACAGAAAACATGGATAAATACGAACTTGGTATCGCAGTACAGAAGGTTTATGATTTCATCTGGGATGAATTCTGTGACTGGTACATCGAAATCGCAAAGGTTCGTACTTACAAAAAGGATGAAGACCCAGCATCTGCAAATGCAGCTCTTTGGACACTTAAGACTGTACTTACAGAAGCGTTAAAACTTCTTCATCCATATATGCCATTTATCACAGAAGAAATCTTCTGCACACTTCAGTCAGAAGAAGATACTATCATGTTAGCAAAGTGGCCAGAATACAAAGAAGAATGGAACTTCCCAGCAGAAGAAGCTGCGATTGAACATTGCAAGGATCTTGTAAAAGGTGTTCGTAACGTTCGTACAGAAATGGATGTTCCACCTTCAAGAAAAGCAAAGATTTATATTGTTTCAGAAGATGAAAGCTTACGTGCAATCTTCGATGCAAACAAAGAAGTATATGTAAACCTTGCATTTACAAATGAAATTGCAGTACAGGAAAACAAAGATGGCATTTCTGACAATGCAGTTTCTGTAGTGATTCCAGGAGCAGTAATTTACCTTCCATTAGAAGACCTTGTGGACTTTGAAAAAGAAAAAGAACGTCTCATGAAAGAGAAAGAAAAATTAGAAAAAGAGCTCGCTCGTTCTAAGGGTATGCTTTCTAATGAACGTTTCCTTAACAATGCAAAACCAGAAAAGGTTCAGGAAGAAAAAGATAAGCTTGCAAAATACGAACAAATGATGGCACAGGTAGAAGAACGTCTTGCACAGATGTAGTATATAATGCTATAATTTTGTTATATAATGCACAAATTATTGGAGAGAGAATGGAAATCGTATTAAAAAGGGAACCGAAGATTAGAATTTCATATGATGAGATGGAAGCTTATTTGTTACTTCCGACGCCTTTGACACCAGATGAAGACTATGAATTTAATGACATTCTGGATAAGGTACACGCTGCAGGTGTAAAAATCGGTATTAACGAAACCAAAATCTCTGCAATGATTAATGAACGATATTTTGATCGTGAATGTATGATAGCAAAGGGCATCGACGCCGTAAATGGCGTTGATGCGTACTTTGATTTCAATTTTGATACCAACTTCAATAAAGTGCCAAGTCGACGCGAAGATGGTACGGTAGATTATTGGAGTATTCATTCTATCGAGCTGGTAGAAGAAGGACAGGTGATTGCCACATATAATGAACCTGTGGATGGTTCGAATGGTATGACCGTTAAAGGCAAGCTTTTGATTGCGAAGAGAGGCAGACCACTTCCACCGCTTACGGGAAAAGGCTTTGTAAGATCTGAAGATAATAAAAGCTATACCTCTACGATGAATGGCAAAATCGAAATGAAAAATAATCGCATTTTGATTTCGGATGTACATGAAGTGCATGGTGATGTAGGGCTTAAAACTGGAAATATTGATTTCCGAGGAGATGTTATTATTCATGGAAATGTTCCTACTGGTGCGATTATTCGTGCGACTGGTTCTGTTACGATTGATGGTACGGTAGAAGGTGCTTTGATAGATGCACATAAGGATGTTATCATTCGTGGCGGTATGCTGGGTGCGGGTAGAGGAATCATCATAACAAAAGGAAATTTAATTGCAAAATTCCTTGAGTACACCAAAGTAAAGGCCCATGGTTCAATAACGACAGATTCCTTGATTAACTGCAATATTACCTCTTATGATAAAGTGTTTTTAAAAGGGAAACATGCAAGTATCGTAGGAGGAACTGTTCATGCTGCTACAGGTGTAGAAGCGTTTAACTTTGGTAACGAATATGGTGTAAAAACTGAAATTTACGCAGGTGTAAACTTTGAGGTAAAGAAGCAGATTACATACCATGAAAATTGTATTATAGAAGCACAGGATATGATTGATAAGATTGGAATTGGAATTAAGCAGTTAGATGATGCCATTAGCGCAGGTGCAGATATTCCTCCAAACGATCCAAGAAAGGCTTCTCTGCTTCGTACAAAGATTGTGAAACAGGCAGAAGTGGCGTCTCATACACAGCAGTTGAATGAAATGAATACAGTTGTAGAGTGTGCACAGGGAGCGTCCATTAATGTAATTCAGGATGTATATACAGGTGTAATAATTGGTATTAATGATGCTCTGCATCAGGTAAAAGAGCAGCAGACATCGGTAGCTTTTTTTGAAAGAGATGGCAGAATAGTTATGTTCTCTATGAAGGATGAACTTGTGTAGTGTGTTTTAGTGAGGTAATAATAAATGATTAACTTTGAAGAAGAATTAAAGAACTTCCAGCCTTCTTTAGAAGTAGAAGAAGCGGAGGCAACCATATATAATCGTGATTTGACAGATGTTACGGATATTATCACAGAAATGATTCGTGACATGAAATCTGGTAACCAGTTTTAGAATCGAGGTATTTCATGATTTGTTATAGATGTAATCACGAGGCAGGGAATGCAGCCGTGTGCCCTGTATGTGGCACGGATTTGAGTATTTTTCTCAAAATCAAACGTATGTCCAATATGTATTATAATGATGGACTACAAAAGGCGGAAGTGCGCAACCTGTCTGGAGCTATTATCAGCTTAAAGAAAAGTTTGAAATTTAATAAATATAATATAGATGCCAGAAACCTTTTGGGTTTGATTTATTATGAAATGGGTGAAGTAGTTGACGCACTGAGTGAGTGGGTCATCAGCAAAAGCTATCAACAGGATGATAATATTGCTGGGCGTTATTTAGAGGAACTTCGCGAGAATCGTGCACAGTTGGATGCGATAAATCAGACCATTAAAAAGTATAATCAGGCACTTTTGTACTGTAAACAGGATAGTAGAGATTTAGCAATTATCCAGTTGAAGAAGGTATTATCCTTGAATCCGAAGTTGGTAAGAGGACATCAGTTGCTTGCACTTTTGTATTTGCAGGAGGATAGGTTGGAGCAGGCGAAGAAAACACTTCGCAGTGCAGGAAAAATAGACGCAAATAATACCATTACACTTCGATATTTGAAAGAAGTAAATGCCAAATTGAGAGAAAAAGGCAGCCTTAGAAAGAAAAAAGAAGAGGATTTAATTTCTTACCAGAGTGGCAATGAAATGATTATTATGCCAAGTCGTTTTCAGGATTACTCATTAGGGTCTACCTTAGGATATCTATTAATTGGTTTGGTTGTTGGTGCTTTGGCGATTGGATTCTTGGTGGTGCCAGGAATTCAAAATAAGGCAAAGCAGGAATTAAAAGAACAGATGCTACAGGCGAATGATGCGTTAAGCTCCAACGCACAGCAGATTCAGATGCAGACTGAGAAAATTGCAGAGCTGGAAGCACAGATTGCAACTTTGCAGGGGCAGGCGGGGGCTATGCCAGCACAAACAGCGGCATATGAAGCTTTGTTGTCAGGATATGTAGCTTTTTTAGGCAATGATATTCTTACCGCTGGCACGAATTTAGAGTCTGTCGACACTACACAGTTATCAGAGAATGCATTGGAAATTTACAACAATGTATGGACATCTGTTTCGGACAAATATTATGAAGCCTTGTTTAATGCAGGATATGCTAGCTACACTGGCGAGAATTTCCCTGATGCAATCGATAAATTGCTTCGCGTAGTAAACAAGGACCCAGCGTATCGCAATGGATATGCGACCTATTATTTGGCACAGTCTTATCAAAGGAGTGGTGACTTAGAATCTGCCAGACCATATTATCAGTATATCATTGATAATTACCCTGGTACGGAAATGGCTACTACTTCGAGAAACTATATAAATGCAAATTAATAAATGTATTACGAAAGACACAAGAGTTTTCTTGTGTCTTTTTTTTAGGAGGTTTTATGGAAAATCTGTATGAGAAGAAATATGAGGTGAAAGGACATGCCCTTATTTATTATATGCCCAAGGAACTGGATCACCATGTGTCACAGCTATTATGCAAAGAACTAGATATGCTTGTGGAGTCTTTTTCAATTCAGGAACTGGAACTGAATTTTGAAAAAACGGAGTTTATGGATAGCTCAGGAATCGGAGTCGTTATTGGGAGAAGTAAAAACATGAAGTTTCGTGGTGGAAAATTAACTGCGTCCAACCTAAGCAGACGTGTAGATATGGTGTTTCAATCCGTTGGATTGCAGAAAATTGTGGAAGTAAAGAAAGGGGAAGCGTAATGGAGATGAATGATAAGAAGAGAAATCTCGCAAAGGTATCTTTTGATGCATGTTCTATGAATGAAGGGTTTGCTCGTATGGTAGTTATGGGGTTTATGATGGACATGAACCCAACCATGGACGAGCTCCAGGACGTAAAAACAGCAGTTTCGGAGGCAGTGACGAATGCTATTATTCATGGATATAATGAGGAAAATGGGAAACAGGTAGAAATGACCTGTATAAGAGAAGGACAGAAATTGATTGTTATCGTAAAGGATGATGGTGTTGGAATGGAAGATGTAGAAGAGGCACGGCAGCCATTTTTTACCACGAAGCCAGATATGGAACGTTCTGGAATGGGTTTTGCTTTTATGGAAACCTTTATGGATGAGGTAGAGGTTTTTTCTGAAATTGGAAAAGGCACACAGGTGACAATGACGAAGTACATAACAAGCGAGGGCAATGAGCAGTAGCTTATGTACCAAGGAGGAAGGTTGGAGACTTTCCATTCAAAAAGCACAGGAAGGAGATAAAGCAGAAAGGGACGCCCTAGTGACGGCAAATATCGGTTTGATTTATATGGTCTTAAAGCGATTTAGTAATCGTGGTTATGAGCAGGAGGATTTGTTTCAGATTGGAGTGATTGGTCTGCTAAAGGCGATTGATAAATTTGACCTAGATCGAGAGCTGTCTTTTTCTACCTATGCAGTTCCTATGATTATTGGGGAAATTCGTCGCTTTATGAGAGATGATGGAATGCTTCATGTGAGTCGGCAAATCAAGGATAATGCTAGAAAAATTGCAATCGTAAAAGAAGAATTAAAAAAGAACAACAACTGTGACCCCACAATAGAGGAACTGGTGCATGCGACAGGGCTTTCCGCAGATGAAATATTGATGGCAATTGAGGCCACTACAGAGGTAGAGTCTATTTATCAGCCGATTGGGAATGGAAGCGATGGACATCCAATGATATTAGCGGACCAGTTGGAGGACTCCAAGAAAAGTGAAACAGAAATGATTAACCGCATTACTGTAGTACAAATGCTAGACAGCCTGGAGGAAAAAGATAGGAGGCTGATAGAGCTCCGCTATATGGAAGGAAAAACACAGAGTGAAAGTGCGAAAGTTTTGGGGATGAACCAGGTGGCGGTTTCACGACTGGAAAAAAAGATTCTGCTGACTCTGCGAAAGCAGTTATAGAGTGGTAAAGTTTTGATAGTTTATAAGATAAAAATATACACAACCTATTGTGAAAATATTAACTTTCTGCTAGAATCATACTATATGTAGTATTGTGACTTTTTGCATAAGAAAAGAGGGAAAATCATGGGAATAAAAAAGTCAGAAGGAACACAAAAAAAGTTTAAGCAGAAGGTTCGAAAAATTAGTATCTGGTGGAAATTTTTAGTTCCAGTAAATGCAGTTATTTTGGCATTGTGTATGTTACTGGGTCTGTTTGCTTATAATACATTGCAAGAAGAAATGATATCCATGGGACAGATACAGGCACTAACCGTAGCAAAGCTTACGGAAGCAAATCTGGATGCAGAGATTCTTGCCCAGATTACAGAGCCTGGTATGGAAGAGACCGATTTGTACAAATCTCAGAAGGAAATACTGATTGAGGTTCAGGAAAAGGGAAATGTGTTATATATTTACACATTGTATACAGACGGTAGCAAAGTCTACTATGGTGTGGATGCAGATACCTCAGAAAATTTCTGTGCCGTTGGAGAAGAGTTTGAAGTAAGTTTGTCGGAATTAGCTTCCGTATTTAATGGTGAGGAATATGTAGAGGAAGAAATCGACAATTATGACGGAGAAGCACTCCTTACTTCATATGTACCAATTAAAGCAGAGGATGGTTCTGTAGTAGCAGTTTTAGGCTGTGATTATGATGCTAGTACGATTGTGCAGGAGTTAGACGATAGCCAGCATAAAACCATTATGCTTACCCTCGAGGGAATCGCTGTGAGTATAATAGTGATTATTTTTATCATTCGCAGGATTATGAAGGGCTTAAATGATGTTAATGCTAAGCTTTATGATTTGGTAAATAATGAAGGTGATTTAACTCAGAAACTAGAAATTAAGTCTGGTGATGAATTAGAGTTGATTGCCAATAATGTAAATGCTATGTTGGAATACATTCGTGGTATTATGATTAACATCGCAGGTGGTTCGACACAGTTAAATAGTTCTTCTAAGCTGGTGGTTTCCAACTTAACAGCAGCTCAGGAAAGCATTACTGATGTGTCGGCTACTATGGAAGAAATGAGTGCGGGTATGGAAGAGACTAGTGCTGCACTTGCTGAAATTAACGAATCCATCATGGATATTTCAAATGAAATCGAAAATATCAATGGTTGTGCAGAGAATGGAAAAGATTCTTCTGATGATATCATGACAAAAGCTGCAGCGGTATATCAGAATGCCATTGCAGAACAGGAAGAAGCAAAACGTCTTGCAGAGGAAATGTCTTGTGCGGTAAACCAAAAGATAGAGAAGTCCAAAGCAGTAGAAACCATCAGTGCTTTGACAGATAATATTATCAGTATCACAAGTCAGACAAATCTTCTTTCCCTTAACGCTTCGATTGAAGCTGCAAGAGCAGGAGAAGCAGGTCGAGGCTTTGCGGTAGTAGCAGATGAAATTGGAAAACTCGCTACCAACTCAGCAGAAGCAGCTGCAGAAATTCAGGTGGTAAGTAAACAGGTAATCGATGCCGTAAACGAACTTGCAGCAGAAGCAGAAAAGATGATTCAGTTCATGGACGAAACTGCTATGACAGGCTATGAAAAACTTCTTGTAACCAGCAAGGATTACCAGAATGACGTAGGCAATATGAATCAGATGATGACGGAATTTGCTGCATCTAGTGAAAACCTGAAAATAAATGTAGAATCCATTCGTGATTCTGTAAATGCAGTAAACATTGCAATTGAAGAAAGTGCGAGAGGTATCACCAGCGTATCCGAAGCTACCGTAAACATCACCACAAGCGTGGATGATATTGGGCTTGAGGCGAACTCGAACTTAGATATTGCAAATGGATTGGATAGTGAAGTAAATAGATTTAAATTGAACTAATAAAATAATAGAATTTAAGTGGGCACGAAAACGTGTCCACTTTTTTTATAAAATGGTGAAACTTTTTTTGCCTAATCGGCGTTTATATATATGAAGGCGGTGAGAATTTGCGAGAGAAAGACAGGATAGAAAAACTAAAGAATGGAGATATCGAACAGATAGAATATATTGTGTCTACCTATTATGGAGAAATCTATAGTTATCTGTGTAGAAAGTTAGGCAGCGAAATTGATGCACAAGATGTTACCCAAGAGGTATTTGCAAAATTCTTTGCCAACCTGCACACCTATCAAGAGCGAGGAAAACTAAGGAATTATCTTTTCAAATTAGCGACAAATGCTTCGAATGATATATTTAGAAAAAATAAGCCTACACTTCCCCTTGACGAGACAGTAAAGTTGCAAGATACCGAACTAACCCCTTGGGAGATTGCAGAGAAAAAGGAAGATAAAGAGAGGGTAAAAGCCGCTTTGCAAACGTTGTCACCATATCAAAGAGAGGTAATTATCCTGCGATTTTATCATGATTTGCCTTTTGGAGATATTGCGAGAATTACGAATAGCAACTTGTCTACGGTAAAAACCCGTTATCGTAGAGGTATGGATAGTTTAAAGAAAATATTGGAGGTGGAGTATGAAGAGTGATGTCAATTTAACAGAACTCCTTAACACATATGAGATAGCACAACCAGACGAAGCACAGATTACAAAATGTATCCAGCAGTCAAAACAGGCAGTGCAGATAAAGAAAGTAAGACGTGATGATACGCTTTGGTTTTTTATAGAGACTCAACTGAAATTTATGAGAAGGGAAATTGCTGTATCCTTTCTACTTTCTCTTGTGGTAATGCTGATATTACAACTTTCTAGATTTTTATCAAAGACGGATAATTTTTTCGAAATAATGGTAGGGGGAGCACCATTTTTGGTCGTGCCAATTATGCTCTCTATTGCAAAAAGCAAGCGAAATAAAATGCTGGAATTAGAAACTGCTTCTAAGTTTAGTTTGGCGAAAATTTTAGCTGTAAGAACTATAATCAACCAAGCGTTGGCAATTATAATGCTTTCTTTGATTTGGTTGTTCAGTAGTGTAAGTCTCAAAAGTTTTTCTATGAATGGTTTGCTTTTTTCTCTCATATCCTTTGAGATTGCGGCTAGTTGTTTTTTGTGGTTTGGGAAATCCTCAGTAAAGACAGGTGTTTTTTCTGTAGCAGGCTGGACGGGAATAATGTTGATTTTTTTGTCGTGGAAAAAGGCGGTGATTTGGATGGAAGCAATAAATAGCATGGCATTACTTTTGATAACAATGGCATTAATTGGGATTAGCACAATGGTGTTATATGGATATGTCAAAAAAGTATCTTTTGAAAGTGAGGAAGAAAAATGGAACTTAGGATGGACCGATTAACAAAGCAGTATGGAAAGAAGATAGCAGTAGAGCGTCTTTCCGTGACTTTAAAAAGTGGAGTGTATGGATTGTTAGGTGCCAATGGTGCGGGAAAAACCACACTACTTCGTATGCTGGCGGATTTATTGCAGCCAACAGCTGGTGATATTACATTGGATGGGACATCCATTTATGATTTAGGCGAAGAATATAGAGATTTACTAGGCTATTTGCCACAAAACTTTGGTTTCTATCCTGATTTTACCGCAGAGGATTTTATGCTGTATTTAGCTGCTGTAAAAGGTATTGAAAAAAGTGCTGCAAAAGATAAGACAAAAGAATTGTTGCAAGTGGTGGGTTTAGCAGATAACGAGAAACAGAAGGTGAAAACTTTCTCTGGCGGTATGGTAAGGCGGCTTGGAATCGCCCAGGCACTTTTGAATGACCCAATGATATTGATTCTGGATGAGCCAACGGCGGGATTGGACCCTAAGGAACGAATTCGATTCCGCAACCTGATTAGCGAGATTTCAGCAGATAGAATCGTTATCTTATCTACCCATATTGTGAGTGATGTGGAGAGTATTGCCAATGAAATCCTGCTTATGAAGGAGGGACAGTTGATAAAGAACGGTACTACGGAAGAAATTGCAGCTTTAGCAGAAGGAAAAGTGTGGAGTGGCTGTGTATCACAGACGGAAGCGAATCAATTAAAGGATAATGGTATTATTGTAAATATCAAGATAAGTGGAGAAATGGTAGAGCTGCGAATGGTGGCAGAGGAGTGTCCATTTTCTTCAGCGATGCAGGTAACACCAAACTTGGAGGATGCATATCTTTATTGTTTTGGGGAGGAAGCATAAGAAGGGTGAAAATAAGATGGAAGAAATGATTTTTTATGAGTTAAAGAAGTTAATTAATCTTCGAAAATTATTGGTGTTGGGTACGGTTTTATTGCTACTTTGTGTAGGGAGTTTTGCCATTATCTACGCCATGGGCGATTGGAAAGGTGCAGCAGAAATGCTGACATATTATAGTGGCTCAGTAGAAAACAATTCTCGTATTGAAGAAGCAGAGAAACGCTATCAGGAACTGTACGAGCAGTATATAGTGGCGAATGTGGAAATGGATGAGGTAACATGGCAGGAATATATCGACTTAGAATATCCAAAGTGGCTTGTAAGATGTGATGAAGTAAGAAAACAAAACCTTGCCGAAATGGGATTGGAAGCGGAAACATTGGTTGTTGGAGAGACGACATTTTATGCTTTTATGGAAGAGTTTATAGCGAATTATCTTCCGTTCATTTTGGGTTTTGTGATTGCACTTTTAATTGCACCTGTTTTTGCTGCAGAGTATGGAAATAAAATGGATGGATTACTTTTATCTACCAAGCATGGGAAAAAGAATTTGATTATAGGGAAATTTATTGCGACAATTCTGGTTATTCTGCTAGCATATATTTTTGTAGTAGGCATATTTGGAGTGATTTCCCTTTGCGTCTGTGGTATTGGAGATATAAATGTAAGCTTTATATTTACATCAGATTATGTATATCATTATTTATCTTCGCCATTTAATTTTCGAGTATGGCAGTATATGATTGTGATGCTTGCATGTTCTCTTTTAGGATGTATGGGATTTGGTTGTTTGACACTTTTTGTATCATCCAAATGCAAGAGTGCACTTTCTGCCTCCATGGTTAGTCTGATGGTGGTTTATGTGCCAATTTTAGCATTTAAAAGCTTGGGACAGAATGAAGGTGTTGTTCCGAATATACTTCGTTTGTTCCATGGAGCAGTTATGGGAGTGCGTACATTGTTTTCGAATTATTTTCCTGTTTACATAGGAAATGTAACCCTAACAATTCCAGCAATCAGCATTACATTGCTTTTTGTAAGTAGCATACTTTATGGAATATTAGCATTTCGAGGCTTTCAAAAGCATCAGGTACAAAATTAACATTCAGTTGTGGGCGCATTTATAAAAAACCTTTACGGATAAAACCTCCTTTGCTATAATAAGGATAGGTATTGTTTCTAATACAAAAGGTGGGTTTTTATGAGTTTGTTTAGCAAAAGAAAAGATGCAGTAATGCAGGAAGAACGAGACAAAGTAAAAGAGGTTTTTGCAGGTGTTCAGACTAGTGCAGATAGTCTTGCTCACTCCATTGATGAAGTAGCGGAACGCATTGAGATGGTAGCTGGGGAAACTACTAATATATCCAGCGTGATGGAAGAGTTTACTGCGTCTTTAGAAGAGATGTCTTCGAATATTACTGAGATTTCGGATTCTATGGAAGAGATGGATGAGTCTTTTACACAGATGAGTGAAGAAGCTCAGGATGGTAAGGAATATGCTCAGGATAGCAATAATACCGCCTATGAAATTATGACACGTTCTGAGGCACAGCGTCGTGAGGTGCAGGCTATGGCAGAAGCTGTTGAGGCTTCTATGAGAGAGAAGATTGAAGAGTCCAAAAAGGCAGAGCGTATTTTGGATTTGACGAAGGATATTTTGGAGATTGCAGATCAGACCAACCTTTTAGCACTGAATGCTTCGATTGAAGCTGCTCATGCAGGCGATGCGGGCAGAGGCTTTGCAATCGTTGCAGATGAGATTAATAAACTCTCCGTTATGACCAGTGCCACCGCTAGTGAAATTAGTGAAATTTCAAAGACCGTACTCACTGCAGTAAGCCAGTTGGCAGAGGAAGCCAATAAGGTTGTGGAATTTATGAAGGACAAGACCGTAGGCAGCTACACAGAGCTGGTAGAGGTGGGGCACAAGTACCAGGGTGATTCCAAAATCATGTTTGATAAGATGCAGGATTTTGCTTATATCGCAGAGTCTTTGGCTACACAGCTGGATGAAGCGACGAAAACCATTGAATCCATTCGAACTGCAGCCACTGAATCAGCGAATGCGGTAGGTGAATTTACCAATAGTGTGCTTTTAATCACAGAGCATGTGGAAGAGATTCGTGAAAGTAACGAAGAAAATGACCGCATTGCAAATGAACTGAGCAAGCACATCAATGAACACGTAAAAAAAATTTAGTACTTTTATAAAAAAATGACCGACATATTTTTTGCAGGTTTGCCAAAAATATGTCGGTTTTTTGTTTTTTTCTTTACAAGATGGTCTTTCCGGGTATAATAACAATTGTCTTTTTTCTTTTTAATGTTTTGCAAGTTGCTTGCAGGACTTTAATTCATGCTGGCGTTTCGTCAGCAGTTATCCAAATTTATAGATGTATATTGTCCTGCGTATCATGAAGGTTACCGTATTGATACGGAGAAAGGAACGATATGAAAGAAGTATTTCAGGAATATGGTGGAGTAATTGTCACCATTATTGCAATTTTGTCTTTGATTGCTGTCATTGCGGCAGTGATTGGAACAGGAGAAGACGGTATCATTGGGTCGGCATTTTCTGATTTGATTCAAAGCTTTTTAGACCAGGCGGGAGTGTCTTTGGGTGGAAAATAGGAGGCTGAAATGGAACTAGGAAAAGAATATTTTGGCCCATTATGGAAATATGTTTCTAATCCAGATATCACGGATATCGATTATAACGGAAAAGAAATCTGGGTTACCAATGTTTATAATGAGCGCTATCAGGTGAGTCAGCAGTTTGTGGATGAGCATATTACACCTGTGTTTGTAGAGCAGTTTACGCAAAGGATAGCAAACGTGGTCAGCCGTCAGTTTAACAAGCGAAATCCAGAACTAGAGGCGGAGACCAGCGAGCTTCGTGTGACGGTGCTGCACGAGTCTGTGGCACGTTCTGGAAGAAGTATCAGTATACGAAAAACACCGCCAGTGATTCGTATTACTGCCGAAAAGGCAATTCGAGAAAGATTTTGTTCCAAGGAAATATTGGCACTTTTGATTAACTGTGTGCAAAGTCATATGAATCTGACCTTTTGCGGGATGCCTGGAATTGGAAAGACAGAATGTATCAAATTTTTTTCGCAATATATTCCTGCGAATGAAAGAGTGATTACCATCGAGGATACCATGGAAATCCGATATTCAAAAACGAATCCAGGAAAGGATTGCATAGAAATGAAGGTGAGTGAGGATACCTTCGGATATGCGGAAGCAATCAAGTCTAGTCTGCGTTTGAATCCAAAGTGGATTATGCTCTCGGAGGCACGTTCCAAGGAAGTAAAATTCCTCTTGGAAAGCTGGTCTACAGGGGTTCGTGGTATGACGACACTACATACCGATGATGTGAGAAACATACCAGACAGAATCCTGAATATGCTGGAAAGCCGTACAGATGCAGACCGCATGGAGAATGATGTGTATCAGGCATTAGACGTAGGAATTCTGGTGCGAAAGAAAACAGATGAGGAGAAAATTACTCGCAGATATATGGATCAAATTTGTTTTTATATTCGTGAAAAGGGCGAAAACAAAATCGAGATGGTGGTATTTGATGGCGAGCTCGTGATGAAGAAACTGCCAGATGCCATTATGCGTATTTTCGAAAGGGCAGGGGTCGAAGATCCTTTTCATAACGAGGAATTAGAACTGGAAATTTCCAAAGGGAAACAAGCACTAGAGGGAGGTGCGGGATGATATATTTTGTGGCGTTTATCATCGTTTATGCACTGCATGTGCTGCTTCGATTAAACTGGTACATGACGGTTTTGCTAGGTGTGTTTGCATTAGTCATGATACCTCGGCACAAGAAACGATATGAGATATTTATGCAGAATAAAAGGCGTTTTTTCGAAGTGTCTAGTTACTTGGATACACTTTTGTATTCTTTCGTGAAAGAAGAAAAGGTGGTGCTTGCAATATCGGATGTAAGTCAGACATTGCCACAAGGAGAGATGAAAAATCTGGTAGATAAGGCCTTTGACTATATGCGGCTGACCTTTGATAAAATCGAAGTTTTGGAGGAAGCACTACGCATGATTGAGAAGGAATATCCTTGTCAGAGAATTCGAGATGTGCACAAATTTATGACCCATGTGGAATATTATGGTGGTGAAATCGAGAAACCAGTTAATTTATTATTGGCAGATAAGGGCCGTTGGGAGCGAAGGATTCAAGAAGCGATAGGACAACGAAATAAACAGTTTGTAGATGTGATACTATCCGTGACGGCATCGCTGATGATTTGTGGAGCAATCGTTCATCTGCCTGTTATGGACATGGATATTAGCAACGAGTGGTTCGTGCAGATATTTACCTTGCTCGTAGTAGTGGTGAATGATTGGATTGTTTTAAAAGCTCAAAAAATTCTCATGGTGGATTGGCTTACTTTGCAGCTTACGGAGGATGAAGAATACTATGTGAAAAAGATGAGAGAATTTAAAAACTTCGATGAGAAAAAGCAAAAAAATTTATCTCTGCTGTTAGGTGGTATAGGAGCGGTATTAACCACATGTTTTCTCTTTATGGGTAATGAATGGTTTGTACTAGCAGGACTTCTACTGACTTTGCTTTTTGTAAATCAGCATCGAGTAGGAAAAAATATCATGCGTAAAAACCTTATCCGAGAGGTGAAGTATGCGTTCCCAAATTGGCTTTTGGATATTGTATTGCTTTTGCAGAGTGAGAATGTTCAGGTAGCATTGCAGAAATCTCGTGAATATGTACCAGGAGTACTGAGGGAGGAATTATATCAGCTTACAGAACGTTTGGAATTACAACCAGAATCCTCGGAACCATATCATTTGTTTCTGAAGGATTTTGCAATTCCAGAGGTGAATTCTGCTATGGGGATTTTGTACTCATTATCCATTGGTAATAGTGGAAATGCAGATAAGCAAATCAGCGAATTGGTGGAAAAGAATTTGGCACTTTTGGATGACACAGAACGCGAGCTGCTCAAAAATTCTTCCAGTGGAATGTATCTGTTATTTTTGCTTCCAGTTGTGGTGGCATCCTTTAAATTGATTGTAGATATGATATTTATGATGCTGGCATTTGTACAGATGCCAGTGGTGTAAGAGGTAGGTTATGAGTCAGGTAATGAAAGCTTTTATGGGTGTTTTTATGGTGCTGTTTTTAATGATTACTTCAACTGGAGTAATCGGAGCATTTTATCAGATATTACATGCACAAAATACCCATGCGATGATGATTGATGAGCTGGAAAACAGCGACTATGCCAAGCCTGTGATGGAGGCCTGCTTTGAAATTGCAGAGGCAGAAAATTACCGATTGCAGTTGAGCTTATACTCGGATTCAGAGGGAATAAAGACTTGCACCAGTGCAGATGAACTATCCGAGTATATCGATGGCATAACGATGGTGGAAGTAGTACTGTTTTATGATATTGAAATTGCTTTTTTCGAAATTGCAAAAGAGCAGCAGTTGTTTGGATACGCGAGGTAAAGGCTATGGAACAAATTATAGAAGAGTATGGAATCGCAATTGTGCTTGTTGTGATTGGATTAGCGGTGATAGCAGCTTTATATCATATGTTTTGGTATCTTTAGGAGGAATTATGAGGAATGTGATTTTGGAGTATGCAGGTGCGACAATCTCGGTATTGGGTGCGATATGTTTTTTTATCATAATTGAAAGGCTCTTTATGGGTAAGGAAGGGCTGCTTTCAGCACTTATTTTGACTGTGTTAGGAGGGTTATAAAATGAAGCAGGTATTTGAGCAATATGCTTCTGCAATAATCGCCGTTTTGCTTGCATCGTTGCTTTTTACTGTTATGTGGAGTGGAGCTTTTTTCCAAGGGAAAGGAATCCCACAGCTGCTTGGACAGATTTTAGAGTATTCCATTGGAGAGCAATTCATCACAGAAAATGGAACCTTTGAGGAATATATGAATGAGGCAGCTCCTGCTATTATAGAGTGTAATGCTTATGTAGTGGCAAATCAACCAGTACTGCTTTCCGATTGCTATGAAGCGAAGTCGTATCAAGGTACGTTTTTACCAGTCTTTTTAAAGCGGATATGGGATACAGATGGAACAGAAGTTGATGTGGGTGTATCCGAAGATAGAGAGACAATTTGTATGTCGGAAGCAGGCATATACTGGGTACAGGTTTACACAATAGATGAAAACGGAAAACAAAGCAGCAAGATTGCTAAGCTATTGGTAAATGAGAGGTAGTATAGTGAAGAGTATTATATTAGGTATTATTGGAGTGTTTATCACATTATACACCATGCTGATAGGACTTAATATTTTATCCTTTCAGACGCAGAAAAATGAATTGGAAAAGCATGTGTCACGAATTGTGAAAAACACTTTAGAAGCGGAATATCAAACAGGAGAAGAGGAGTTTGTAAAGCAAATGCTGTTACAGGAAATAACAGAGGCGGTTTCCACAAATAACAGCATAGTGCAGGTAGAGGTAAATGCAATAGATTTGCAAAAAGGAATCCTGAGCGTGGAGGTTACAAAGAGATTGGAAATGTTAAACGGAAAAGAAAAAGAAATTGTAATTGAAAAGACCGCCATCATGGATAGAGTTTATGTGGCGGATTTGGAGTAGGAGGTGAGCTACATTAGAAAGAGGATATTTAGAACGACGGGAATGGTTTTTGTTGTACTATGTGTGTTGTCTTTGTCTAAAACATTCGAGCCTGAACAGGTAAAGGCAGGTGTATATGACAATGCGTATACGTTTTATCAAAAGTATGGCAATGAAATGGCTTTTTTGCCGGGTGCTAATAATCAAGGAGAGATTTACTATGCAACCAAAGGCAAAAAACATTCGAATACAGGGGTTCGATATACGACCCTCGGCTGGAAAGTAAGGGTATTTAATCATGCGGGGGCATTAGTGGAGACACTTTACTACAAATTGGACGGAAGTCATATGAAGTCAGTAGATACATGTACCGTGGACGGATATGAATACTGTCTTTTCCAAGTGACTCTCAAAAATATAAAGTCAAGGCTGTCGAAGGCAGGTTTGGACACGCTGAGCAATCCAGATTGTGAGATTGTTTTTGATGCATGTATTACAACCAGGATAGATGGTGTGATTCAAGGGGGGATGACGGATGAGGGACCAAGCTGGGGTAATGTCTATACCACATACAATGGAATTGTTTATGCGGCGAATTGGTCATCAGCGACGAGAGAAAGTCTAAAAAGCTATTATAACAAGAATGTAGAAGGACTATTTTATGATGTCAATGTGAGTAAAGAGGTTGGCATTAGACAGGTGTCCGGTGCAGGCAGGTATTGCTTTGGGACTACGGTAACAGTTTCTGCCGAGACAGAGGATGGATATCATTTTTCGAATTGGTCAGGAGATAAAAATTCTACAAATGAAAGCTTTTCTTTTGTACTGCATGGAAGTGATGTTAGTCTCACCGCAAACGCGGCAGAGAATGTGTATCATATTGTTTTCGATAGTGATGGTGCACAAGGAAGCATCCCCTCGCAAGTGCTTAAGTATAGTGAAATTCTATTACTTCCATCGGAAGGCTATTGGATGGAAGGCTCTGCCCTTTCTGGGTGGAGGTATCCCAAAGATAATAGTGTTATACAGTTTTATAAGGGACAAATCATACCACTTCAGAAGTTGGTGAAAGAGCTTCAGTTGCAGGAAACAGACGGTGCAACGATTACATTGTATGCATCATGGGACCATGGTCCTCTCATAAAAACAGAGGCAATTTATGTGTCGTTAAAGGATGCAATTGCTGGAAAAATTACAGAGGATTGGTTAGCGAAAAGGGCAGAGGCCTTTGACCAGGAGGATGGGGAGATACCTTATGGCCGAAATGAAAATACTTCCTTTTTTATGGAGGATTATCAGGTTACGGATTTTACAGAGTTTCAAAAAGAAGGAAGGGTAACAGAAACCTTTTTTGCATTAGACAGTGCAGGAAATGCCACAAGAAAAGAGATAGAAATACATGTGGTTGATACACAGGTTTATCCCACAGAAAAGATATTAGGTCGTGTCCGATTTATCACTAAAAAGTACTTTATGGATGAGAGTGGAAACCTAATAGAGGAGGAAATGGGAGGATTGGAGAAGGACTCTATCTGGAGATTAGAGGAAGAGTACCTAAGTCTTCTAAAAAAATTATTTAATTAGTAAAGGAGAATTATTATTATGCCAAATGAAACAACAGAAATCGGAAGTGGATTTGTTAAGATTTTTTATTCTATTTTACTTACACTTGCCATTTGTGCAGGAATGTATGCAATTGCACAGCCATTGATTGAAAGTGGCGGTTATTTTGATACACAGATTAATAGTGTATTACAGGGGATTATGACGGATATTAGTGCACTACTTAACTAGAGGCAAAAAGGAGAACATAGTGAGCACTTTAAAATTAAAAGACGAGGATATCCAAAGAACATTTCCTGAGATATGGAAATATCTGGAAGATGATGATGTTACAGACTTGGATTTTAACTGTGGAAACATCTGGCAGTCTAGAGTGTCTGTAATACCAGAAAAGATCGAAAATCCAATGCTTACGGAAAGCTACTGGGAAAATTTTTCGGCATTGGTCGGAAAAAGTGTAAACTGTAACTTCAATCCGCAGGATCACACAGCCATGGCAGATACAGAGACACTTCGTATCACCTGTCTGCATAAAAGCCAGTCCAAAAGTGGACTTACCAATGTCAACATTCGTAAGTCCCACGGAGGACTTCGTATTAATAGGGCATATGCCTTGGAAAATGGCTATTGCGATGAAGAAACCATGAACATGCTGGAAAACTGTGTGCGGACACACAAAAGTATGGTTTTCTGTGGTCTTCCCGCAGCAGGAAAGACGGAAGGATTGAAGCTGTTTGCATCCGTTATACCCAAATACGAGAAAGTAATTACTATCGAAGACGTAGCGGAGATTCATTATCCGCTTGTAAATAAAGATGCATCCTGTGCAGAACTGCGAGTCACAGATGGAAACTACAGGGCACCGATGGAAACGGCACTCCGAATGAATGCAAGACGTATTATGATGGGTGAAATCCGAGGAGGTAACGATATGGAAGCGTTCTTGGAATGCGTATCCAATGGTATTCCAATTATGACTACCACTCATACGAACGATGCTCGAATGTTTCCTGATCGTGGCGTAAATATGCTTCATGGCGGACAGGAGGCAGAGAGGGTATTAAACTCTCTGCACAGTTATGTAAATATAAGTGTACTGCTGAAATTGAAAACTGGTACGGATGGGAAAATCCGACGCTTTATTGATCAGGTCTGCTTTTTCTCAAGAGAAGAGGAAAAAAACAATGCGATTCTTGTAGTAGAGGAAGGAAAGCTGTACAAGGACAGAATTCCATCTAAAGTGAGGGAACTCATGGAATCGGAGCTGGGAGGAGACATGTTTACACATAACGGAGGTGGAAATCATGAAGAAGCGTAAAAAGAAAATGCAATGCGTACTGCTTCTTATTTCTCTTGTACTAGGTCTTCTGTTTGAATTAAATCCCGTGTTTATACTTATAGTTGCGGTTGTGTATGTTTTATCTGTGCCACAGCTTGTTTTTAGTCAGAAAAAATTTATGTATGAAACCAACCGTTTCAATGAGATAAATTCCTACATGAGCCAGATGGCCCAGTCCTTTATCTATACAAAGGACGTAATTAAGTCACTGGAGGAAACAGCGACCTGTTTTTCTACAGGGCCGATGAACGACGCAATAATGGAAGCGTTCGAAATCCTTGAAACTGGCAAATGGGACATTAAACGGGCAGAAAGAGATGCTCTTTCTTACATCGAGTCCCGTTATGATTGTGAGAAATTGAGGAATCTGCATGCTTTCTTTTTGAATGCGGAGGAACTCGGTGGAGAGTGCCAGAAAGAATTCAAGATTTTGGAGAGTATGCGAACGGCATGGCAGGACGTAGTGGAAAGTATCCGAATAAAGAAAGTTTGGGAAAGAAATATTGGTGTAGGTATATATGGATTTTTCCTTATCGTCTGCATCATGATGTTACACATTATGAAAGGGTCGGATTTGAACATCATGGGACTTCTTGCAACCCAGATTGTGGATGCGCTTCTTTTGGTTGGTTTTGTATTATACTTTGTATTTATGGACAACCGCTTGAACAAAAGCCTTTTAATTAACCCTACGGTTATGAGCGAGAAAACAGCGAATGCATATTTTGTCTATCTGGAGGATTATGATGCAAAGGTAGAGCAGAAGAAGTATATGTCATTTGCAATTCTGTCCATCATAGTGTCAACTCTACTCTTATACAACTGGCCATCATGGATGATGGCGGCGGTCTGTATCTGCCTGGTGTTTTTGTGTTTCAACATCCACACTATTATTCATCTGAACGTGGTAAACACCATGAAGTCAGAGATTTCAAAAGCCTTTCCAAAGTGGCTGTTTGATGTCATGTTGCTTCTTCAGAGGGAGAGCGTGGAAGGTGCCCTTGAAAAATCCATTGAAACAGCTCCGCCGGTATTAAAAAGGGAATTAATCCGCATAACGGAGATGCTTTCCCTAAAACCTCATGACCCAGATGCATATATGTCATTCGTCAGGGATTTTGGGAACCAGAATATCAACGAAATCATGCATAAGCTGTATTCTCTTGCAGTAGGAACCAACCGAGACAGTGAGGTATTGGATGTGGTAATCGAAAAGAACATCAAAAACCTGGAGAAATACGAACGCGATACCATGCAGTTTAAGGACAACATGAAGTCCTTTACCTGGATTCCATTCCTGTGTGTAGGAGCGGGATGCATGGCTTATCTGGTGATTGCAATCATAACATCTGTGGGTGGAATCATTGACATGATATAGGAGAAAAAAGATGCATTTAGATATTGTATTCAAAGCTTTTGTAGGCATATTTGCAGCGATTATCATTGTTGGAAGCGGTCTTGGGGTTGTGACAGGCTTTTCTCAGATGGTGGCCGCAGACAATTATATGGAATCCGTATCCAAGGTAATCGTGGAAAGTAATTACAACGAGACAGTGATTAATCAATGCAAACAGGAGGCGACGGACAACGGCTATACGCTTTCCGTGACTGTCCAGAGTGCGTCCAAGGCTGGTGTAAAATCTTACGCTAAAATAGAACTTACTTATTATTTCGAAATCAAGCTGTTTGGGTTAAAACAGCAGAAAGTACAGACAAAAATCGTATAGCCATACAGGAGGAAAAGATGGAACATATTACAAAAGCAATCAAGGAAGTTATGATGTATGTCCTCTGGGGAATTGTTTTCGGTGGAAGTTTTCTTGCCTTTGTAACCCTCCTTATGGGTGTCAGCTACTAAGGGGTGTAAAGGTATGGAAGATTTAAACGATTTAATCGAAGGCGTTATGATAGATATACTACAGGAAGGCGTGGGAGCTACCGCAGGCATTGCCCTGATGTGGGGGCTTTTCTTTGCAGGAAGTTCTGCACTCTTTTCAGGTGTGCTTACGCTCCTTGCGAGTACGATTTAAAGAGGAATGCATATGGAAATATTAAAAGAAGCAATAAAGCCCTTGGTGGGACTGCTTGTTATGACAGGCTGTGTGCTGTTCGTGTTATGGGCTTTCTTTTCTGCCAGCTATTCTGGTGGAACGGGTGTGTTCGAGGCAGGGGGAAAGATATTTGGTGGTGTAGTAGAAAGCGATGCCATAAAAAATGACGGGTTAAGTTACATTACAGATTTTGTAGATGCCAGCGTCCCAGTGGTAAAGTACAATGCATCCGTACAGAATGTAGGAAACGTGATTGCATTTAAAGATTTGTTTTTGGTTCAGAAAGCAGACGGCACCTATGTAAGCTTAAGTACGGAAGACGGCATTACCATTTATCTGATGGATATACGAAATGCTTCGGGAAACAGTGCTTTGCTATGGCTTACATCAGGGGAAATCGCTGGAATGGAGGAAATTCCTGCACCTTTTATATATGATGAGGAACTGGATTTGCTTTATATATTCGCCAGCGGAACATATACGGTTTACATAAAAATATATGGAGTAAGCGGTGGACAGAAAGTGTATGAATTCCAGCTTCCGGTAGAAGCAACATAAGGAGACAGAAAGATGAAAAATATGCTGATTGCATTTTATGCAGTATTAATTGCCTTTATGATTATACTGACTGGTTTTACCATACACGGAAGAAGCACCAGACAAGTAGAGCTGGACAATGCACTAAAATCCTCCATGGAGGACGCCATGACCTGCCTGATGTATGAAGAGGGAAGGCCGCAGACGGAGGAAGAATGGAAAGCCTCCTTTTTACAGTCGCTGGCAATTCAGATAAACAGCGCTTCTGACCTTACGGTAGTGTTTTTGGAAGCTGACATGGAAAAAGGTATTCTCTCTGTAGAAGCCACACTAAACTGGATGCACCCAATTGGAACACCGGGAAGTGTATCGAGCACTATGTCGGTCATTATGGAAGAATATGAAGAGTAAGTGATATAGCAGAACAAGAAAAAATGAACCTTGAAAACTGAATATAGGTACGTTAAACAGAAATTCTTTAAGCACAGATTAAGTAATTCCACCCATTGTAAAAACGTAGCAAAGTAAAGAATTTAAGGCCAATTGATGATGTTTTCTTTGAGAAAATCATTGAAGTGCAAAAGTCAAACAATGATGAACCTTTCATCAATGTTCCAGATGTCACAATGGTATATATTTCAACCTTTGATATGTTTAAAAAAGAAAATCTATGTAAATACAGCCATAAACGACGGTTCTACAATAGCAGAACTTATGGAGTGTTTCTTGCAGAAACTAAAACAATTGAATAGTTCATATGCATTATGTAAAAAGGCGTGCCTATAACGGGTACGCTTTTATAATACGTCGCTAGAAAAAGTTCATGAAAATGTAAATCTCCTGTTGCATTATTGTACAATATGTTGTACAACAGGATGAAGAAGTGATTATCGTAAGAAAGAATCATGAAGATGTTGTTATCATGAGTATGGATAAGTATAGACAGCTCATGAAGCTTATGGAAAAGGGACTAGAACAGAAATAGCTGGAAGGAGAAGTAAGTATGAATAACAAGGCATTAATTTGGGTATTAGAGCTAGAACATTCCATAAAAGACAGGAGTGGAATATATGGTTATACGCAAAGAGCGTTGGCATATAATTCAAACAGAATCGAAGGTAGTACATTAACAGAAGAACAGACTGCAGCTTTGTTTGAGGAGGGATATCTTCCAGCGACAGAGGAAGTGTATAGAAGAAAAGACATCGAAGAAATGAATGGACACTTTTTGATGTTTAATCATATGGTTACTACGTTGGATGAACCTTTGAATGAAGAATTAGTAAAGAGATTTCACTATGAATTAAAAGCAGGAGTATTTGAAGATAGAGCAAATGGATATGCAATTGGTGATTATAAAAAGCGTGCAAATACAGTAGGTGGATTAAATGTTGCATTGCCAAGTGAAGTGCAGGAAGAGATGACTGAATTTTACTCATGGTATAAGGATGTCGATGCAGTAACATTATACACTTTAGCAGAATTCCATGCTAGATATGAACTCATTCATCCATTCCAGGATGGAAATGGCAGAACCGGTAGAATGATTCTGTTTAGAGAATGTTTAAAAAACGATATTGCACCATTCATTATTCATAACGAAAATCGAATCCAGTATGTTGATGCATTAAAAACAGCACAATTAGGTGGAGACTACACAAAGCTGGTGAGATTTTTTGAAAAAGAACAGGATGCATATATGGAGCAATGCAAACTTTTTCAAGTAGATGAGCGATATGATGAGTTTTTAGAAGTGTCTAAACAAAATAGCAGAGTTGCTCAGACACCAGCACTAACACCAAAAGGTCCTAGACTATAATCGTACTGAATTTCGGTACAAAGGAGGAGCAGATGTTAGAATTCCTAGAAAAGAAAGAAACAAAAATAGCAGCGATAGCGATAGCCGTTATTCTGGTTATCATTTTAGTTATCATGCTGTTTCAGCAGAATACAGTTAAGCAGACCAAAAACAGTCTGGAGCATGAAGCTGGCGAGGAGTTAGTCCTAGAAGCGAAAGATTTCTTTGATGCAGAGGAAGATATCCTTACTGAAATGAAAATCGATACTTCAGAAGTGAATGCAAATAAGGTAGGCGAGTATGAAGCTACAGCAACATACAAGAGCAAAGAGTATACCATCGATGTTAAGGTGGTGGATACCACAGCTCCAAAGGTAAACTTCGCACACAGATATGTGTTTACCAATGATGCAGCGAATGCAGACTTCACAGGTATGTTTGAAAGCATCCGTGACGTGTCAGAATGCACCATAAAGCTCATCCGTTTTGAGCGTAGCGGAAATCTTGGCTTAATGGATGAAAAGGCCTTAAAAAGCCTTACAGACAAGATTAACACAACTGCGAAAGACGATGAATTGAAAAACTTAGGTACAGCTGATGTCCCTACAGAACCAGGTATTTATCGTGGTGTAGTAGAAATCATGGACGAGCATGGAAATGCAGCTTATGAGGAAGTGTATGTTATTCTGGATAAGACAGGAGCGAAAATTGAGGACGTAGCAGATAAGACTATTACCGTCAGCTCAGATAACCTTTCATCAGAACCAACCATAGATAAGTCGGAATATGAAATTACCGACAATGTGGATGGTAAAATCGCAGCGGATGATATCACTTGTGAGTTGGAGCTTCGTGACGAAGCAAAGCATGAATGGCTTGTGCACGTGTCGTATGTGGATCGTGCTGGTAATGAAAGCAAAGCGACTTTCCTTATTATCGTAAAAGAAGGTGCGACAGAATCCACACAGACTGGAAATGGTGGTGGTTCTAATAATGGCGGAAATTCAACTTCAGGGAATGCAGGAAACGGTAATGTCTCTAGCAATGGAGGTACAACCAATAATGCTGGTAACACTTCCACCGACAGTGGTTCTTCAAATAAACCATCATACTCTGGTAAATATAACATAGAGCTCATCCCTCAAGAGGACGGAAGTTTTTATGTGAATACTTCTGGAGATGAGTGGAAAAAAACTCCAGAGTGGGAAGATGAGCACCATATTTCTCCATACGAGCAGGCAGTTATCGAGGCTGGATATGGAAATGTGGTTGATTTTGGTGATGGAGACTATGCAGTACTTACCCATAGTGATGGTTATGTTAATGGGAAACATGGATTTGAAATTTTGACAGAGTATCTTGAAAGTATAGGGTTGTATTCATCTAATATGAGTGGTGGTTTTATTGATTCCAGATATGATTGGTACATGTATATTGCAAAAGATGTTCATGAAATTGACAATAGCGGAAATGAATGGACTGGCGATGGCGAAATAGAATTTATTGATTAATAGTCCAATGAAAACGTACCGAATTTCGGTACGTTTTTTGTTAAATGAGATATGTAGAACTCCAAGTGTACCGAAAATCGGTACACTTTTTATATACAAAAATATGAAGAAAGGAGATACTGGAATGAAAAAAAAGAAATGGATTTCACTGACACTATTATTACTCGTGATGGGATTGTTTATGCCAGATTCATCTGAGACGTATCAGGCAGCAACAAGTTATACGAATGCGAAAGAGTTTTATGAGAGTACTGCATTAGATGGCGAACCTTATCATTCGGAGTCTGTGGATGGTACGGTTTATTATGCCACCTATGCGAAGCTTGCTTCATCAAGTACGAATTTGAAGTATGCTACAGTAGGATTTGATATTACTTTGTCAGGAAATGGACATTCTGTATCGTTTGCTGTAGAAAGATATGGAGATTCTGTAACGATGGTGGACCAGGTAAATTCTGGTGGTTACCAGTATGATTTGTATGCAGTAGAAGATAAGGAATTGTACAGGCTGGCACAAGCAGTTGACCCGGCAAATGCGGCTTATGTACTAGAGGCTCCGATAATTTATGTGCGTATTGATTCCATTATGGTTACGAAGCAAGGTAATACACCAAACGGAGGAATAACGGAGAATGGATATGGCGGGATTTCTAAGTGGGGAACCATTTATCGATTAAAAAACAGCAGTGACCTAAATGCTTTAAAAAGCATTTTTTCGGGACACGATTTTGAAAGTTATAAGAAGATAGAAAGTAAATTAGATAATCCCAAACTCGACATCAGATATGCAGCAAATGGAACCGATGAAGCGAATACAAATGCAAGTTCTGCGGTAACAGTAGGAGGGGGATTTAAAGTTGTAAATTATACGGAAAATGGTGTTAAGATTCCGTATGTGTTGTATGCAAATGGAGGTTTGTATACGTCATCTAGCCGTGTATTACAAGCCATGACATTACTAAAACCGTCTACTGCGGCAATGGATAAAATTGGATATCATTTAATACCGGATAAAGAATGGATTACAGAGGGAGGTAAGGTATTATCTGCAAATAAATCGTATATGCCAAGAGAGATTGCTCCAGAAGTTGGTCTGAAAGATACTAAGATTTATGTGTACGCCAACTGGAAACCAAACACCTACACCATTACATATAACGCAAACGGCGGAAGTGGTACCATGGCAGATACAAACGCAACTTATGATAAGAATGTGGCACTTCGTACCAATACATTTACTCGCAGTGGCTATACCTTCAAAGGCTGGTCCCTTACACAAAATGGATCTGTCGATTTTGTAAATGGTGCAACCGTTTCCAATCTGACTTCAACAAACGGTGGAAAAGTAAAGCTGTATGCGGTTTGGACACCTAATGTTTACACAATCACATTGGATAACCAGGATGCAGATACAGCAGGTACGAGTGCCTATTACGAGAAGTATGGGTCAGGAAATTATACAACATTGGACTGTACTACGACTATTACCAGTATTACATGTCCGGAGAAAACAGGATATACATTTAAGGGCTACTATACAGGAAAAGGGGGTACAGGAAACTGTTATGTTAATTCGACAGGGGTTATAACCTCTACGAAAACGACATTCACATCTGATACCACGCTTTATGCATATTGGAAAGCAAATGCTTATACGATTTCCTATCATGCAAATGGCGGCAGTGGTACCATGGCGGATACCTCCGCGACATACGGTACTTTCGCCACGCTTCGAACGAATACCTTTACGAAAACGGGCTATGACTTTAAGGGATGGTCGACTGTGCAAAATGGATCGGCAGTGTATACGGATAAGGACTCCGTATTAAATCTCACTTCGACAAATGGTGGAACTGTTAATTTATATGCACTTTGGGAACCAATCCATGTGCTGATTACTTTAGACCCACAGGAGGGAAGTGGTGGAACACTGTCGTTTTATGAAAAATACAACGTAAACTTTTATACCAATAATTTATTTACATCGGTTATTTCGAAAATCACCATACCAGACAGAACGGGATATACGTTCAAAGGGTATTTTATGGATAAAGAGGGAACGGAAACTGCACTAATTAATGACACAGGAACTATAACCATATCAAACACATCGTTTTTAAAAGATACCACCCTTTTTGCAAAATGGCTAGCAAAGACGTTTACCATTTCCTTTGATAAGCAGGGAGGTACCTATGGATCAGATTCTGTAACAGCTACTTACGATGAATTGATTCCGACCGCAGAGCCACCAGTAAGAGCAGGCTTTGCCTTTCAGGGATATTATACCAAGACAGATGGCGGTGGAGTGAAATATTACGATGAATTTATGCATTCGGACGTAATATACAAAACGGTAGCAGATACCATGCTTTATGCATACTGGATCGATCATTTTGCTCCGGATATTGATTTGAATGTCAGCATTGATACATGGACAAATCAAGAGGTAATGCTTACCGCATGTGCAAGGGATTATGGTGTAGGGCTTTCCAGAGTAGAGATTTATCAGATAGCTTCGGATGGAAGATTAACTCTTGTAGCAGAAGCTACAGGTTTAAATGGAGTAAAAACAAAAGAATTATCCTTTACCAATCAGACCGAAGGAGTTGTCCGCTATAAGGCGGTTGCAACCGATTTAAATGGAAATACATCCGAAAGTTATAACGTAGTTTATTATGATATTACAGCTCCACACGGTGAGATTGTAGAGGTTAAAATAAATGGAAATACATTTTATTTTGATATCAATATCACGGATATCAACACAGGAAATTAGAGGATAGGAGGAAAAATCAAATGAAATTAAAAAAGAAAATCAAATGTGTTTTGACGTCCTTCCTATGTGCTCTGATGATTATGAACTCCCTGTCTTCTCCTGTGGTAACGTATGGTTTGACACGAGTTGAACCAGATGGCTATATCAAGTTTGCAAATTTGCAAACAGAATCAACAACAGGGGGGACGGGGTTTACCAAGCTGGATTTTACGACATATGGAATAAACATGACAACCAATGGTTCGTTTGTTACGGATATATCTAAAAACACATATGATTTCATGACCACCGCTACGGCATCCAGAATCGCATATCAGAAAAAATTTACGGTTAGTATTGGAACAAAGCTGAGTCTGGCAGGCGGCGTAGCTGACACAGGGACAGGTGGGTCCGATGCAACAAATGACAAGAAGATAGTATGGAACGTTTTAGAATGGGATGCAAGTGGAAACATGGTATATGATTCAGGATGGCTTCATACGAATCAGACATACACAGTTGGAGTATCTAGTGGAGTTGATTGGTCGTGGGCGGGCGAAGCACGTTCTACTGTCAAATATGCAACTTTGCTCTTCCGCTATTTGAACCCAGATGATACTTTGGAAAATGGACAGGGGATGGATAATGCCATAACTATATCTGAACTTGTAAATATGTTTCCGCAAATGTATCTGTGTTATAGTCCGTTTACCTACACAGTAAATTATGGAACAAATACAGCAACAGTTAACCGCACAGGAACAGAGTCTATTTCTTTATCATCCTATACGTTTTCCGAAAAAACAGGTTATACAAACGGGTGGAAGATTTCGTCAAGTAGCTCGCTTACTCCAAATTGGATGAATGGAAACACGTATTCAACAGCACAGATAGACACATGGTTATCGAATGGGAAATTCTACAACTCATTATTTGGAAATGTAACCTTCACATCTGCATACATACCTAACTCTTATACAATTAAGTACAATGCAAATGGTGGTACAACGTCAGGTTCAGCTAAAACATATTATTATGGGGACAGTGTGGATTTGAGCCCTTTAGCAAGTAAGGAAGGATATACCTTTGTTGGATGGGCGACTTCGGCGGATGCAACAAGGCCATTAACATCAATGTCAATGCCTGCTTCTGCAGTTACCCTATACGCAGTATATACAATCGATGTAGCTGACGTAGAAAATCATGATTATCCAGATTATGCCGCGACGGAAAATATTACGGATGATGAAGTATATTTTTTAGTATGGATAAAAGGGGATACCTCAGTTTACAAAGCATATCCACTTGCTTATGAGTACGATGTAAACACCATGGTTTATAAGTATGTATTGCCAGATACAGATATTTCATCTTTTGTAGGCAATAAAGAGTATTGTTACCAAATAATTGCGTTTGATAACGCAGGAAATTACAATGTTTTATATGAGGGCAGTAGTGATGGAAGCACGCCATCGGATTTCCCAATACCAGAGGAATTTTTGCAAACGGTCAAGCATTATAAATTAGATGCGTGTACAGATGAATGGGTATGGTTTGATACAACCACGGAATGGAAAGTATCTGGAGAAACTTTTACGCCAGAGTATTTAGATCCTGGTGATGAAAATTACCCAGTTGGTTTCTATAATTCAACCATAGATGCAGCCTATGTGGTTACAAAGGAGCAGACAAGCAGTGCCTATTACAAACCAAATGTTTATGCTCTTATTTTTGATCCAAATGGTGGCAGCTGCAGCACTGCATCAAAGATGGTATCCTATGGCGGATATTATGGGGAATTACCAGTGCCGGTCAGAACAGGATATACATTTAAAGGATGGAATACACAATCGAATGGTTCGGGAACGACTATTTCGAGTAGTGATATTTATAAAATTCTGGGAAACACCACCGTTTATGCTCAGTGGACAGCAAATGTTTACACAATCACATTGGATAACCAGGATGCAGATACAGCAGGTACGAGTGCCTATTACGAGAAGTATGGGTCAGGAAATTATACAACATTGGACTGTACTACGACTATTACCAGTATTACATGTCCGGAGAAAACAGGATATACATTTAAGGGCTACTATACAGGAAAAGGGGGTACAGGAAACTGTTATGTTAATTCGACAGGGGTTATAACCTCTACGAAAACGACATTCACATCTGATACCACGCTTTATGCATATTGGAAAGCAAATGCTTATACGATTTCCTATCATGCAAATGGCGGCAGTGGTACCATGGCGGATACCTCCGCGACATACGGTACTTTCGCCACGCTTCGAACGAATACCTTTACGAGAGAAGGATACACGTTCAAGGGCTGGAGTACCTCAGAGAGTGGTTCTGTCGTTTACGAGGATAAGGATTCTGCGAAGAATTTAACTGCTACAAACGATGATTTCATTACATTATATGCGGTTTGGAAGGTTAATTCTTACACGGTTACCTATGATTACTGGACCAATGGCGGAACATCTGCAACGACAGATTCAAGCAAGGTAGATTTCGGCTCAGGCATAGATTTAACGGTTACTGCAAGTAAGGATGGTTATACTTTTGTCGGATGGAATACAGATCCGACTGCAACAACGAAGATTGGTTCACTTACCATGTCAACAGACAATGTTACGGTATACGCTGTTTTCAAAAAGACGATTACGGTAAAATACACAGAAATGACCGATTCTGGCGTAATCACTACAATTTTGTCAGATACCATTTATAACAATCAAACACATGCAGATTTTCTCATTTCAGAAAAAGGCAACTGGACAGGTTGGACAAATATTGGCTGGACGGATCAAACAGGTGCAACAGAGGAGCCGATTATATCAACTGGTGCAACCTATTCGACAAGCGACAGTGTATTATTGTATGCACTTTATGTATCGGAAGTCACCATTAGCTATGATACCAACGGTTCATCCATGGTAATCGATGGACAGACGAAAGAATGTTTTTATAATGCTTCGGGAAACAGTTTCTATCCGACCTTCGTGCTTGCAAATGCACCGCAGCTTCGCGGTCATGCCTTTGTGGAATGGAGAACGGAGGATGGTTCTGGTTATCAGGCAGGCACCAGTGTGGTTTTTAAGACAGATAGGTTGCTTACTGCATCCTGGGATAAGTATCCAGAAATAGAAGCATATGATCGGTACTTTACTTTGGAACAGGCGAAGAATGGTGAAATTACAGAAACAGAGCTTCTAAAGAAGGTAAGTGGAACCGACTTAGAAGATGGGACACTGGTAAATGGAATAGACCTAATAGTAAAAGATTACAACGCTTTAATCTTTACAGAGATGACAGAGGATAAGGAAGTCGAGATTATCTATCAGGCAACCGATCGCTTTGGAAATACCATTAACAAAGCGATTACGGTTACAGTTGTCGATATTTCGATGAAAGAAAGTTCGAGAAAATCTTATGTGCGATTCATTAGTAGCCAATTCTTTGCAGACGATACGGGAAATTTGATTCCTTCTAGTCAGGGAGGATTAGAAGACACTTCTATCTGGCGAACCAATGAGAATTATCGGAATCTGCTTCATAACACACTTTCTAAGGATAGAATGAATGAAGAAATATGGATTTTCACTATAAAAGATATTAGAGCAGTGAAGGATTATACGAATATCTATGGCCATGTTATGAATGAATTGTACAAATTTTATGAATTATTTCGTGGCTGCAAACAGAATTAAATAGTAATGTTTTGGGATTTTCTGCTTACAAAAAATTAATAATGATAAAATTATACTATATAAATCGTTATCCTTCAAAGCCAATCATAAGTCCGCCAACTTCTGCATAGAAGCTGCAAAGACCTCTTGTTTCAGCAATTTTTACATCAGCAGATGGATAAGCTGCGAGGATTAATTCTTTTAATTTAAGAGCATCCGCTTCGTTGAAACAGTGGTCGATGATTACTTTTCCACCATTGTAGTTTAATTCTTTCATGATTTTCTGAATAGCTACCATAGCCTTCTTTTCGCCACGAGCTTTTTCTTTCTGTTCAAGAGTTCCAACATCGCTGGCAATACCTACTACAAGAATGTTTAATACACCTGCAATCTTAGCAACGGCTGGATTCACTCGTCCATTGTTTGCTAAGTTTGTGAGTGATTTCAAACAGAAAATAAGATGTGTATGTTTCTGGTATTCATAGATTGCATCACACATTTCTTCAAAGGATTTACCTTCTGCGTTGAGTTCCTGAATTTTTTCTACGATAAGCTTAAGTTCAGAACCAGCAGAGAGGGAGTCAATGATACAAACCTTGCGGTCTGGATATTCTTCTTCATACTGTTCTTTTGCAATTCGTAAAGAGTTGAAAGAACCAGATAAATTACTGGTGATTGCAATTGCAAATACATTTTCTGCATCGCCAAAAGCATCTATCCAATCCTGTGAAGATGGGCATGCAGAACCAGATTTTCCTTTATAAGAAGCAAGGTAATCGGTCATTTCTTTTATATCTAAGGATTCGTTATCCACAAATTCTCTTTCATCAGTTCTAAGAGTGAGTGGTACAGACACAATACTGTTGTCTGGGGTAGTACATAAATTTGCGCTAGAGTCGGCAACAATTCTGATTTTCATAGTCATAATCTCCTCATTTTATTGTCATTTGAAGCTATTGTAGAAGTTTTAGTGTACTTTGTCAAGTGGTTTTTAAAACCATGTGTGTTATTGGATGGAAATTATTGACAAACGATAATTTTGTGGTATGATAAAGAAAAAAGAATTATCGGAAAACGATAATTTTAACGCAGGAGGTGGCTTATGGGATTTGATATCATGTCGTTTCCATTAGAACAGATTGGCTGGGGGTTACGTCAATTATCTTTATCAGGAGCAGTAGGAAATGTATTTGCCATTATTATTTATTTGGGGATAGGTGCTATTCCTTGTGGAATATTTTTTTGGTTGAGAAGCAAGAAAAAAGACTGCAAAGTAGATTATCTGCTTCTGCTATTAAGTGTAATGTTACTGGTGGTTTTATATTACATGATTAATCCAGGACTTTTGGCCGTGTCTATGTTAGGAAGCGGTAAGATTCTTATGGGCGGAACATTTTATTCTGTGTTGGTTGGATATTTGGTTTTACGCTTTAGCTTAAAAAAGCAAACTACAGATTTGGAATCGTTACAAAAGTCACTTCGCATTGTGTTGGTTTTTGTAATGATACTATTTGCGTGGTCCGTGGTTGCAGAATGTGCCGTGAATCTGCCAGCTGCAATCCAAAGTGTACGGGAAGGAAATAGTGTAAGTGATACATTCTTTTTCGAAGCACCAGATTTGACTATGACATATGTAATTTTAGTTTTTCAAAGTGCAGTAAATGCTTTGCCAAATGGTCTTTGTGCTGTGGTGATATTCTTTTGTATCAAGACATTGGATGAGCTCTTGCAAAATTCTGAGTCAGAAAAAGCAGTTGAAATGGTAAAGAAAATCACAGTTTTTTGTAAGAAATCATTGGTGGTAGTTGTAGTGTCAGGCATGATGTGTAATTTGGCACAGATACTGCTCAGCAGTCAGTTGTATTACATGCATATTTCGGTGAATATACCTGTATTTGCAATTGTATTTATGCTGGTGATTCATATTATGGCTAGATACATTGAGGAAAATCAGAAGTTAAAGGAAGATAACAGCTTATTTATTTAGAGGTGAAAAATGGGAATTCGCGTTTGTTTAGAAGATGTGCTTAAGGCACGTGGTATGACTTCCAAGGAACTTTGCAAGCTGGTGGATATTACAGAGGCAAATCTATCGGTACTGCGAAGCGGAAAAGCAAAGGGTGTGCGATTTCATACCATAAATAGAATTTGTTATTACCTGCAATGCGATGTGGGAGATATTCTAAAGTTTGATGGAGAATTAGGCGAGGAGGAAGAAGATGAATAAGAACAGGATACAGATGTGGAGTAAAAAACTGCACAAAGTAGGTATTTTATCAGCAGTAATTTCTATAATGGTTGGAGTGCTTAGCGGCTGCTCTCTAGCAAAGGTGGATGCAGGAGGCGAAACAGCAGAGAATGCAAAGGGAAATGCAGATCGTCTAGTGGGAGCATTTATTACTACGGAATATTTGGACTTGTTTGATATGGATGCTTATTTAAATGACAATATAGATGAGCTTGTGAATGGCGGAAATATAACGGTAGAAAATGATTCCAAATATCATGACAGACTTTATGGCGTAGTGGATAAGCATGGTAGCACAGAGCCGTTTGATTGGGAGATTCGGTTTGATGGCGTAGAAGGAATTTGCTTTTTCTATTCTGAGTGGAAGGAAGAAGATGAGGAGCCTTTTAGTATGCTTATGATGGGGGATGAGATTTGTGAGGTGACACAGCATTTGAATGTTACAGATGAGGGTGAAACCGTAAAATTAACAGGAACCATGTATACGATAGTGCAAGAGAATGTAGAGAATGCCGGTTTTTATTTCAATCCAGTGTATGTAACTGAAGATGGAGCGTATTACGTAACCTCTGGAATGGGACATTTTGTAAGCGGAGACATTGGCGGTGAATTTACAGTTACACTGGACGAAGAAGCAACTATGACAGAAAATGGAGAAAGTCAGACATATGGTGGTGGTGTAGAAGTAACTGTTCATATGTTACAGGCAGCACCTGCACAGATTTCACTGCATTACATGGATGAGGATTTAAATGTTCTGCATAAAGAGGCATATGCGATTGGAGAAGTTCCAGCTCAAGTGGAAACAGTAGAGGGAACTGCTTGTATTGTGGTAGAAACGAAATGGAGCGATGGTGAAATTACAAGAGAAATGTATAATCCAGAAGCTGAAACAACTTATGTAGAAAGCTTTTACAAAGTGAGTGAAATTGGCTTAGGGAAGAAAAGCACGGAGATAATTTGGAAATAAAATAAAGAAACGAGAGATAGTCAGTCTATTTAGGCTGGCTATTTTGTTTAGAAATATTTAAGAAATAGAATTAGCACTCACCTCTTGACAGTGCTAACAACGAGTGTTATAACTCATATTGTAGAGATAAATGGAAACTCTAATTAGCAAAAGGAGGTACGCTAAATGAACATTCAAAAATTTACACAGAAATCTATTGAAGCTATCAATGCTTGTGAAAAGTTAGCGTATGAATACGGTAACCAGGAGATTGAACAGGAACATCTTTTAGTTGCTCTCTTAATACAGGAAGATGGCCTGATTGGCAAATTGATAGAGAAAATGGAAATTAATCGCGAACATTTCACGGAAAATGCGCTTCGAAAACTGAATGCCCGTGTAAAGGTGTCTGGAGCAGGTCAGATTTACATTGGAAAAGATTTGAATAATGTGCTGATTCACGCAGAGGATGAAGCAAAAAACATGGGAGATGAATATGTGTCAGTAGAGCATTTATTCCTTTCCTTATTGAAGTATCCGAACAAGGCGATGAAGGAACTCATCAAGGAATATGGTCTTACCAAAGACAGATTCTTACAGGCTTTGGCTACGGTTCGTGGTAATCAGCGTGTGACTTCCGACAATCCAGAAGCTACTTATGATACGTTGGAAAAATATGGATACGACATGGTAGAACGTGCACGTCAACAGAAGCTGGATCCTGTTATCGGTCGTGATGCAGAGATTCGCAATGTGGTACGTATTTTATCGAGAAAGACAAAGAATAATCCGGTATTAATCGGTGAACCTGGTGTTGGTAAAACTGCCGTAGTAGAAGGCTTAGCACAGCGTATCGTGCGTGGTGATGTGCCAGAAGGTCTCAAAGATAAAAGACTTTTTGCTTTAGATATGGGTGCGCTTATTGCTGGTGCGAAATATCGAGGTGAATTTGAGGAGAGACTTAAAGCCGTATTGGACGAAGTGAAGGCTTCCGAAGGACAGATTATTTTGTTCATCGATGAGCTTCATACCATTGTAGGTGCAGGCAAAACAGATGGTGCTATGGATGCAGGTCAGCTTTTAAAACCTATGCTTGCCCGTGGCGAACTGCACTGTGTTGGTGCGACTACTTTGGATGAGTATCGCGAATACATCGAAAAAGATGCGGCTTTGGAACGTCGTTTCCAGCCAGTTATGGTGGATGAGCCTACGGTAGAGGATACCATTTCGATTCTTCGTGGGTTAAAGGACAGATACGAGGTTTACCATGGGGTAAAAATTACAGACTCCGCTTTGGTGTCTGCAGCGACGTTATCAAACCGATACATTTCGGACCGATTCCTGCCGGATAAGGCCATTGATCTGGTGGACGAAGCCTGTGCATTGATTAAGACGGAATTGGATTCCATGCCAACCGAACTGGATGAATTAAATCGTCGTGTGATGCAGATGGAAATCGAAGAGACTGCACTCAAGAAAGAGACCGATCGTCTCAGTCAGGAACGTCTTGCCAACTTGCAGAAAGAGTTAGCAGAGCTTCGTGATGAATTAAACGGCAAAAAAGCAAAATGGACCAACGAAAAGGATGCAGTAGATAAAGTCAGCAAGCTTCGTGAATCTATTGAAAATACGAGAAATGAAATCAAGATTGCCCAGCAGAATTATGATTTGGAAAAGGCAGCAGAGCTTCAGTATGGTGTGCTTCCTCAGATGGAAAAACAGTTAGAAGCAGAGGAAGAGATTTTGAAGAATCGGGACCTTTCTTTGGTAAGAGAAAAGGTAACTGAGGAAGAAATCGCACGCATTATTTCCCGCTGGACAGGAATCCCTGTAGCGAAATTGACAGAAAGCGAACGTAACAAAACCTTGCATTTGGACGATGAACTCCACAAACGTGTTATTGGACAGGATGACGGTGTAACCATGGTGACAGAAGCAATCATCCGCTCCAAAGCAGGTATCAAAGACCCAACGAAACCAATCGGTTCCTTTCTTTTCTTGGGACCAACAGGTGTAGGTAAGACAGAGCTTGCGAAAGCCTTGGCGGCTAGCCTTTTTGATGACGAATCCAATATGGTGCGTCTGGATATGAGCGAATACATGGAGAAATATTCCGTATCTCGCCTTATCGGAGCACCTCCAGGATATGTGGGGTATGATGAAGGTGGTCAGCTCACAGAAGCGGTTCGTCGCAAACCATATTCGGTAGTGCTTTTTGATGAAGTAGAAAAGGCACATCCAGATGTATTTAACGTATTGCTTCAGGTGCTGGATGACGGTCGTATTACCGACTCTCAGGGACGTACGGTGGACTTCAAAAATACCATTATTATTATGACAAGTAACCTTGGTTCCGCCCAGCTTTTGGATGGTATCAACGATGATGGAAATATTTCTCCGTTGGCAGAAGAGGCAGTGATGAATGTAGTACGTGGACATTTCCGTCCAGAGTTTTTGAATCGTTTGGACGAAATTATCATGTTCAAGCCGTTAACAAAAGATAATATTGGAAACATTATTGCACTTATGATGGCCGATTTAAACAGCCGATTGAAAGATAGAGAATTGTCGGTGGAATTATCGGATGCGGCAACAGCATTTATTGTAGAGCATGGATATGACCCAGTATATGGTGCAAGACCACTGAAACGTTTCTTACAGAAACATGTAGAGACCCTTTCTGCAAAACTTATCTTAGCGGATGAAGTACAGATGGGGGATGTCATCTATATCGATGTGGAAGAGGGACAGTTGGTAGCGAGTGCGAAAAGAGGATGATTGAGAATTATCTATTTGTAAGTGAAATAATTGCTGACAGGCACATGTGTGGCATGTGCCTGTGTTCGGTTTTTTGTTGCTGGGATGCAGAGTATTATCATCAGAGAGGATGATTTGTTATCAAATGAAATGTTTGTGTCTATACAAAGAAACATCTTGTTGGGACACAAGGCAATTGTGTCTATAGATAAAAATTGTTTCGTGAGACACAATTTTTAAACATAAATGAATAAAAAAGGGAGGTTTTTGGGAGAAAAGAGAATAAATTTGTGTCTGGAGGTTGGTTTTTCCCGTATAGACACAAAATGTGCGTGATTTTGTGTCTCATGACAAAATTTTTCTGCATAGACACAAAAAATTAGCTTTATATTACATGAGCAACAAAGGAGGAGATACTATTTATCAAAAAATGTTAAAAGAGAGCCAACGCCTAGATCGGTATATAAAGAGATTTAGGCAGGAAATTGAAAAATTACCAGAAGGAAAACTGATACATATACAAAATGGGAAATATAATCAATGGTATCAAAGTGATGGACATATTAAGAAATACATTCCACAGAAAAATAGAAAATTAATAGAAAAGCTGGCAATAAAAAAGTATTTATCTTATCTGTTAGAAGATTTCGTAAATGAAAAACGTGCGATTGAATATTATTTAAAACATCATCGCGAAACTGTTGGTAAAGCAGAAAATCTCCTAACTAACAAATCTGAATATAGAGATCTACTTTCTCCATATTTCAAAACAAAATCTAAGGTGATGCAGGAGTGGTTGCAGGAACCTTTCGAACAAAATTCACAATATAATGAAAATTTAATATTAAAATCCATATCAGGTAATGTAGTACGTTCAAAATCAGAAATAATTATCGATACATTACTATTTATTAATAAAATTCCATTTAGATATGAATGTGCATTAAAGCTGGGAAAGAAAAAAATATTTCCAGACTTTACAATAAAACATCCAAAGACAGGTGAAATTTATTATTGGGAGCATTTTGGAAAAATGACAGATGAAGATTATGTTAGAAAAACCTGTTTCAAAATACAATTGTATTCATTGCATGGAATTATTCCTAATGTGAATTTGATTATGACATTTGAGACACCAGAAAAACCGTTAAGTGCACAAGATGTGATGGAGGTAATTGAGAAATATTTTGGGGTGGAACCGAATGAAGAGTTGGTTAAATTGCAGTTTCAGGAGCTAGAATAAGCTCGGATAAAAGGATGTGGCATTAAAATAGAATAAGAAAAATGAATCTTTGAAATAACAAAAATTCATAATCCCAGGTATTCCATATGATGGCTATTTATGGTATTCTAATAGTGTATGGAGTTCAACGAGTAGAGAATGGGAAAAGTTTACTTTACTAAACTTGATAGCTTTTAGGAGGAGCCATGGATTTATTTGACTATATGCGTGAACAGAATATGGAATCCGAATCCCCATTGGCTTCCCGCCTTAGACCTACGACCTTGGAGGAAGTAGTAGGGCAGCAGCATATCGTGGGAAAGGATAAGCTGCTCTATCGTGCGATTAAAGCAGATAAGCTGAGTTCTATTATTTTTTATGGACCACCAGGAACTGGTAAGACCACCCTGGCAAAGGTGATTGCAAATACAACAAGTGCAGACTTTAAGCAAATCAATGCGACCTCTGCTGGGAAAAAGGACATGGAAGAGGTCGTGCAGCAGGCGAAAAACAATCAGGGCATGTACGGAAAGAAAACGATTCTTTTCATAGACGAAATCCATCGCTTTAATAAGGGACAGCAGGATTATTTGCTTCCGTTTGTAGAAGATGGAACGATTATTTTAATCGGAGCTACCACCGAAAACCCATATTTTGAAGTAAATAGTGCACTTCTTTCTCGTTCTATCATTTTTGAATTGAAGAAGCTGGATAAAGAAGATATTAAAGTGCTTTTGCTTCGTGCTATAAACGACCGCGAAAAAGGAATGGGTTCCTTTGGAGCGGTGATAGATGAGGAGGCTTTGGAATTCTTGGCAGATGTTTGTAATGGTGATGCACGAGCAGCCCTGACAGCCATTGAGTTGGGAATTCTTACCACCGATAGAGGGGAAGATGGAAAGATTCGTATTACGATTGATGTAGCGAGTGAATGTATTCAGAAAAGGGTAGTGTCTTATGAGAAAAACGGAGACAATCATTACGATACCATTTCCGCTTTTATAAAAAGTATGCGTGGATCCGATCCTGATGCAGCAGTGTATTATTTGGCACGAATGTTGTATGCGGGTGAGGATATCAAATTTATTGCAAGAAGAATTATGATTTGTGCGTCCGAAGATGTGGGGAATGCAGATCCGATGGCATTAGTGGTAGCCACATCTGCATCACAGGCGATTGAGCGAATTGGCATGCCGGAAGCACGGATTATTTTATCACAGGCAGCCACCTATGTGGCTTGTGCACCAAAGAGCAATGCGGCCTACGGAGCCATTGATGCGGCTTTGGATGAAGTTAGAAATAACGTTACGCCACCGGTTCCAGCACATTTGCAGGATGCTCATTATAAGGGTGCCGAGAAGCTGGGACACGGACTTGGATATAAATATGCTCACAATTACCCAAATCATTATGTGGAGCAACAGTATCTCCCAGATGCGTTGGTAGGAACCAAGTTCTATGAACCTACAGAAATGGGCTATGAGAAGAAAATTCGCGAGCATTTTGCTCGAATAAAAGATAGGAGGAATTAGAATGCAGAAGTATCAGGAAATGACAAAGGAAGAGTTACTTGTAGAAAAGGTAGCTCTTGAGAAACAGTTTGAAGAGATTAAAGCGTTAAATTTAAAATTGGATATGTCCAGAGGAAAACCATCCGCAGAACAGTTGGATTTATCTATGGGACTTTTGGATGCCATTGATTCGAATACCGCATTAGTAAGTGAAAACGGAATGGATTTACGTAACTATGGTGTATTGGATGGTATTCCAGAAGCAAAAAGACTTCTGGCAGAAATGTTGGGCTGTAGTGAAAAGAATGTAATTGTATATGGTAACTCCAGCTTAAACATTATGTATGATCAGATTTCAAGAGCTATGGTTTTGGGATATTGTGGTAATACACCTTGGTGTAAATTGGATAAGGTAAAGTTTCTTTGTCCAGTACCAGGTTATGACAGACATTTCGCTATTACAGAGCTTTTTGGTATCGAAATGATTAACATCCCTCTCTATGCAGATGGTCCAGATATGGATATGGTAGAAGAATATGTAAATAATGATCCAGCAGTAAAAGGTATCTGGTGTGTGCCAAAATATGCAAACCCATCTGGTACATCCTATTCAGACGAAACAGTACTTCGTTTCGCTCGTTTAAAACCAGCAGCACCAGATTTCCGTATTTTCTGGGACAATGCATATTGCGTACATCATTTATATGAAGATAAACAGGATGTAATTTTGAATATTCTTGCAGAATGTGAAGAAGCAGGCAATCCAGATATGGTATTTGAATTTTGCTCAACCAGTAAGGTAACCTTCCCTGGTGCAGGTATTGCAGCACTTGCAGCTTCACCAAACAATATTGCAGATATCAAAAAACAACTGACGATTCAGACTATCGGATATGACAAGACCAACCAGCGTCGTCATGCTTTATACTTTAAGAACTTTGATGGTATTAAGCAGCACATGATGAAACAGGCAGATATCATGCGTCCAAAATTCGAAATGTTAGACGAACTTATGACTGCAGAAATCAAGAGCCGTGGTATTGGTACATGGGTAAATCCAGTGGGCGGATATTTCATCTGCTTCGAAAGCTTAGAAGGCTGTGCTAAGGATATCATCGGGAAATGTAAGGAAGCAGGCGTAACCATGACAGGTGCAGGAGCTCCATTCCCATACGGAAAAGACCCAAAAGACAGCACGATTCGTATCGCCCCAACCTTCCCTTCTTTGGAAGAGCTTAGAAAGGCGGCAGAAGTATTTGTGGTTTGTGTACGCTTATCCTCTGTAAACAAAATACTGGAAACAAAATAAAATGATAGAAATTATGGCTGTCCACTTATAGTGGGCGGCCTTTTTCTTTCATTTCATATATGCATAAATATAAATTTGTCGACGCCCTTATTTTTTATTTTGCAATATATATGTCTCTGTATCTTGGATGCATTTTCTCTCGGTTAAGAAAAACACTTAATTTCTAAGAAACACAGTGCTTGCTTTTTTGATTTATTCTGTCTGTCAAAAGTTTTACAATTTGCAGGAATATGTCCGTGTGCAAAAGGACACCCTTATGAGTATTTCGTCGTTTCTCTTATGTGGCAGGATTATAAAATGTCATGAGCCATGCAAACTGTCTGACGCACCGTTTTTGTGCGGAGTTTTTGCATGGCTCATGTTAATAGCAACTTTATAAGACTGCCACATTAGAGAAACAGAAATAGGAATATGGTGTCTGTTGCACACGGACATATTCCTGCAAATAGTAAAAGCTATGCCAGACATAAAATATAAGCAAGCACTGTGCCTCAAGAAATAAAAGTGTTTCCCTTAAAGGTTCGAAAATGCATCCAAGATACAGAGACATATGTATTTCAAAGCAGAAGAAAGGGCGTTGCCAAATTTATATTTACGCATATGTAAAAAGTGCATTAAAAAGGCCGCCCACAATAAGTGGACAGCCATAATTTCTTTTAATTTTCGTTTGTTTCTGAATTTTTTTCTGGAACACGAATATAAATGCGTTCAATACGATTCTTGTCTACTTCTTTGATTTTGATAACCACACCATCTTCTGTAAAGAGGGTTTCGTTTTCTTCTGGAAGGTGGTCTAAAAGCTGGAGGCAATATCCTCCAATAGTATCATAATCGTCGGATTCAAATTCTAAATCTAACGCATCGTTTACATCATCCAAATTGGTAGAGCCTAAAATCATATATTCATATTCGCTAAGCTGCTCGATAGCATCCTCTTCATCACTATCGTATTCATCACGAATTTCACCTACGATTTCTTCCAAGAGGTCTTCTAAGGTTACAAGACCAGCGGTTACACCATATTCATCCAGGACGATAGCAAGTGGAATGGATGCTTTACGCATTTCTACAAACAAATCTGCGGTATTTTTGTGCTCATATGTAAAATATGGCTCACGAATAATATCGCGAATCGAAAAGGCTTCTTCATTTTCGATAAGGATTACGTCTTTCATATTGATGATACCGATGACATGGTCGGTGGATTCTTCATATACAGGAAGACGAGTGTACTTGTTTTCGCGGTAAATGTCGATTAACTCTTCAAAGGTTGCATCTGCTTGAACAAAGGTCATATCGATACGTGGAATCATAACTTCTTTTGCAAGAGAATCGCCAAAGTCGAATACGTTATGAATCATTTCACGTTCTTCATCTTCAATGGCTCCACTTTCCTGACTCTCGTCAACGATAGTACGGATTTCATCTTCGGTCATGGCTTTGTCTGTTTCGCTTGGATTCACGCGAAGTAAGAACAAAACACCCGATGCAAGTTTATTGATAATAAAGATTACTGGTGTCAGTACAAACATTAAAATGTCAATAATTCCTGCAATAGCAAGTGCCATTGAATCTGCTTTAATTGTTGCCATGGTCTTTGGTGAAACTTCACCGAAGATAAGAATAATGATAGTTAAAACACCTGTTGCAATACCGGAACCAATATCACCGAAGATATCAATAGCGAGAATTGTTGCAATAGAAGATGCAGAAAGATTAACAATATTGTTACCGATGAGGATTGCAGAAAGCATTTTACCACTGTCACTGGTTACTTTTAGAACCTTTGCGGCACGTTTGTCACCGTTTTCTGCCAAATTCTTCATTCGGATTTTGTTTACAGTTACAAGGGCGGTCTCAGAGGATGAGAAAAAAGCCGATAAAAATACTAAAATTAAGATACATACTAATTGGCCTATATGCCCGGGCCCAAATTCCATAAAATTTTACCTCTTTCTTTTGAAAAAATTTCTATAGTTATGTAGAACCTAATATATCATGAAAATCATATAAAAGCAATTAATGAATAGTAAAATTTGTATAAAAAGAGGGCTGCTGAGCAACCCTCTTGTTTATGTTTTTTAGTTTTCTGTACTGTAGTTTGGAGCTTCTTTGGTAATCTGAATGTCATGTGGATGACTTTCTTTTAAGGAAGCTGCTGAAATCTTAACGAACTGACCTTTTTCTTTTAAGTCTTCGATAGTTGGGCAACCACAGTAACCCATACCAGAACGGATACCACCAACTAACTGGAATACAGTATCTTCCAATGTTCCCTTGTAAGCAACACGTCCTTCAACACCTTCTGGAACGAGTTTCTTAGCATCTGTCTGGAAGTAACGGTCTTTACTACCATTTTCCATAGCTGCGATAGAACCCATACCACGGTATACTTTGAATTTACGTCCCTGATATAATTCGAATGTACCAGGAGCTTCGTCACAGCCTGCGAACATAGAACCAAGCATACATACGTTAGCACCAGCTGCGATTGCTTTTGTCATATCGCCAGAGTATTTGATACCACCATCAGCGATAAGTGGAATACCATATTCTTTTGCAACTTCGTAGCAATCCATAACTGCTGAAATCTGTGGAACACCGATACCAGCAACGATACGTGTGGTACAGATAGAACCAGGTCCGATACCAACCTTAACTGCATCAGCACCAGCTTCAATAAGAGCTTTTGTAGCAGCACCTGTAGCGATGTTACCAGCGATAACCTGAAGGTCTGGATAAGCTTCTTTAATTTTCTTAACAGCATCGATGATGTTCTTAGAATGACCATGAGCTGAGTCAACTACGATAACGTCAACGTTAGCTTTTACCAAAGCATCTATACGTTCCATCATGTTAGCTGTAATACCTACACCAGCACCACAAAGGAGACGGCCTTTTTCGTCTTTTGCAGATAATGGGTACTTAATCTGTTTTTCAATATCCTTGATTGTGATGAGTCCTTTTAAGTTGAAGTCGTCATCTACGATTGGAAGTTTTTCTTTTCTAGCTTTTGCAAGAATTTTCTTAGCTTCTTCTAATGTAATGCCTTCTTTTGCTGTGATTAAGCCTTCAGAAGTCATTGATTCTTTAATCTTTTTAGAGAAGTCTGTTTCAAATTTCAGGTCACGGTTGGTGATAATACCAACTAATTTGGTTCCTTCTGTAATAGGAACGCCTGAAATTTTGAATTTTGCCATTAATTCATCAGCGTCTTTTAATGTATGTTCTGGTGATAATGAAAATGGATCAGTAATAACGCCGTTTTCCGAACGTTTTACTTTATCAACCTCGTCAGCCTGTTCTTCAATAGACATATTCTTATGAATAATACCGATACCACCCTGTCTAGCCATTGCGATAGCCATCTTGGATTCTGTAACAGTATCCATCGCTGCACTCATCATAGGAATGTTAAGTACGATCTTCTTTGTTAAGTGAGTTCTCAAGTCAATCATGTTTGGTGTAACTTCAGAATACTGTGGAACTAAGAGAACGTCGTCAAATGTGATTCCTTCGCCGATAATAGTACCCATTTTAATATCCTCGCTTTCTTTATAAATATAATGTTTTTTGTTTCAAATTTGTAATTTGATAGATGATAACAAATTAATATGTCTGTGTCAAGATACAAATTGTATAAAAGATAACTTCACAGAACTCTATTAATGTGTTAAAATTATGTCAAATCATGATATTTGTATAGACAATTATATTACAAATTTTATTTTTTGGAAAGGCATGGACGAAATGTCCTAAAAAAAATGCAATTTAGACCTTGTATTGATATACACAATGGAAAAGTAAAGCAGATTGTAGGAAGCAGTTTGCGAGATCAAAATAATGAAGCGGTAGAAAACTTTGTAGCAGAGAAGACTGCTGCTTTTTATGCTGATATGTATAAAGAAGATAAAGTGACTGGCGGGCATATCATTTTACTAAACGCAGTGGATAGTGAATATTATGAAGAGACGAAGAAGCAAGCGGTAGAAGCGTTGCATGCATATCCGGGCGGTTTACAGATTGGTGGTGGAATTACCGCAGAGAATGCTCCTTATTATATAAAGGAAGGAGCCAGTCATGTAATCGTTACTTCGTATGTTTTTAAAGATGGAAAAATCAATTATGAGAATTTGGAGAAACTGGTAGCTGCTGTGGGAAAAGAGCATGTGGTACTGGATTTGTCCTGCAGATATCTTGGAAAAGAAAATGTTCCGGAGGGGGCAGAGCCAGGGTACTACATTGTAACGGATCGTTGGCAAAAGTTTACATCCGAAAAGGTAAGCCTAAAACTTTTGGATAAGCTATCTCAGTATTGTGATGAATATTTAATTCATGCGGTAGATGTAGAAGGTAAGCAAAGTGGAATCCAGACAGAGCTGGTGGCGTTATTGGGAGAATGGGGGAAACTTCCAATTACATATGCTGGCGGAGTACATGATTTTACAGATTTAGAGAAGATAAAAGAGCTTGGAAGAGAAAAACTAAATGTGACGATTGGTAGTGCGTTGGATTTGTTTGGCGGAAATTTAAAATATAAAGAAGTATTGGAGTTTACGAAATAAGAATTTTCATAGGGAACAAGGAGAAGTAGAAATGATTAAACAGATTGCAGTAGTATTAGGCGCAATTAACTTAGATAATCAGAAAAAAATATTAGAAGGTATGGAAATAGCGGCCAAAGAGTTTGACTGCAATCTTTTCGTGTTTACTAATTATGTAGGAACTCGTGAGACAGAGGAAAGTCTTATCGCAGCTACACAGGTACTTAAGCTGCCAGAATTTGATAAATTTGATGGTGTTGTTTTAGTTCCAAATACCATACATAATCCCTATGCATTGGATAAAATTATAAAGGACCTAAATGAACTTGGAAAACCTATGGTAAGTGTTGACCGAAAAGTGGATGGCATGAGCTGTGTAGCTATTGATAGTTACGAAGCAGAGTACGAGATGGTGGAGCATTTCCTGTACCATGGTTATACTAATATTATATATGTAAGTGGTGCTACCGTTGCCAGTAGTGAGGCACGTAAACGTTATATGGCATTTCAGGATGCTATGGTGAAAAATGGGATGCCTTTTGATGAGGGTAACGTATATGAAGGTGCGTTTACAATGGAAAGCGGTATCATGATTGGGGAACAGATTTTGGCAGAAGGAAAGCATCCAGAGGCAATCATTTGCGGAAATGATGACATGGCTCATGGAATTATGGATGTGTTTAGGAAGGCAGGATATCAGATACCAGAAGATGTGAAAATAGCTGGGTTTGACAATGGTGAGCGTTCTCAGTTGGATCGCCCTTCACTGACCACAGTAGATAAGAGTCAAAAAGATGTTGGTTATAAGGCTATCTTAGAAATTATGGAATTGTTAAATGGTAAGGATTTGGATTATTATAGCCTCCCATGTACGATGAAATATAGAGAGAGTTGTGGCTGCACACCTAGGGCAGATGATGTTTTAGGCCTGGAAGAATTGATCGAGACAGTAAAACACAAATATATCATACAACAGCGAGACACCATATTTATGGCAGATGTGGTACGAGGTATGACTGCAGACTTTGCAAAGGCAGCCAGACCGGAACAATTATTTGATGTTATGAAGCAGTATGTTCCACAGATAGGGATAGAAAAGTTCTATTTGTGTGCCTGTGATCTAGACCAGGTATTTGCTTTGCCAGAACGAAATCTGGGACGCAATATTGATGTATTAGATGTTAATGATGATTACACAGAATATATCGATGTGGCAATTGCCTATGAAAAGGGAGAGTTTGTATCTTATAAGAAGTTTCCAAAAGGCTTTGTACTTCCAGAGGAATGTCGTACTAAGTCAGGAGGTAACACTTTTGTAGTCAATCAGATTTTTTATCATAATTGTTGTTTTGGTTATGCGGTTTGTCAGCGTGTGGATAGTGTAGTTGCAAGTGGTTTATATTATTCGATGCTGATGGAAATTGGTGTTGGTCTGGAAAACGTAAGACAGAGAATGCTTTTAAAGGATGCGGTAGACCGCTTGAATGGCATGTGGTGTTATGATAATTTGACCATGCTTTACAACCGTTCTGGTTTTTCCTACGAAGCAAAGAGTATGATGGATCACTTTAAGGCAGATGATATGAATGTGTTTATCATTTTTATGGATGCAGATGGTTTAAAGGCTGCAAACGATAACTTAGGACACGAAATTGGTGACTTAATGATTCGTGAAATCGGAAGTATAGTACATAAAAATGTATCTGGTGAAATGTTGGGTATGAGATATGGTGGCGATGAATTTGTGCTCTTTGGCGGATATAAGGACAAGGATGCTTACAAGGTAGACCGTGTAATAGAATCGATTCACGATGATATCAAGGAAGTAAATGATTCTGGTAAACATCCATTTACATTGTCTGCAAGTATGGGTGTTTCAAAATGGAAAGCGAGAGAGATTACTAGCTTAGATGAAGTTATCGAACAGGCGGACCAGAAGATGTATCAAGAGAAGAGAGAGAAGAAGAGAAAGCTTGCAGAAGAAGCAGCAAAAAAACAGCAGGGAAATTAACCCTGCTGTTTTGCTTTGAACGCTGCACGTTTTCTAAGTGTCGGATCAAGAATACGTTTTCTAATACGAAGACTTTTTGGTGTTACCTCGAGTAGTTCATCGGTGTCGATGAAGTCTAAAGCCTGCTCTAGGCTAAGGATACGAGGTGGTACCAAAGTAAGGGCTTCGTCTGCGGAAGAGGAGCGGGTGTTGGTAAGATGTTTTTTCTTACAAACGTTTAGTTCGATATCTTCTGCACGTGAACATTGACCGATTACCATACCGGAGTAAACTTTTTCTCCTGGTCCAATGAAAAGGGTCCCGCGGTCCTGTGCAGAGAAAAGTCCATAGGTTACGGATTCTCCATCTTCAAAGGCGATGAGTGATCCAGTTGCACGATAGTCAATATCTCCACGGTAATAGTCATAGCCATCAAAGATGGTGTTGATAATACCATTTCCCTTTGTATCTGTCATAAAGTCGCCACGGTAGCCGATAAGGCCACGGGATGGAATACGGAATTCGATACGGGTGTAGCCACCTGCGATAGAGCCCATGTTTTGAAGCTCGCCTTTACGCTGCTGTAGTTTAGAAATAACTGAGCCTGTAAATTCATCAGGGACATCTACATAAGCGATTTCCATTGGTTCTAATTTTTTACCATGTTCATCTTCCTTATATAATACCTCTGCTTTACTTACGGCAAATTCATAGCCTTCACGACGCATGTTTTCAATAAGAACGGACAAGTGAAGTTCACCACGTCCGGACACCTTCAAACTGTCTGGCGAATCTGTGTCTTCTACACGAAGCGATACGTCAGTATTTAATTCGCGGTAAAGTCTTTCGCGAATGTGACGGGAGGTTACATACTTACCTTCCTGTCCAGCCAGTGGGCTATCGTTTACGATAAAGTTCATAGCAATGGTTGGTTCTGAAATCTTCTGGAAAGGAATCGCTTCAGGGCTTTCTGGGGAACAGATGGTATCACCGATGTGAATATCTGAGATGCCTGAAATCGCTACGATGGAGCCGACAGAAGCTTCGGTTACATCTACTTTATTTAATCCATCAAATTCATAAAGTTTGCTGATACGAACCTTGGTTTGTTTATCAGGCTCGTGATGGTTTACCACAACAGCTTCCTGATTTACTTTAATTACGCCGTTATCTACTTTACCTACACCGATACGGCCTACATATTCATTGTAGTCGATGGTACTAATAAGAACCTGGGTGTTTGCCTCAGGGTCACCAGTTGGGCCAGGGATGTAGTTTACGATGGTTTCAAAGAGAGGTGTCATATCCTTTCTCTCATCGTTTACATCCAACATAGCGTATCCGTTTCTTGCGGATGCGAATACAAATGGACAGTCCAGCTGTTCGTCAGAAGCATCTAAATCCATGAATAATTCCAATACTTCGTCAATTACTTCATCTGGTCTTGCTTCTGGACGGTCGATTTTATTAATACAAACGATAACTGGCAGGTCTAAAGCTAATGCTTTCATCAGTACGAATTTGGTCTGAGGCATGGTGCCTTCAAATGCATCTACGACCAAAACGACACCATTTACCATTTTCAAAACTCGTTCTACTTCGCCACCGAAGTCCGCATGACCAGGCGTGTCAATAATGTTGATTTTTATATCTTTATATTGTACGGCAGTATTTTTGGACAAAATCGTAATTCCTCGTTCGCGCTCAATATCATTGGAGTCCATGACACGTTCCTGAACCTCCTGATTTTCGCGGAAAACACCACTCTGTTTTAAAAGTTCATCTACAAGTGTTGTTTTACCATGGTCAACGTGAGCAATGATTGCTATATTACGAATATCTTCTCTCGTTATTTTCATAAGAAACCTTCTTTCTTTTTGCATGTGAAAAATCCACAATATAAAACCAAATATGTATAATAAACACATATGGTGCATTTGGCAAGTTCTTTTTCAGAGACAACCATTCCAAACAAGTATGTAAATATAAATTTGGCGACGCCCTTATTTTTTATTTTGCAATACATATGTCTCTGTATCTTGGATGCATTTTCTCTCGGTTAAGAAAAACACTTAATTTCTAAGAAACACAGTGCTTGCTTTTTTGATTTATTCTGTCTGTCAAAAGTTTTACAATTTGCAGGAATATGTCCGTGTGCAAAAGGACACCCTTATGAGTATTTCGTCGTTTCTCTTATGTGGCAGGATTATAAAATGTCATGAGCCATGCAAACTGTCTGACGCACCGTTTTTGTGCGGAGTTTTTGCATGGCTCATGTTAATAGCAACTTTATAAGACTGCCACATTAGAGAAACAGAAATAGGAATATGGTGTCTGTTGCACACGGACATATTCCTGCAAATAGTAAAAGCTATGCCAGACATAAAATATAAGCAAGCACTGTGCCTCAAGAAATAAAAGTGTTTCCCTTAAAGGTTCGAAAATGCATCCAAGATACAGAGACATATGTATTGCAAAGCAGAAGAAAGGGCGTCGCCAAATTTATATTTAACTCTTGCTTGGATAGATTGCTTGTCGACAAAGTTTTCCTAAATTCCCCTAGAAGAGAGTGATAAATATATTGGTAACAAAACGAAGGGAGAACATTCATGGCAGATAAA